>JBBWZQ010000036.1:0-86588 GCA_039649115.1 Micromonosporaceae bacterium | reverse complement strand
CCTGGCTGTGCTGCCAGACCGGCGGGTTCCTCACCCCGCTGGGCAACGGCGATCCGGAGCGGGCGTACCGGGCCTTCGACCGGCGCCACGGCGGCACCGTGATCGGCGAGGGAAGTGTCTTCCTGGTGCTGGAGCGCTGGGAGCACGCGGCCTCGCGAGGCGCGCCGGTACTCGGCGAACTGGCCGGATGGGCGCTGAACACCGACGGGTACATGCCCTACTACACCACCGAGCCGCACGGCGGCACGCTGTCGCGGGCCGTGACGACCGCGCTGTCGCGGGCCGGTGTGCCGCCCGCGGAGCTGGGGTGTGTGTTCGCCGACGGATCCGGTGTGCCACGGGAGGATTCCGCCGAGGTGCTGGCACTGTCCACGGCCCTGAACGGCGGGAGCAGCGCGGTTCCGGTCACCGCCGCCAAGCCCGCGGTGGGGCACCTGATGGGCGCGGCCACCGCGGCGGACATGGCGGTGGCGCTGCGCACCCTGGCTTCCGGCACGGTGCCGCCCATCGCCAATCTGGACGCGCCGGCGCCCGGGTTCGACCTGGACTTCGTCTCCGGCGCACCACGCCAGATCGACCGCGTCCGCTCGGTGGCGGTCGTCGCCCGCGGCCTGGGAGGGGTGAACGCGTGCCTGGTGCTGACCCGCTGAGCGGACCGCCCGCGCTCGGCGTCGACATCGTGGACGGCGAGCGGCTGCGCGCGATGGTCGAACGGTGGGGCGACGAGGTGCTGGACCGCCTGTTCACACCGGTCGAACGGGCGACGCTGCACGGCGAGCGCGGGGTCCGGTGGGACACCGTGGCCGGCCGCTTCGCCGCGAAGGAGGCGGTCCGCAAGGTGTTCGGCCCGCGCGGCGCGGTGCCCCGGTGGAACGACATCCAGATCGGTACCGGCGTGCACGGCGAGCCGGTACTGACGCTGCTGGGCGAGGCGGCCGGGCTGGCCCACCGGTACGGATTCCGCCGGCTGCTGTTGAGCATCGCGCACGAGAAGCGCTCCGCCGTGGCGGTGGTGCTCGCACTGTAGCCGCGATGAGAAGGGAGTTCGGCGATGGACGCGGAAGGCACCGTCCGTACGGTGCTCAAGGAGTTGGAGATTGACACGGACGGCGTGCGCGACAGCACGCGGCTGCGCGAGGACATGCAGGTCGACTCGACCGAACTGGTGGAGATCGCGGTTGCCCTGGAGCGGTCGGCGCCGGTCGCCATCGGTACCGACGACATCCTCGCGGTGCGTACCTTCGCCGACCTCGTCGCCTGTGTCCACAACGCGCCACGGCGCTGAGGGAGGGACCACCATGCCCCAGATCCAGCACAGCGTGCAGATCGCCCGGCCGCCCGCCGAGGTGTTCGCGGTGACCAACGACATCGACAACTGGCGGGTGCTGTTCAACGAGTACAACGAGAGCGAGGTGCTGCGCCGCGAGGAGGCGGGCCGGTTCACCAAGCTGGTGTTCCGGCTGCGCAACAAGGAGGGCGCGGCCTGGCAGTCCTGGCGGCTGCTCGACCACCAGGACCTGGTGGCGGTCGCGCAGCGGGAGGACCCGCTGCACCCCTTCCTGTACATGCACCTCACCTGGACCTACCGGGCGGTGGACGGGGGCACGCTGATGACCTGGACGCAGGACTTCGAACTGGACCCGGCACTGGAGCTGCCGCTGGCGACCGTCGTCGCCCGGATGGACGCGCACGGAAGGGACAACCAGGTACGCATCAAGGGACTGATCGAGTCGGGCGCGGTGGTGTCGACCGCGGGAAGCACGGCGTGACGGCGCCGCCCCAGGCCGTCCGGCTCACCGGGTACGCCCACGGCGGGGGCTGTGCCTGCAAGATACCGCCCGGCGAGCTGGAGTCGGTCCTCGCCGGCCTGAGTCCACACTCGACGGTCGGCTCCCGGTACGCCGGCGAACTGCTGGTGGGTCTGGACACCGGGGACGACGCGGCGGTGGTCCGCTACGGTACCGGGCCGGCCATCGTGGCCACCGCCGACTTCTTCACGCCGGTCGTGGACGACCCGTACGACTGGGGGCGGATCGCGGCGGCCAACGCTCTGTCCGACGTGTACGCGATGGGTGGCTGGCCGCTGGTCGCGGTGAACCTGCTCGCCTGGCCGCGGGACACGCTGCCCTTCGACCTCGCGCGCGAGGTGCTGCGCGGCGGGCTGGACGTGGCCGCCGAGGCGGGTTGCCACGTCGCCGGCGGGCACAGCGTCGACGACCCCGAACCCAAGTACGGCATGGCGGTCACCGGCCTGGTCGAGCCGGCCGAGCTCATGCGCAACGACACCGGCCGCCCGGGCCTGCCGCTGAGCCTCACCAAGCCGCTGGGCGTCGGCGTGCTGAACAACCGGCACAAGGCAACCGGCGAACGCTTTCCCGAGGCGGTGGCGTCGATGGCGGCGCTGAACCGGGACGCGGCCCGGGCCGCGGTGGCGGCCGGCGTCCGGTGTGCCACCGACGTCACCGGGTTCGGGCTGCTCGGCCACCTGCTCAAGCTGGCGCGGGCCAGCGGGGTCAGCGCGGTCGTCGACGCGGCCGCCGTGCCGTACCTGGCGGGGGCGCGGGAGTCGCTGCGCGCCGGGTACGTCTCCGGCGGCACCCGGCGCAACCTGGACTGGGTACGGCCGCACTGCGACCTGACGCGGTGCGGCGAGGACGAGGCGCTGCTGCTGGCGGATGCGCAGACCTCGGGCGGCCTGCTGCTGGCCGGGCACGTCCCGGGCGCCGCGCTGATCGGGGAACTGGTACCTCGGGGGGAGCACCTCATCGTCGTACGCTGAAGCGGTCCGGAGGAAAGGCGCGCGTCTTGTGTCTATGACGCGCCATTCCGTGTCTGAATTCGTGGGGTACGGCGGCCTAGGGTTTTCCCGGTTATCCGCTCGGCGCAACGCCAATAGCGTCGGCAGCGGCGCGTCGAATGGCGGCGCACGACCTGGGTGACGGGTGAGTGACGTGCGGCGGAAACGCACCGTGTGGATCGTACAGCAGGGCATCTGGGATATGCCCAAGGAGTCCATGCCATTGGCCGCCGGATATCTGAAGGCGGCGGCGACGGCGTCCGAGCCGATACGCGATGAAATGGATATCCGTATCTTCAATTTCGGCGGCGGGGACACGGTCACCGTCATGGCCGAGACCATGTTCACCGCCGGAGCCCCGGACGTCATGGCGTTCTCGGTCTTCGGCTGGAGCTACCACCCGTTCGGTGCGCTCGCCGAGACCTTCAAGCAGATCCGCCCGGACGGCTGGGTCATCTTCGGCGGGACCCACGTGGCCAACCAGGCCGACCGGGTGCTGCGCCAGTACCCGCAGGTCGACGTCGTGGTCAACACCGAGGGCGAGTTCGTCTTCCGCGACCTCCTGCTGGCCTACCTGGCCGGCCGGGCACCCCAGGAGCTGACCGACATCGGCGGGATCAGCGTGGCGCAGGAGCCCGGCAAGGTACTCACCACGGCCGCCCCCGAGCGCATCCAGGAACTGGACTCCATCCCCTCGCCGTTCCTGACCGGCGCGATCCCGCTGACCGACAACACCGGCGAGTTCCGGTACGACGTGGCGCTCATGGAGACCAATCGCGGCTGCCCGTACCGGTGCGCCTTCTGCTACTGGGGCGGCGCGGTCGGCCAGAAGGTCCGCGCCTTCTCCCTCGACCGGCTGCGCGCGGAACTGGAGGTGTTCGCCTACCACAAGGTGCACACCATCGTGTTGTGCGACGCCAACATCGGCCTTCTTCCGCAGGACCTGGAGTTCGTCGAGGAGGTCATCCGCACCCGCGACAAGTACGGCTACCCGAAGTCCGTGGAAGGCTCGTGGGCCAAGAACAAGTCGGCCGTCTTCTACAGCATCGTGCGGCGCATGAAAGAGGCGGGCATGCGCAGCTCGTTCACCCTGGCCCTGCAGACGCTCAACGACCCCGCACTGGACCTGATGCACCGCCGCAACATGAAGCTCAACGAGTGGGAGGACCTCATCGCCTGGCTGCGCGCCGAGGGCCTGGACTGTTACGCCGAGCTGATCTGGGGCTCGCCCGGCGAGACGGTCGACTCCTTCTTCGAGGGGTACGACCGGCTGGCGAAGTACATGACCCGGATCGCCGTCTACCCCCTGCTGCTGCTGCCCAACACCGAGTACTCGCAGGACAAGGACCGCTTCGGCTTCCGCACCGTGCGCGGCGAGCATGACGACTTCGAATACGTGCTGGCCCACCGGACCATGACGATCGCGGAGAACCTGGAGATGAAGCGCTTCATCCTCTGGGCCCGGTCGATCGCCGAACACCTCGTGCTGCGCCACATCTGGGCGCCGCTGCGGGAGCTGGCCGGCCTGAGTCAGTCCGCTGTGGTGCGCAGCATGACCAAATGGTTCGAGGCGTCCCCGCACCCCGCCGCGGTCCGGCTGGCCGCTCTCGCGTCGCGCCTGGAGCGCCAACCCGGTGCCGTACCGGCGTTCCTGCGCGAGCTCTACGGCGAGCCGCAACTGGACGCCCTGCTCGCCGGCTGGTGGACCGAGGCGGTGCGGCCGCAGCTGCCGGCGCGGTACGCGGACCTGCTCACCGAGGTGTTCCGGTACGACCGGATGACCAAGCCCATCTTCGACCCGCCGACCGCACCGCCGGTGGGGCTGCCGGTCGTCGAGATCGACGACGAGCCCTACTACTGCCGCGCCGACGAGCCCTTCGCCTACGACATCCCGGCGGTGCTGGAGGCGATACGCCTGGACCGCCCGGTCGACGCCGCGCCGCACGCCATCACCCTGTCGCTGTACCACCGGGTGGGCTTCCACGCCCACTACGGCAACCACGAGCAGGGCGTGTACTACGTCGGTCACCATGGTGAGGAGCTTCTGGTATGAGCGGGTACGCGCCACAGACGCCCGCGCAGATCTTCGACATGCTCCTCGCGTACAAGAAAACCTCGATGCTGCGCTCCGCCATCGAAGTCGGCGTCTTCGACACACTCGCCCGCGGTCCGCTGGACGCCGGCGCGGTGGCGGGGCGGCTCGGGTTGGCCGAACGCGGAGTGCGGCTGCTGCTGGGCGGCCTCTCGGCACTCGGCCTGCTCGACAGCGACGGCAGGACCTACCAGCTGACGGCGGGAAGCGCCGGGCACCTGGTGCGCGGCCGGCCCGGCTACGTCGGGGACATGGCACGTGTCATGGCCAGCTCCTGGGAGTGGGAGGCGTTCGGCCGGCTCGCCGAGGCGGTACGGCTGGGCGGCCCGGTGGTGGCCGAGCACGCGGAGACCCCGCGGTACCCGTACTGGGAGCAGTTCGCCGCCTATGCCGGCGCGGTCGCCCGCCCGACCGCCGGACTCGCGGCCGCGACGCTGGCGCCGTGGGCCGGCGCGCGGCCCCGTCTCGACGTGCTGGACGTGGCCTGCGGCCACGGCCTGTACGGGTACACCCTGGCCGCCGCCCAACCGCACGCCCGGGTGTGGTCCCTGGACTGGCCGAACGTGCTGCCCGAGGCGCGCAAGCACGCCGCCGACATGGGAGTGTCCGACCGGGTCGAGACGATCGCGGGGGACATGTTCGAGGTCCCGCTCGGTGGGCCGTACGACGTCGTCATGGTCACCAACGTCCTGCACCACTTCTCGCCCGGGCGGGGCGTCACGCTGCTGCGCCGGCTCGCCGCGGCGATGGCCGGCGACGGCAGGCTCGTGTTGGTCGGGTTCGTCACGCGCGACGGCCAGCCGCCCGCGCGCGACGCCGCCGCGCACCTGTTCTCCGTGTTGATGCTCGTCTGGACCTCCGACGGCGAGGTGCACAGTGAAACGACGTACCAGCAGATGCTCGACGCGGCCGGATTCGCGGAAGGGCAGTTGTATCGCGTGCCGGATCTGCCACTGTGCGTGATTGTGGCGGATCGGAAAGGTGAGTGAAGGTTACCAATGAGTATTGGTTCTTCTCACCTCAAGATGCGACATTCGACGTTACTCGGAATGGCCTTGAGTACTAAGAATGCTCACAATCATTTATGGCATACTCAGCCCAGGCGGGTGGCGTTGTGACGGCGCCGTGGACGGGGGAGGTCCCATTTGCCAGGCGGCGAATCAACCTCTCGACGTGATCCGCTGCTGCCACCGCGTAAGCGGCCAGGTCCGCAGTCCTCGAAAAACAACGAGGGGGCCGCGCCGGGCGCATCCTGCGCCGGTATTGATCCGCACCTGGCCAGCGACTCCTTTGTGCGCCCGTCGTTCACGCTGGAGCAGATCCGCACCTTCCTCGCGGTCGCGTCACGGGAGCACGTCACGCACGCGGCCCGGGTGCTGCGGCTGAGCCAGCCGGCGGTCACCCAGCAGATCCAGCTGCTGGAGCGGGCGCTGGGCGTGCGGTTGCTGGAGCGCGTGGGGCGAAACGTCCGCCTGACCAACGCGGGCGTCGAGGTGGCCGGCGCCTGCCTGCTGGTGATGCGGGCGCTGGAGAACCTGGAGGGTGTGGTCCAGGCGGTACGCGGTCTGCACCTGGGCACCGTCAGCGTGGCCGCGAGCCCGCTCGCGGCCAACTACTTCCTCCCGCCGATCATCACCGCGTTCACCAAGGCATACCCGAAGATCAACGTCGTTGTCGCCGTGGTCAGCGCCGAGGACGTGTGCCAGCAGGTGGCCGCGGGCCAGGTCGAGTGCGGCATGATCGACGGCCCGCCGACCCCGGGCGGCAACCTCGTCCGCACCCGCGTCGGCTCCACCGAGATGGTGCTGGTGGCGCATCCCGACAACGGTGGCGGCCCGGGCGAGAATCCGCCGTGCGGCTCGCGGTTGCTGGTGTGGGATGTCGGCTCGGCGAGCGGCACCATCATCGCCCGGCTGCTCGGCGACGCCGTGGACCGGGCGCCGCGCCTGCAGATCGGCAGCGTCGAGGCCGCCCGCCTGCTGGTCCTCTCCGCGCCGGGGTTCGTCACCGCGATGCCGTCGGTGGCGGTCCGCGACGATCTCGGTTCGGGCGCCTTGAGCAGGCTGTGTTCGCGGTCGGTGACGCTACCTATCTTCGCGCTGCGGCGGCAGGGCCCGGACAGCCCGGCGGTCGAGGCGCTGTGGGCGGCGCTGTCCACTCCTGAGCCCAACGGCCGCGCCCTCAGGCACACACCTGGGTGATCATGCCGGAGTCCAGCGTGATGCGGCACGTCTGGAACGGCTCGACCTCCTCGGCGCGGTGACTTGCCATGACGACGGTGGCTCCGTCGTGAACCAGTTCCCGGACGGCGGCCAGCACGATCTTCGCCGAGCCGTCGTCGAGGTGCGCGGTGGGTTCGTCCAGGATGAGCAGTTGCGGGCGGGGCGCCAGCGCCCGGGCCAGCGCGACCCGCTGGCGCTCGCCGCCGGAGAGGTGGTGCGGGTAGGCGTCCGACTTGTCGCCCAGGCCGAAGCGCTCCAACCACAGCCGGGCCTCGGCGGTGGCATCGGCCCGCGAGCGGCCCGCCGTCTTGAGGGCCAGCGACACGTTGGACAGCGCGCTCTGGGTTTCGAAGAGGGCGAGATCCTGGGCCACCGTGCCGGTACGCCGCCAGGCCCGCTGTGCCTCGCGGCGGGACCGGCCGGGCAACCACGAGCCCAGCGCCCAGACCCGGCCGGTGGTGGGCGGGCACAGCCCGTTGATTGCGCGCAGCAGGGTCGTCTTGCCGGCACCGCTCGCGCCGGTCAGGACGATCCACTCGCCACTGCAGCAGGTGAACGTGACGTCACGGATGATGGTGGCGTTGCCGATGCACACCCGCAGGTCGCAGCAGCGGACGTTGACGCAGTCCTCATCCATTGGGCCACACCTCGATGCTGCCCTGGCGCGGCACCGGCGCGGTGGAACCCGGGCCGAACCAGTGGTTGTAGGCGGTGTCGTAGTCGCCCGAGGCGGCGATGTCCTGCAGTGCGACGTCGACGGCCTGGCGCAGCAGGGAGTCGTTCTTGTGCATGGCGATGCCGTCGAGTTTGACGCCGGTGCCACCGGGGACGTTGAGCACGGACAGGGTCGGGTCGTTGCGCGCGTAGCTCGCCAGGACCTCGAAGTCCTCCGTCCATCCGGCGATGGCGCCCTGCTTCACGGCGGCCAGCGCCGCGTGCTTGTCACCGAACTGTTGGATGCCGCTGTCCTTGGGGAAGCCGTTGCGGGTCAGCCAGGCGTTCCAGTTGCCGATCGCGCTGCTGCCCCGGTCCGCGCCCACCTTCTTGCCCACCAGATCCTTGTAGGAGGTGACGGTGCCCTTGCGGACCAGGAAGGTCTGGGTGGAGAAGAAATACGTCTGGCTGAAGTCCACCTGCTGGCCGCGCTTCCTGGTCTTGCTGATGCTGGCGACAGCCAGGTCGATCTTGTTGTTCTGCAGGAAGCTGATCCGGGTCAGCTCGTCCACCTTGACCAGCTCCAGCCGGACACCCCACCGTTTCGCGATGGCGTTGGCGATGTCGAGGTCGAACCCGACCCAGGCGCCCTTGTCATCGTAGAAGCTGTGCGGCGGGTTGTCCACGCGGGTACCCACCCGCAGCACTCCGTCCTTCTTGATCTGGTCGAGGCGCGACGCGCTGGCGGTCTCTGCCTTGGTAGAGCCGCAACCGGCGAGCAGGAGCAGGGCCGCGAGCAGGCACGCGGAGACCCTTCTGGTCCACTGTGGACGAACTGGGGCTGGCATATGATCACATCCCGTACTTGGCGAGTCGGGTTTTGACGAGGGCGAGCACGCGTATGAGGGCGAGTACCGCCACGAGGTACAGCGCGGCGGCGGTGAGCAGGATGTACATCCATTGCGTGGTGGTGGTGCGTTCACTGAGCAGGCGGGCGACGGTGGTCAACTCCCCGATGCCCAGGACGGTCAGTGCCCCGGTGTCCTTGAGCAGCGAGATCCAGTGGGTACCCAGGGCGTCGAGGGAGCGGCGCAGCGTCCAGGGAAGCCGCAGGGACACCCATTCGCGGGCCGGGGACAGTGCCATGACCCGCGCCTGGTCGCGGAGCGGTCGTGGGTAGGTCGCCAGGTAGGACCGCAGGGTTTCCCCCACGTGCGACAGCGAGTACAGCCCGAGGGCGACGAAGCCGGTGGCCGCCAGCGGCAGGCTGGTCACCTGGCCCAGCACGAAGATGAGCAGGAGCAGCGGGATCCCGCGCAGCAGGGCGAGCGCGGCCTGCAGCAGCAGCGTCAGGCGGGGGGCGCGTACGCACACCGCCGCGTAGCCGATGCCGGCCAGGACGGCGCACACCGCGGCAGCGGCCGCACTCATGATGGACAGGGCGAGCCCACCCGGGCGCTGATCGGGAAGGCCGATGAGCAGATTGACGATCATGCATGGACCACCCGGGTGGCACGGGTCGCGGGCAGCCCGAGCCAGTGCTCCAGGCCACGGCACAACGCCCAGATGAGCAGGCTGAGCGTCACGTAGCCGGTGACACCGACCATCGCGTACCGGCTGATGTCGAACGTCTCGTTGGCGCGCTGCTGTACCCAGCCGAACAGGTCGGCGACCGGGAACAGCGCCGCGAAGGCGGTGTTGTGCAGGTGGTGCACCAGGCGGGACCCGGTCGGCGCGAGGGTGCTCGGGGCCGCCTCGCGAGCCATCAGCCGTAGCCGCCGCAGCGGTCCCAGGCCGAGCAGGTACGCCTGCTCGTGCCGCGCGGTCCCCAGCGACCGGTACCCGGTGCGGAAGATGACGGCGAAGTGCCCGGTCGAGCCGAACGCGAGCGCGATCGTGACCGCCCAGGCGACCAGCACCATGCCGTGTGCCGTGCCGGGAAACGGATCCGGCAACCAGTCCGGCGCCGGGTACCCGAGAGCGATGATGCCCGCCGACACGACGAGCAGGCTGGTCGGCACGCCCCGGGTCAGCGTGATGACGGCGTCCGCCGCGGCTCGCGGCGCCCGGCCGCGGTGCAGCGAACCGGTGGCGAGCACGAGGGCCGTCACGAGGGCGAGGGCACCACTGAGCAACCAGAGGATCACGGTCCCGAGCGTCTGGACGACGAACTGGGACGCCATGGCGGGTTCGGTCAGATCCCGTGCGCCGGGCCGGCGGTGGGCGCCTCGTCGTTGGCGTACTCCCAGTCCACCCGGACCCGTACGTCGACGCCCTGCCGCACGGAGGAGGTGACCGTGCAGTGGCGTTCGAACACCTCCTCGCAGCGGCGGGTGCGGGTGGCGGCCTCCCGCAGTACCGGACGCAGCACCACGTCGATGTGGTGGATGCGCGGCAGGCCCTCCGGGCCGAGCGCGACGACCGCGTCCACGTCGGTCTGCAGGTCCGCCACGGGCAGGTGCGCGTGGCGCAGGGTTTCCAGCAGGCTGGCGGACAGGCAGTGCCCCACGGCGGCCCCCAGCAGTGCGGGCGTGGCCGGGGCCGAGGCGTCGCCGACCGGATCGGGCTCGTCGGAGGCGAACGGCTCGCCGTGCTTGCGACCGTCCTCGTCAGCCTGGGAAATGAATCGGTATCCACTCTCGTGGTTCAGCGTCACCCTGAAGTTCCGTTGTTGTTGTCCGCGCATGTCCATGTCGTGTCCTCCCCGTTGAACTCGGACTCGCGACGCGATTGGTCGAGCGGTCATCCGTGCTCGGCCTTTCGGAACACATCAAATTTCTGAAGCCGCCACGCGCCAGACCCGGGCAACCAATTCTCGTCCCGTCGTGAATGTGCCGTGGCCCTGAGCCATCGATCAAGAACGGTTTCCTCATCCTATAAAGCTGATGGGTAGCATTGCAATATATAAGCTCAGGCAATCGGCCTGAAAAGCAGCGCTGATAATGTGCCGGACCTCTTGCCTATTGACGGCGGCGGCGCCTAGTGTGCAGCGCGGAGGCGTGAGGGCGCCTGGTGGCCTCCGCGGTCTTCAAAACCGACGTGGCCGAGTACCTCGGCCAGGCGGGTTCGATTCCCGTCCGCCTCCGCCACCCTGACCGGTCGGTCAGGAACCCGCCGGGTACAGCGCGACGACCCGTGCCCAGCCGCCGCTGGCCGTCGCGGCGCAGTCCGGGATGCATGCTGTCATAGCCAGGTGCGTCGAAGTGGGCGCTCACGCCGGTCCATATCAACGGGATGCCGTACGGCCGCGGGTCGTGCCCCAGCCGCTTGAACTCGGCGGGAGGTCGCCCTGCCGGATGCTCTCCCGTGGGCCCTTGTGGCGCATGTCCAGCAGCACGCCGTGGCCGATGCACCAGCGCAGCGGGATCTCGTCGACGGTGCGTCCCCGGCCGCCGCCGGCCCGTAGTGGTGCGGCGCGTCCAGGTGGGTACCGGAGTGCGTGGACATGTCCACCCGCTCGATGCAGTACCCCTGGCGGTCGGCCAGTACTCGGGGCCGGTGCCGAACGCCGCCCCGGTCATCGCCACGGATTGTTCCGCGGAGACGTATTCGATGTGATGGCGATTAGGCTGGAATGAGCCGGTCGAATTGCTGAGAGCCTGCGACAGGTCGTATACGACGACATTCTTACCTAGAAGAGGTACATTTTCGGACATGAACACCCCTCGGTGTGCCTCGATGTTTTGGCACGATAGCCGCGGAACCCGCGACGATGCCTAGGGTCGTTTGCCGGTCAGGCCGTGCGGGAGTGCCCGAATGCGCGACGCGGGGCGAGGGCGACCGCGGTCAGCCCGAGCAGGCACAGGCGCGCCGTACTGGCGCCGGCCGCCAGCAGGAACAGCGGTCCTGGCGGAGGGCTGGTGAGCAGCAACAGGCCCGCGCAGCCGATCAGCAGGAGGAGGTCTCCGACGCCGGCCGCGATCCCGGCGATGGTCAGGGCGTGGCCCGCCAGCGGGGTACCCGGGCGCAGCCAGCGGGACAACCGGCCAGTCGACGCGACCGTCAACTCGGTCGCCGGCGCGCCGATGACGATGGCCGGGGCGACCAGCACCAGGAGCCAGCGCCACGCCGGGGCGTGCCCGGTGCCGAAGAACACGGCGGCCAGCCAGCAGACGCCGACAAGCGGCCCGGTCACCAGCAACGCGATGCCGAGACGGCGGGCATTGCGCGCCGCGAGCTCGGGCCGCAGGGCCCAGGCGATCGTCTCCTCGTCGCCGAAGTCGGCCAGCGCCGCCCGGGCGGCCGCCACCGGCCCCGGTGACCCCGGCGTCAGCACGGCGGTCGCGGTGAGAAGGTCGTCGCGCATCTCGGCGACCACGTCGGGGGTGAGCCGTGCGTGCGCCGGCAGCCGGTGGGCCAGCGCGCCCAGGTAGTCGTCGATCACCTGGACCGCTGCCGGATCCAGGTCGGCGGTGTCGGTCACCCGCCGGCCGTCCATTGCTTCTCCTGCAGTACCGCGGACACGGCCGTGGCGAACTCCCGCCATGACGAGCGCCCTTCGGCCAGCGCGCGCCGGCCCGCCGGGGTCAGCTCGTAGCTGCGCCGCTGCCGCCGCTCGCCGACGGTGGCCCAGCGGCCGACGATCAGGCCGGCGCGCTCCAGCCGGTACAGGGCGGGGTAGACGGTTCCGGAGGGCAGGTCGAACCGCCCGCCACTGTCCACCCGCAGCGCGTCCCGGATCGCGTACCCGTGCTGCGGTCCGCTCTCCAGCGTGGCGAGCAGAAGTGCGTCCAGGTGACCCTTGAGGGCCTCCGCCTTCATGGGTAGCAACCCTACCCTTTTCGCCCGGCATCGACTACCGTTGGGCGTTAGCTAGCGACCCTACC
Organism: Micromonosporaceae bacterium; assembly: GCA_039649115.1. GTDB lineage: Bacteria > Actinomycetota > Actinomycetes > Mycobacteriales > Micromonosporaceae > DATEJJ01. The sequence continues at coordinate 73,997 of JBBWZQ010000036.1, read as the reverse complement.
TATTGGCCGGCCGACGCCAGGAGGAGGCACGGTGCACGTCGACCTCGCACAGGGTCTGCTGATCGCCGCCGTTGCGGCCAACGGGCTGTTGAGCGGCGCGAGCGGCGACCAGTCTGTCAAGCAACTGCCGGCCCGCAGGCGGATCGGCGCGGTCGCCTTGATCGTCGCCACCGTCGGCCACAGGGCGGTGACCGCGGTGGCCGCACCCACCAACATCTCCCAGCGCCGCCAGGTCGGATCCGAAGCGGCGCTGACCCGCCTGTTCGACCGCTTCGAGCGCCTGCAGACGGTGGTCGAGGTCGTTCCATGACCGGCGCGGCGGCGGTGCCGGCGATCGAGGTGCGCGGGTTGCGCAAGGCATTCCGGCGGGTGACGGCCCTCGCCGGCATTGATCTGACGGTACCGGCGGGCGAGGTGCTCGGCCTGCTGGGGCCCAACGGCGCGGGCAAGACGACCGCGGTGCGGATCCTGGCCACGCTGCTGGCACCCGACGCCGGAACCGCGCGGGTGGCCGGGTTCGACGTGCGGCGCCAGAGCCAGGAGGTACGCGCCCGCATCGGCCTGACCGGGCAGTACGCCGCCGTCGACGGCTTCGCCACCGGCCGGGAGAACCTGGTGCAGGCGGCACAGCTGCACCACCTGGGCCGCCGCACCGCCGGCCGGCGCGCCGACGAGTTGCTGGAGCGCTTCGACCTCGGGGAGGTGGCCGGCCGCCGGGTGAGCACCTACTCGGGTGGCCTGCGGCGGCGCCTCGACCTGGCGGTCAGCCTGGTGGGTGACCCGCCGGTGCTGTTCCTGGACGAGCCGACCACCGGTCTGGATCCGCGGGCCCGGCTCGCGCTGTGGCAGATCGTGGCCGACCTCGCCGAGGGCGGCACCTGCGTCCTGCTGTGCACCCAGTACCTCGACGAGGCGGACCACCTGGCGCACCGCATCGCGGTGCTCGACCGCGGCCGGATCATCGCCGAAGGCACGCCGGCCGGGTTGAAGTCCCGCGTCGGCGGCGGCCAGCTGCGCCTGCTGCCGGTGGACGCGGCCGACGCGCAGCGGTTGGCAGCGGCCATGGTGGGCCTGACCGCCACCGAGCCAGCGGTGGATCGCGGCACGGGCGAGGTGGCGCTGGGGGAGGCCGACCCGACCGTACTGGCGGAGGCGCTGCGCCGTGCCGAGACGGCTGGCGTTGCGCTGGCCGACGTCACCCTGTCCCGCCCCACCCTCGACGACGTGTTCCTGTCGCTGACCGAGCGCAGGACCCCCGAGGTGTCGGTATGACGGGGCAGGTGGTCAGCCGCGGTCGGCTGCTGTCCGACACCTGGGTGCTCACCCGGCGCAATGCCCGACGCCACATCCGGATGCCCAGCCAGCTCGCCTACTCGACCGCGCTGCCGGTGATGTGGGTGCTGCTGTTCGTGTACGTGTTCGGCGGCGCCATGCGGGTCCCCGGCGCCAGCTACGTCGACTTCCTGCTGCCCGGTGTGCTGGTGCTGTCGGTGGCCTTCGGCATGGCCAACACCGCGCTGGGCCTGTCGGACGACCTGTCCAGCGGCGTGCTGGACCGGTTCCGCTCCCAGCCGATCAGCCGCCCGGCGCTGCTGTTGGGCCGCGTCGTGTTCGACGCGGTACGCAACGCCTCGGCGTTGCTGATCGCCATCGGCGTCGGGTTCGCGGTGGGGTTCCGCTTCCACCAGGGACTGGCGGGAGCGCTGGCCGCGTACGGGCTGACCGTCGCGATGGGCTTCGCCCTGTCCTGGATCGGTGTCCTCATCGGACTGTCCACACGCGACCCCGAGGCGGCGCAGACAGGCAGCGTGCTCGTCGCGATTCCGGTCATGTTCGCCAGTTCCACGTTCGTCCCGGTCCGCTCGATGCCGGGATGGTTGCAGGTGGTCGCCGCGCACAGTCCGGTGACGCAGGCGGTCGACGCCGCCCGCGCGCTGACTCTCGGCGGTGCCGCGGCTCGGCCGGTACTGGCCACCCTCGCGTGGATCGTCGGCATCGTGGCCGTGGCACTGCCGCTGGCCTTGGTGAGGTACCGCCGGGCCGCCCGTTCATAAGCCGCGACCGGGCAGACCCATCGCCGATTGCCATTGTTCCCTGCCTTGGGCCGGCGCGCGGCGCTGTCTAGCATCGGAAGCATCGACCGGCCGACCGGGCCCAGCTCCCCCTTTCGCCTGGAACGTACGGCTGCCCCGACCCGAGGAGATCGCCGTGGACAGTTCCTCCGTCACCGCCGTGGACGAGATCGTCGCCGACGTGGTCGCGCCCGACGCCGAGCTCGTCGACCGGGACGGCACCTTCCCGCGCAAGGCGGTCGACGCGCTGGGCGCCGCCGGTGTCCTCGGCCTGACCGCACCCGCCGCGGTCGGTGGCGGCGGCGGCGGTCTGCGCGAAGCCGCCTCGGTGGTGGAGCGGCTCAGCCGGGCCTGCGGCTCGACCGGCATGGTGGTGCTGATGCACTACGCGGCGACCGCGCTGATCAATGCCTTCGGGCCCACCGGTACGCAGGAGGCCATCGCCGCCGGCCGCCACCTCACCACCCTCGCCTTCTCGGAGGCCGGGTCGCGCAGCCACTTCTGGGCGCCGTTGAGCACCGCCAGCGCCGCCGGCGACGAGGTCCGGCTGTCCGCCCGCAAGAGTTGGGTCACCTCGGCCGGCGAGGCGGACAGCTACCTCTGGTCGAGCCGGCCGCTGGCCGCCGACGGCCCCATGACCCTGTGGCTGGTGCCCGCCGGCTCACCCGGCATCGAGGTCGCCGGCGGCTTCGACGGGCTGGGCCTGCGCGGCAACGCCTCCAAACCCATCCACGGGCACGACGTCCCGCTACCCCGGTCGGCGATGCTGGGCCTGGACGGTGCCGGGCTGGACATCGCCATGGAGGCCACGCTGCCCTGGTTCCTCATCCTCAACGCCGCCTTCAGCCTCGGCCTCATGCGCGCCACCCTCACCGAATGCGTCGCGCACCTGACCACCGCCCGGCTGGAACACCTCGGGCAGACGCTCGCGGAGCAGCCGCTGATCCGGTACGACATCGGTCGCATGCGGATCGAGCTCGACCGCACCGCCGCTCTGCTCGACAGCGCCGTCACCGCCCTGGAGTCCGGCCACGACGACGCGACGCTGCGCCTGCTGGAGGTGAAGGCGGTGGCCGCCGAGGCGGCGATCGCGGTCACGGACATGGCGATGAAGGCGTGCGGGGGAGCGGCGTTCCGCAAGGAACTCGGCATCGAGCGCCGCTTCCGGGACGCGCGCGCGGCGCGGGTGATGGCGCCCACCACCGACCGGCTCACCGACTTCGTCGGGCGGGCCGTCTGCGGGATGCCGCTGCTGGACGGCGCGTGATGAGCCAGGTCCTCCTGCTCGGTGCGGTCGCCTACGACCCCAAGGTGTCGCGCGTCTGGGACGGCTTCCGCGGCTGGTTCGCCGACCACGACCTGCCCATGGACTACGTGCTCTACGCCAACTACGAGCGGCAGGTCGACGACCTGGTCGCCGGGCGCATCCACCTGGCGTGGAACTCGCCGCTCGCCTGGATCCGTGCCGCCCGCGCGGGTCGGGCGACCGGGGTGCGCGTGTGGCCGCTGGCCATGCGCGACACCGATCAGGATCTCAGCTCCGTCGTCGTGGTCCGGGCCGGCAGCCCGTTCGAGAAGCCCGGAGACCTGGCGGGGGGCACCGTGGCGACGGGTGCGGTCGACTCTCCACAAGGGACACTGATCCCGCTGGGGTACCTGGCCGAGCTCGGCGTCGAGGTGCGGCCGCGGCGCTTCGACGTCGGGGTGGGACTGCACGGCGACCACATCGGTGGTGAGCGCGACGCCGCCCGGGCGCTGGCCGCCGGTACCGTGGACGCCGCCGTGCTGCTCGACGCGAGCCACCTGATGTTCGCCAACGAAGGGACGCTGCCGCCCGGTGCCACCCGCATCCTGGCCCAGACGCCGCCGTACGACCACTGCAACCTCACCGCCACGGACCGGGCGCCACACGCGCTGGTCGACCGGTTCGGCGAACTGCTGCTGGGCATGTCCTACGCCGACGCGCGGCTGCGCGAGCTGTTCGACCTCGAAGGGCTCACCACCTGGCGGCCGGGGCGCCGCAGCGGGTACCCGGCGCTGGAGGCGGCCGTCGACCGCTTCGGGTTCTACGACCACGCCGGCCGGATCACCATGCCCGGGTACCACCCGTGAGCCCTGCCGCTCTCGACCTCGGTGAGCTGGGCCTGGACGGCGGAGCGCACCTGCTGCTGCGGCGGACACTCGGACCGATGCGGCCGGGCGAGCACCTGCGCGTACGCGGCCGCGATCCGGCCCTGCCCGTGCACCTGGCCGCGTGGTGCCGGACCGAGGGGCACCACCTGGCGTGGCCCGGCGCCGGGCGAGCGCGGCCGGAGCCGGGTTCTGGCGCAGGCGAGCACGCCCCAGCTGACCGGGCGGATGTGCCGGACGCGCTGATCGTGCGCGGCGACCGGCAGGATCTGCGCTGGCTCGGCGCGGCCCGTGCCGGTGCGACCGGGGCGGTCCAGTCCCGGCCGCCGGCGGCGTGGGGCATGGCGGCCCGTGGCGCTTTGCTGGAGGCCGGCGGCCCCGAGCCGTACTTCGACCTCGACGACCGGGACCTCGTCTGGTCCGACGTGGCGCCCCGGCTCTACGCGCACGCGGCGGCGCGCCAATGGGATCCCGCAACCGCGGTACCGTGGGTCGAGCCGTTCACCCTGGCCGACGACGTCGAGGCCGCCGTGGTACAGGTGATGACGTACCTCGTGGAGAACGAGCAGGTGGCCCTGCTCGTACCGGCACGTTTCCTCGGACGCATCCACCCGCACTTCCGCGAGGTCGTCCAGCTTCTCGCGGTCCAGGTCGCCGATGAGGCGCGGCACATGGAGATCTTCACGCGGCGGGCCATGTTGCGGGGCGACGCGCTGGGCACCTCGTCGGCCGGCGGCCGGGCTTCGCTGTTCACGCTCGTCGAGGAGTCCGACTTCTCGCTCGCCTCGTTCCTGCTCTCGGTGCTCGGCGAGGGTACCTTCGTCGACCTGCTCGGCTTCATCGCCCAGCATGCCCCCGATCCGGTCACCCGCCGGGTGGCCTGGCTGGCGATGCAGGACGAGCGGCGCCACGTGCTGTTCGGCGTGGCTCATCTGGCTCAGCACGCGAGGCTGGAGCCGGGCCTGCGCGACCGGTTGCGCGCGGCCGTGGAGCGCCGGTACGAGGCGCTGCGGGACACCGCCGGCCTCAACGCCGACGTACTCGACGCGCTGGTCGTCCTCGCGGCCGGCGAATGGACGCCCGGCGCGATCGGCACCGGGTACCGCCGGGTGCGCCAACTGGAACGGCAGATGGACGAGGGCCGGCGGCGCCGCCTGGAGCGGCTCGGCTTCCCCGCCGACGAGGCGGCCTCGCTGTCCGCGCTGCATACCCGGAACTTCATGTGACCGCGGCGAGCTTCTTGTGAGCGCGGCGGGCTTCAGGTGACCGGGCCAGCTTTAGATGACCCGGCCAGCTTCAGGTGACCGGGGCGAGCGCGCCGGCCGACTGCACGATCATGTCGGCGGCGCGGTGCACGTCCGCCGCGCTCGTGCCGCGCCCGAGGCTCAGCCGCAGCGCGGCGCGTGCCCGCGTCCGGGACAGCCCCATGGCGAGCAGCACCGGCGACCCGTCCGTCGCACCCGCATGGCACGCCGAACCCGTGGACGCGGCGAGATCGGGCATCGCCGCGAGCAGTGCCCGTCCGTCGCACCCTTCGATGCTCACGTTGACTGTGTTCGGCAGCCGGTGGTTGCCGTTGCCGTTGAGCCGGACCCGGGTGCCCAGTCCCCGCCGCAGGTCCTCGAAGAGGCTGTTGCGCAGTGCCCGGAGGCGTTCGCCATCCGCGGGCAGCCGCCGGGCCGCGATCTCACTGGCCGTGCCGAGCCCGACCAGGTAGGGCACGTTCTCGGTGCCGCAACGCATCCCGCCCTCCTGGCCGCCGCCGGGCACGAGCGGTTCCACGTTCAGGCCGGGCCGGTGGTAGAGCGCGGCGACACCCTTCGGCGCGTACATCTTGTGACCCGCCAGGCTCAGCAGGTCCACGCCGAGGGCCGTGGCATCGACCGGTACCTTTCCCACCGCCTGGCAGGCGTCCGTGTGCATCAGCGCGCCGTGTTCGTGGGCGATGCGGGCGAGTTCGTCGACGGGCTGCATCGTGCCCGTCTCGCCGTTGGCCAGTTGCACGCTCACCAGCAGGGTCCGCTCATCGATCGCGGCGCGTGCCCGCACCATATCCACCCGACCGGACTCGTCGACCGGCAGCACCACCACGCGGATCCGGTGCCGGCGCCACAGGATCTGGCACGTCTCGATGACCGACGGATGCTCGGTGGCCTGGGTGACGATGGTGCGCCGGTAGGACTGGTGCGGTCCCAGGGCGGCGCCGTGGATCGCCAGGGCGTTGCTCTCCGAACCGGACCCGGTGAAGACCAGCCGATCCGGTACGGCGCCGATCAGCGCGGCGGTCTGCTCCCGAGCCCGGTCGACGGCCTGGCGTGCCACCCGGCCGAATTCGTGTGCGCTGGACGGGTTTCCGAAGTGGACGGACAGGTACGGCGTCAGCGCCGCGACGACCTCGGGATCTACCGGAGTGGTCGCGTTGTGGTCGAGGTAGACCGGCTCGCCAGCGGCCATCGGGCGCCTCCCTTCCACGCCCGGTTGTGGAACAGCGCGCGCACCGTCAGCGGCACGCCCGCCGTCACGGGCAGCAGCCAGTACGTGAGGTGCGGAAGCCGGTCCCACAGCGGCAACTGCGGGCCATTGTCCACATAGAACCCGGTGAGCAGAGTCACGTAGGAGCCGGCCATGGCCATGCCGTGGCGGGCGGGCCAGCCCGGTCGCTGCCGCAGCCGGACCAGCAGTCCGGTGCCGGCCAGCGCGAACGCGAGGAGATCCAGCAGGAACAGCGGCCAGTCGTGCTGCCAGCGCATCGGCGCCAGCACCGTCGCGGACGCGCAGACCAGCGCGATCCCCACGAGGTAGACCCGACCGGCGATCGGGTGGCGGCGCGGCCGCTTGCGCGCCGACGCGGCCACGGCGCCCGAGAGCACACTGACGATGCCGGCCGGTACGTGCACCGCCAGGGCGGCGATGAACAGCGGTCGGCTGTCCGGCACGTTGATGCCGAGGATGGTCAATGCCAGCACGCCCGCCTGGCCTCCCCCCGCATCGGATAAGCTAGGGTAGCATTGCTATAGGTAGCGTTGCTAGTGTGGTGCCGGCTCTTCACAATTCGTCAGGGTGGCAGCCATGGTCGCTGGTGTGACGGCACGGATCGGGCGATGGTGTTTCCGGCGCCGCTGGTGGGTTCTTGCCGGCTGGCTCGCCGTCGTGGCCCTCGGCGTCATCGCCGCCGGGCCGGTGGTCGACTCGTTGGCCAGCGGCGAGACGCCGAAGAACGTGGAATCCGTCCAGGCGCAGGCGGCCATCGACGCCGCCGGTGGCACCGGCGGCGAGGTGATCGGGCTCGTCGACGGGATCGACCCCACGGCACCGGCGGCACGCGAGGCGGTGGGGCGCGCGGCCGCCGATCTGAGCAGCCGTACCGACGTGCGCCGGGTGGATACGCCATACAGCGGAGCGCAGGCGGCCCAGGCGGCCTACCTGTCCGACGACCGGCAGGCCGCCGCCATCGTGGTCACGCTGGCCCCACTCGACCAGAAGCGGCGCGACCAGACGATCGACGCCGTCACCGAGCGCCTGCACCGGCTAGGCACCGAGCTGCGCGCCGCGGGCCAGGCACAGGCGAGGGTCCGGGTCGGCGGCCAACTGGCGATCGACCACGCCGCCGTCGCCGCCGAAGAGCATGACCTGGGTACCGGCGAGGAACTCTCGCTGCCGCTGACGCTCCTCGCGCTCGTCGTGGTCTTCGCCGGACTGGTCGCGGCCGGCCTGCCGGTACTCGGGGCCATCGTGTCCATCGCCTCCGCCATGCTGATGCTGCTGGGCTTCTCGGCGGTGACCACGCTCGACACGAACGTGCTGACCGTCGTGACGCTGCTCGGGCTCGGCCTGTCCATCGACTACGGGCTGCTGCTGGTCAGCCGGTACCGGGAGGAGGTGGGTGCCGGCGGGACACCGGAGGAGGCGGTCGGCCGTGCCTGGGCGACCGCCGGACGTACCATCCTGTTCAGCGCGCTGACCGTCGCGGCGGCCCTGTCCGGCCTGCTGATGTTCGACCTGCCCGGGCTCTCCGCGCTCGGTGCCGCGGGTGTCTCGGTCGCGGTGGTCGCGATGCTCGTCGCGCTCACCTTCACCCCGGCGCTGATCGGGTTGGCCCACCGCCGCCTGGCCCCGAGCCCACGCGCCTCGCGCCGCGCGGCACGACGCAGCGCCGATCGGGGCTTCTTCGCCCGCACCGCGCACCTCGTGCAGCGCCGGCCGGTGCTGGTGACCCTGGGCGCGGCGGCACTGCTGCTGCTCGCCGCGGCTCCGCTGACGGGCACCCGCACCATGCTGCCCGGGCTCGCGCAGATGCCGGGCGGCATCGAGTCGGTACAGGTCGCCGGCGAACTCGGCAGCCGCTTCGGACTCGGCCAGGCGCAGGCGGTCACCGTGGTGGCCCGGTCGGACCCGGCCGCCCTCGACGCCTGGGCGGCGCGCTGGACGACCGACCGCGCGGTGCGCAGCGTGCGCCCGGCCCGGCCCGCCGCGCCCGGCCTGTCCACAGTGGACCTTGAGGTGGCCGCGGGGCCGCCGACCCCGGCAACAGAGGACCTGGTGCGGCGGGTGCGGGCCGACCGGCCACCGGGGGTCGCTTCGTGGACAACGGGTGACGCGGCCCGGCTCGTCGACCTGAAGGACCTGATCGCACGCGGACTGCCCGGGGCGATCGGTGTCGCCGTGCTGGCGATGCTGTTGCTGCTGCTGGTCATGACCGGCTCCCTGGTGGTCCCGCTCAAGGCGGTGGCGGCCAACGTCCTGTCCCTGGCTGCCACCCTGGGCGTCATGACCGGCGTGTTCGTCCACGGATGGCTGTCCGGACCGCTGCACACACTGACCGTTCCCGGCTTGGACCCGTTCGTCACCGTCATCATCCTGGCCTTCGCGTTCGGCCTCTCGATGGACTACGAGGTCTTCCTGCTCAGCCGCATCAAGGAGTACGTGGACGCCGGGTCGCCCAGCGACGAGGCGGTACGGCGTGGCCTGCAGAGCTCGGGTCGCATCATCACGTCCGCCGCGCTGCTGATGATGATCGTGTTCGCGTGCTTCGGCGGCGCGCGGATGGGCAGCATCGAGGAACTCGGCATCGGCCTCACCGTGGCGGTGCTGATCGACGCGACCGTCGTGCGGTGCCTGCTGGTACCCGCGACCATGACCCTGCTGGGCAGGTGGAACTGGTGGTCTCCCGCCCCGCTGCGCGCGATGCTCCGCCGGCCCGCCCCGGTGGCCTGACCATGTTCACCCGTCAAACGTGTCCTGCCTGGTCGACCGGCCGCTGCCGAAGGTCTTCGACTACGTCGCGGACGGGGTCGAGGCGCTCGGCGATCTCGTCGACTGGCAGCCGCTGGGCGGCTTCACGGTGTGCGGCAGATCCAAGCTGCTGCGCGTCGAGTCGAAGTACGTGTTCACCCGCGAACCGGACGGGACGCGCACATCCCTGTCCCTGACCATGGATCCACGCGGCCCCGCCCGGCTCGTGGAACCGGTTCTGCGGCGGCAACTGTGGCAGAGCCTGACCGTGTCCTTCGACCGGCTGGCGACGACACTCGAAACGGCGCTGAGCCCGTGAAGCACACCGGGTCAGGCTGTCATCGCACGACGCGATCACATCGATCAGGATTTCTGATTTTCGGGCTCGCGGCCGCGCGTCTACCGTTGTGACAACGGGCCAGGGGCGGTCGCACCCGACCGCTTCCACGGCTGTCACCAGTTCTCCGGCTCGCGCGCGACCGTGCCCCTCGGCCCACCAGAGGTGATCATGTTCGAAGGGGAAGGCGACCGGACCATCATCGGCCCTTCAGAGCATCTACAGTGGACGGCTGGATCCTACCTGTGCTCGCTGGTCGTCTGGTGGGTCGTGTACGGTCTGGCATGCCTTGGCGTCGTTGCGACTGCGACGCCGATGTTGTGCGGACCGACCCGACCCACGTGGTGGCGTCACCACGCACGCCGCGGTGTCGTCGCAGTTGAGCAGCACCTCGCCCGCCGGGTCCGGCCCCGGTAGCCGCCTGCGATCACGTCGCCGGTGACCTACGGCGTGGGCGACACGGTGACGGTGCGCCTGGGGATCACGACTTGACCTGAGAGAGCAGGAACTGCATCACGGTCGTGGCGAATGCGGCGCCGAAGGAGGGGACGTGGACGCCGTTGTCGATGGTCCATGTCTCCACTGTGGACCCCCGATCGCAGCCGGCCGTGTACCGACGCACGCTCGTCTCCGCGCCGGGCAGGTCGGTCACGAGGTCGAGAGCGGGAGCCTTCGTCGAGGTACTCGCGCAGTGGTCCAGTTGCAGCCAGTCGGCGTCCGTGCGGGCCGCCGAGGGGTACCCGTTGCTCAGGATCTTGCCGCCGGCGTACCTGATCGTCCGGTCCGCGGTGCTGCGGATGTCGAGCACGCTGACCTGGCTGGTTGGCTTGCACCGGGTCACGTCCTGCCACATGGCGCCGTTGAGGGTGGCGACCGCGGTGATCTGGTCGGCGTGGTCGCATGCCATCCGGAACGCCATGAACGCGCCGTTGGAGTGGCCGGCCAGGTAGACCCGCCGGGTGTCGACGCGGTAGGTAGCCTCGATCCTCTTGATGACATCGCTCAGGTACCCGGCATCGTCCACCCGGGAGCCGAACAGGTCGCAGCAGGCGTCGGTCGCGTTCCAGTAGTGGTTGTGGCGCGGGTCGATGCGCCCGTCCGGGTACGCATAGAGGAAGCCCCGCCGGTCCGACTCGGGCGTGAACTTGAGGTACGACTCCTGCGACGCACCCGAGGCGGTGTACCCGTGCAGGAGGATCAACAGGGGAGCGGGCTTCGCCGGATCGTACGAGGCGGGGATGTGCAGCGTGAACTGTCGGCCGCGAAGCGTCACCAGCACGGTCCCATTGATCGGCGTGCGGGACGGGGCCGGGGCGGGCGTGGTGGTCCGCGCGGGTGTGCCGCACCCCACCGTCACCAGCACGAGGACCGCCGCCAACACTCCCGCGCAGCCGGTCCGTGTCGCGGTTGCGGCCGCGCTCCAGGCCATTGCGACCCCTCCTCCATGTCCGGACATGCCGCGCCAGGTCCCTGACGCACTCTCGCAGTATTCCGGCGGATGACCCGGAACGGCACCCCTCGGCGGACTCGCGGTTCGCTTCCGGCAAAGTGGGGGTGGAGACCGGGTGTCGGAGCGCAGGGAAGGAATCACATGGCTGAGGTGTTGCTGCTGCACCACACGCAGGGTCAGACGTCGGGGTTCCTCGCGTTCGCCGACGAACTACGCCGGGCCGGACATACCGTGCACACGCCGGACCTGTACGACGGCCGTACCTTCCCGAGTCTGGACGACGGTATGGCTCATGCCGAGAAGATCGGCTTCGACCACATCATCGAGCGCGGCGTGCGCGCCGCGGACGGGCTGCCCAGCGAGCTCGTCTATGCCGGCTTCTCGCTCGGGGTGCTGCCGGCGCAGAAGCTGGCCCAGACCCGGGCGGGCGCGCGCGGAGCGCTGCTGTTCCACTCCTGCGTCCCGACCTCGCAGTTCGGGTCCTCCTGGCCGGCGGGCGTGCCGGTGCAGGTCCACGCCATGGACGCGGACCCGTTCTTCGTGGACGAGGGCGACCTCGATGCCGCCCGCGCACTGGTCGAGTCGGTCGAACACGCGGAACTGTTCCTCTACCCCGGTGATCAGCACCTGTTCGCCGACAGCAGCCTGCCGTCCCACGACGCACCCGCTGCCGCTCTGTTCCGCCAGCGGGTGCTCGACTTCCTCGCCACGATTTCGCGTTGACGCCCCTACGGAGAAATGAGTTGACTGGGCGGGGCGGATCCACGAGTGTCGCAGGACACCCATTCCTCGGAGGCCCGCGTGCGCGTGCTGCGAGACCGCGTGCTCCTGCTGCGCGCGCTGCGGCAGGCGGGGCCCGCTCCCGTGACAGCGCTGACCGCACTGGTGTTGGGCCGGGCCCTGCTGCCGGCCGGGTCGGCCGTGGCGATGGCGCTGCTGGTCGGCCGGGTCGAGGCGCACGCCGGCGCCTGGCTGCCGCTGGGGTTCTTCGTCGGCATCCTGCTGCTCGGCCACCTCGTCGACGCCTTCGTCCTGCCGGTGGGCTCGCTCGTCACGGCCCGGATCGACGGCGCGCAGCGGGCCGAGCTGGCCCGGCTGACCTCCTCCAGTTCGACCGTTGTCGAGCTGGAGGACCCGGATGTCCAGGATCTGATCCGGGTGGGAAGTGCCGACCCGGAGAACTGGACCGAGAAGACACCCGGGGATGGCGCGGTGGCCCAGCTCGGCCTGCTGGCCCGGTGGGTGGGCGCGATCGGCGCGGGTGCGGTGCTGGCCGCCTACGCGTGGTGGCTGGTGCCGATTCTGGTGGTACCGGCTTTTGTCGGCCGGGCCGTGCAGCGGCGGCATCACCTTGAGTTCGCGCGGCTGTGGGCGCGGGGTGCGCGCGAATCGCGCCGGGTCGGTGAGTGGAAGGAGGCGGTCATGTCCCCGGCCGAGGGCAAGGAACAGCGCGTCTACGGCTTCGGGGAATGGGCGGTGGGCCGGGGGATCCTCGGGACGCACATCATGTTCGACCCGTTGTGGGACCTGCGGCGGCGCAACTGGGGCAGTCAGTGGGGCACCTCGTTCCTGATGGTGGTGCCCCTCGGCGTGGTCTACGCGATCGTGGCGGCCGGTGTGGTCCACGGCCGGGCCAGCGTCGCGGTGCAGACCGCGGTACTCGCCGCGGGGTTCGCGGTGTACCTCGCGGCCGCGGGCGCCAATGACGTGTTGGAGATCGAGGCCGCCCTGCCGGTGCTCAAGGCCCTGCCGCGGCTGCGCGCGGTGCTGGGCGAGCCGGCCGCGCCCGCGCCGGCGGCGGCAGGACAGGCGTGCGCCGGCGCGGCCCGCCCGCCGCGCATCGAGTTGCGGGGTATCCGCTTCACCTACCCGGGTACGGACCGGTTCGTCCTCGACGACCTGGACCTGACCGTCGCGCCGGGTGAACTGCTCGCGATCGTCGGCCTCAACGGCGCCGGCAAGTCGACGCTCATCAAGCTGCTCGCCGGCCTGTACCTGCCGGACGCCGGCACGATTACCGCGGACGGCGTCGAGCTGCGCGAGCTCGGACCGGCCGCCTGGCGCGAGCGGATCTCCGTGGTGTTCCAGGACTTCGTCCGGTACCACCTGTCCGCGGGCGACAACGTGGCGCTGGGTCACGCGACGGTCCCGCGTGACGGGGCCGCGATGGATGCCGCCGCCGACGAGGCCGGCCTGCGGGCCGTGCTGAACCGGTTGCCCCACGGCTGGGACACGCCGCTGGCCCGGGACCGTACCGACGGTGTGGACCTGTCCGGCGGCCAGTGGCAGCAGGTCGTGCTGGCTCGCGCGCTGTACGCCGTGCACACCGGAGCCACGCTGCTCGTGCTCGACGAACCCACCGCGCACCTGGACGTGCGCAGCGAAACGGAGCTGTTCGACCGGCTGGTGGGCCGGGCGGGGGACACCAGCATCGTGCTGATCTCGCACCGCCTCTCCACGGTCCGCCACGCGGACCGGATCGTACTGCTGGACGGCGGGCGCATCACCGAGTCCGGTACCCACGCGCAGTTGATGGCGGCCGGCGGCGCGTACGCGCGGATGTTCACGATCCAGGCCGAGCGGTTCACCCGCGGCTACGACGACCGCATCGAAGAGGACGAGCTGCGGTGACCGGGAGTTGGCGGCGCTACCCGAAGTTGTGGGCGAGGTTGCTGCGGCTGTGCTACGCACACGAACCGCGGGTGACCGTCGCCGCGCTGGCACTGCGGCTGCTGGGACTGGTCACCATCCCCGCCACGGCGGTGCTCCTGCGGCTGGCGGTGGACGCGAGCGCGCGCGGAGCCTCGGCCCACGGCGCGGCACGCGGTGCCGTGCTCGCGGCGGTCGCGGTGGCGGTCGCGTACACCGCCAACAACGCGGTGGAGCGCATGGCGTGGATGTACACCATGCACCTGACCGATCGGGTCGGCCTGCTGACGCTGGAACCCGAGATCGTGCGCGACGTCTGCGGCATCGAGACCATGGACCATCTGGAACGCACCGATTTCCTCGACCGGGTCACGGTGCTGCGCAACTCGGCGTGGGAGGTGATGTTCTCGGCCTGGGCCGCGGTGGACGGGGTCTTCAACGTCGCCCGGCTCGCGGTCGTGCTCGCGCTGCTCGGCACGGTCAGCCCGTACCTGTTGCTGTTGTTGGTCTTCGCGGCGGTGCCGCTGTGGTTCGACGCGCGCGGGCGACGCGTGGTGATGAGCACGGAGACCGACACCGCCGAGGACATGCGGGTGCAGCGCCACCTGTTCGCGTTGGCGACGAAGGCCGCACCGGGCAAGGAGATCCGGGTGACCGGCGCCGGTCCACGGCTCGCGCGCCGCCAGCAGCGGGCATGGCGCGACGCGCACCAGCGCCGGTACCGGGCGGAGCTGGCGGGCGCGATGTGGCGGGCCGGTGGATGGGCGGTGTTCACGCTCGGCTTCGCCTGCGCGCTCGCGCTCGTCGTCACCCGGGCCTCCCGCGGGCAGGGCAGCATCGGCGACGTCGTGCTGTCCATCACCGTGGCCACCAACCTGCGCAACGCCGTGCAGCAGGCGGTCGGCAGCTCCACCGAGGCGGCGAGGGTCGGCCGCAAGGCGGGCCACTACCTGTGGCTGGGCGGGTACATGGCGCAGGAGCGCACCCAGGAGAAGGGCAACCGGCCGGCCCCGTCCACGCTGCGCGACGGCATCAGCCTCTCGCACGTCACCTACCGCTATCCCGGTACCGACCGGGACGCCGTCGAGGACGTCAGCGTGCACCTCCCGGCGGGCAGCGTGGTCGCGGTCGTCGGTGAGTACGGCTCCGGCAAGAGCACGCTGGTCAAGCTGCTCTGCAAGTTCCACCGGCCGACCGCGGGCGCGCTGCTGGTCGACGGCACCGACCTCGCCGCGATCGAAGCGGAGTCCTGGTGGGCCGCGATGGCGGTGGCGTTCCAGGACTTCGGGCGGTACCGGACCGTGTTCCGCGAGGTCGTCGGCCTCGGCGATCTGGCACGCATCGAGGACACCCAGCGGGTCACCGAGGCGCTGGCCGCGGCCGACGGGGTGGCGCTGCTCGACCGGCTGCCGCGGGGACTGGACACGCCGCTGGGTCGCGACCTGGGCGGCGTCGAACTCTCCGAGGGGCAGTGGCAGAAGACCGCGCTGGCCCGCGCCTGCATGCGGGTGGAGCCGTTGCTGTTCGTGCTCGACGAGCCGACCGCGTCGCTGGACGCGCCGAGCGAGCAGGCGATCTTCGAGCACTACATGGCGCGTGCCAGGAGTCTCGCCACCCGTACCGGCGCGATCACCGTCATCATCTCGCACCGCTTCTCCACCCTCGCCGGAGCCGACCTGATCCTCGTGCTGGAGAAGGGCCGGCTCATCCAGGTCGGTACGCACGACGAGCTGGTCGCGGTCGGCGGCACCTATGCCGAGCTGCATTCGCTGAGCGCCCGCGCCTACACGCTGTCCAGCCCGGCGTGACCCGCTCAGGTCAACCCGTTGACGATGAGATTGGCCATGGGCTCGTGCTGCGCATACGCGTCCGGGTACGCCGAGCCCTGGACGTACTGCGCCGCGACGGTGACCGGCAGGTTCTGCCAGCCGGCGATCTGGGCCAGCGCCTGGTAGAACCTGCGGGCCGCGGTGGCCGGATCCATCAGCTCCGCGACCGTGCCCCAGCCGGTGCTCGGCCGCTGCTGGAACAGCCCGACCGAATCGTAGTCACCGCCGACGCCGTCGTGCGCCAGGTTCAGCGACGCCGCCGACCCCCAGTTGGCGAGGTTCAGCAGCCGGCTCTCCTGCAGCGCCGTGGCGATCGCGATGACGTAGGCCTGCTTCGGCAACTGCAGTTGCTTTCCGACCCGCACGATCGTCGCCGCGTACGCCATCTGCACCTTCGTCAGGCCGCCGACCGGAGTCGGGTTGCTGGTCGCCGCGCTGGACTTGGCTGAAGGGCGAGACTTGGCTGAAGGCCGAGGGCTGGCCTTCTTGCCGGGGACGGCCTTTCGCGACGGCGCCGGGGCGGCCGACGGGACCAGCCGCGGCGCGGTGCGCTGGGCGGACCGGGACGCCGCCTCGCGCTCGCGCTGCAGCAGCCACGTCGACAGGTCCACCGCCGCCGCGGGCCGGTCGGTGCGACCGTTGCCGGCGGACGTGCGCACCGATCCGATCCCGATCGACGCCAGCAGCGCCATCACGACCAGCCGGATCACCGCCGGCCGGCCGCCCGTCAGGGCCGGCCACCGCCGGGTCCTTCCGGTTGAGGGTTCGTCGGCAGACCGATGCCGTCCCTGGTAGGGGACGTCGTCATTGCAGGGCACCGAGCCAGGCTAGAAACCTCTCCACGCAGAGAAGAAGCAAATCAAACCGTGTGTTGCGTCACTTGCGGTGACGCATCAAACCACTATTGGGGTACCGGCGGCGAAGGGTGACCGATCCGGCGAGACCGACAGGTCGGCACTCCCGTCGCACCAGGTGCGAGAGGGCCGGACGTCCTCAGGTGGCGAGGTCGATCGCATCCCCGTCGGTGGTCGTCACGGCGCGGCGAGCGCTTCGGTGGGCGAGAGGCGGGCCGCCCGCCACGCGGGGTAGATGCCGGCGCCACCGCCGATCACCAGCGTGGCGAGCACGCCGCCGACGGTGGCCCAGATCGGCACCACCGTGGGCCAGTCCTGGTAGCCCGCGTAGCCGCTGGTGACCGCGATGCCCAGCAGCGCTCCGCCGGCGCCGCCCAGTGCCGACAGCAGTTGCGACTCGGCGAGGAACTGCAGCCGGATCTGGCCCCGGGTGGCTCCCAGGGCCCGGCGCAGGCCGATCTCGGAGCGCCGCTCCAGCACCGAGATCACCATGGTGTTCGCCACGCCGACGCCGCCGACCAGCAGAGCGACGGCGCCGAGCCCGAGCAGCAACCCGGACAGCGTGGTGTCGGCGGCTTCCTTGGCGGCGAGCGCATCCGACGGTCGGGACACTTTCACCTCGTCCGGGTGCTCCGGGTTCGCCGTCCGGCCCAGGATCGCCTGCACCGCCACGACGGCGTCGTCGCGGGTACGGGTGTAGATGGTCGTCGGGTACCCGTCGAAGCGGAGCCGGGAGACCGCCACCGGCCAGCCGATCAGTGCCGCGTTGTCCAGTTCGGGGGCGAGCGTGACCGGGTCGAGCACGCCGACCACGGTGAACCATTGGTGCGCCAGCCACACCGTCACCTCGGGCGAGGCCGTGGCGATGCCCAGCCGCGTCGCCGCGGTCGAGCCGAGCACGACCGCGGGGTAGGCCGTGGTCGCCGGGTTGAGCCAGGTCCCGCGGGCCACCCGGGCGCGGAGGGTGGCGAGCAGGTCGGTTCGCGCGGCCAGCACCGCGATACTGCCCGTCTCGGCCGGTGGCACGTGTTCGCTGCGGTAGACGTGGGCGTCGGTCGTCGCCGTCGCGGTCACCGACATGACCGCGGGGATCCGGCCGACCATCGCGACCGAGTCGGTGGAAAGGTGCGACTGGTCGCCGAGGACGGTCTCGCCGGGAGTGATCTTCAGGAGGTTCGTCCCGAGCTGGGCGAGCCGCCGGTCGAGGTGTTCGCGGCTGGAGGTCGCGATGCCCACGACACACACCATGGCGGCGATGCCGATCGCGATGCCCAGCGCGGCGAGGACCGCCCGGAGCGGGCGGGTCCGCAGGCCGGCGGCGCCGACCCGGGCGACGTCGCGGGGCGACAGGCGGGCGGGCGCGGTCACACCAGCACCTGCCCGTCGCGGATCTGCACCCGCCGCGGCAGGCCCGCGGCGATGTCACGGTCGTGGGTGATCAGCACGACGGTGGTACCGGCGGAGTTCAGCTCGCGCAGCAGGTGCAGGACGTACGTCCCGGACTCGGTGTCGAGGTTTCCGGTCGGCTCGTCGGCCAGCACCAGGGCCGGCTCACCGACGACCGCCCGGGCGATGGCGACCCGCTGCTTCTCGCCGCCGGAGAGTTGGTGTGGGCGGTGGTCCAGCCGGTGACCGAGCCCGACCCGGTCCAGGGCCTGCGCGGCACGGCGCCGCCGCTCACGCAGCCCGACGCCCGCATACAGCAGGCCGTCCGCCACGTTGTCCACCGCCGGTACCCCCGCGGCGAGGTGGAACTGCTGGAAGACGAAGCCGATGGTGCGGCCACGCAGGGCGGACAGCTGCCGGTCGGGCAGGCGGGACAGCTCCCGACCGCCGATCCGCACCGAGCCGCTCGTGGGCAGGTCCAGCGCGCCCATCAGGTGCAGCATCGTCGACTTGCCGGAACCGGAGGGCCCGACGATGCCGACCAGTTCGCCGTGTCCGATCGCCAGCGACACGTCGCGCAGCGCGGTGACCCCACCCGGGTAGGCCTTGCCGACGCGGTCAAGAGTGATCATGAGGGGACCCCCACCGGCGTACCCTCGACGATTCCCGGGCCGGAGATCTCCACCCGCCCGTTGCCGAACATGCCGAGCCGCACGGTCACGTAGCGGCTGGTCGAACCGGTCACCACCTGCACGCCGGTACCGCCGTCGGCGAGCGCGACGAGCGCCGCGACGGGTACGGTCAGCACGTTCTGGACACTCGCCGCGACCAGGGTGACGGTGACCGGTGCCTGATCGAGGGTGCCCAGCGCCGGCTGGTCCGCGACGGTGACCGTCACCGCGATGGTGGCGGGGCCGCCGGGTTGGTTGCCCGGGGTGGCCACGGACCCCACCGTTGCCACCGTCCCGGCCACGCTCCTGCCGTCCGGCAGCGTGACGGTGGCCGCGCTGCCCCTCCTGGCCAGGCCCTGGAGGGCCACGTCGAGGGGGATCTGCACCACCCGCCTGGTGCCGGAGTAGCTGAGCACCTGGCCGCGCGCGGGATCGCCGAGCTGCCCGGCCAGGGCGGCGATCCGCACCGCGCCGGGGGCGAGCACCACCGCGGCGAGGTCGAAGACCCCGGTCCGCGTGAACGAGTGGTCCTTCTGCCATTTCCGGACAGCGGTCGCGGTCGCCGCGGTGTACCTGGTGTCGACGGTGAACCCGGTGTAGCCGAGGGCGGCCAGGTTCGCTTCGAGCTCCCGGACATCCTCGCCCGAGTCGCCGGAGCGCAGCGGCCGGTAGAACGGATGGCGGCCGTAGAACAGCGACACCGGCCGGTTGTCGACCTGGTAGACCGGTTGGCCACGGTTGACGACGGCACCGGGGGCGGGCAGCCAGGTGACGGTCCCGTTGCCGGGTGCGGTGACCCGTACCGGCGTGCCGTATCCGAGCGTGCCGTTCACCTGCTGGGTCTGCCGCAAGGTGGTCCGGGTGACGAGGGCGGTCGCGAGCGTCGGGCCGGTGGTACCCGTCGACGGGGTCGAACCGTTGTCGCCGAACCCGACCGAGGCCGCGGCGACGGCGGCGGCCGCGAGGATGGTGGAGCCGGCGACCGCGCCGGCACGCAGCCGGCTCACCGGCCGGCCCCCTTCGGCGAGTCGGCGCCCGGCAGCCTGTCCCTGCACGCAACCTCGGCCGCCCGGTAGGCCGGATCGTTGGCGATCTGATCCCGGTTGGCACGGGCGAGCCGGCCCTGGAACTGGCTGCGGCCGGTGCCCGGATCGGGATCGGTCATCTCGATGCCGTGCCCGCGCATGCACACGGCATAGCGGCGCAGGGCCTCCAGTTCCCCCGGGTCCGGCACGGCCGGCGCGCCGTTGTTCGGCAGGAAATGCTGGCATGCCTGCCGGGCGGCGGTCCACCCGGCCGGGGCACCGGGTGGCTGGGTGAGCGTCAGGTTGCCGCTGTTCGGATCGGGGTCGGGCACGTTCTGGCCGTGCTCCCGCATGCACCGGGCAAAGTCCTGGACCGACTTCGCGGCGGTGCCGCTCGGTGGCGCGCCACCGGCTCTGGTCGACGGGCCGCGGCAGGCCGTGACGCACGCCGCCGCGACGAGCGCGACCAGCAGGGCCCGCACTACGAGGAAACGTCTCATGTCGCCAGGTGTACGCCCAGGGCGTTTGCACCGGCGCGACCACGGATGTCGGACCGGTGCAATGTCCGGAGGCGCACAATGGGGCGATGCGCGTGCTGGTGGCCGAGGATCACACGACACTGGCCAACCGGATCGCGGAAGGGCTGCGCGATGCCGGGATGGCGGTGGACGTCGTGCACGACGGTGCGGCCGCGCTCGCCAAGGCCGGCCACACGGCGTACGACGTGATCGTGCTCGACCGGGATCTGCCCGCGGTCCACGGCGACCAGGTGTGCCGGTCGCTGGCCGCCGCGGCGGACGGGCCGCGGATTCTCATCCTCACCGCCGCCACCCGGGTCGACGACCGGGTCGACGGCCTGGAGCTGGGCGCCGACGACTACCTCGGCAAGCCGTTCGCCTTCCACGAACTGGTGGCCCGGGTGCGCGCACTGGGCCGGCGCGCTCCGTCCGCGCCACCGGTCATGCGCCGCGGCGACGTCACCGTCGACCGCGCCCGACACCGTGCCAGCCGCGGCACCCGCGCGCTCTCGTTGACCCGCAAGGAGTTCGGCGTGCTGGAGATGCTCGTCGCGGCCGACGGTGCGGTGGTCGGCGCGGAGGAGTTGCTGGAACACGTCTGGGACGAACACGCCGACCCGTTCACCACCGTCGTCTCGGTGACGATGGCCCGGCTGCGGCGCAAGCTCGGTCCGCCGCCGCCGATCGAGACCATCGTGGGCAAGGGGTACCGCATGTGACGAGGCCGGAGCCGACCATCCGGGTACGCCTGACGTTGCTGTACACCGGCCTCTTCGCCGCCGGCGGCGCCATCCTCGTGGTGATCACCTACGCCCTCGTGGCGGCCTTGCCCACGGCGTCGTCGTCGTCCACCCGGTTGCCCGGCGGGCAGGTGGACACCTCGTCGTTCCAGGTGCCGGACCGGCACGCGTTCGAGCCCGTCTGCGTCAAGGCGCTGCGCAGAAAGGATGGCGACCCGAACCTCAGAGACAAGTGCGTGGCGGCCTACCAGATCTGGGGTGCGCAGAGCCAGCGCGACGCGACACTGTCCCACCTCGTGCAGTACTCGCTGATCACGCTGGCGGTGGTCGTCGCCCTCGCGGCACTGGCCGGCTGGATCGTCGCCGGACGGGTGTTGCGGCCCGTCCACGCGATCGCCGCGGCCGCCCGCGCGGCCTCCGAGCACAACCTGTCGGCACGGGTCGCGTTGACCGGTCCCCGCGATGAACTGCGCGAGCTGGCCGACACGTTCGACGAGATGCTCGGCCGGCTCCAGGCGGTGTTCGACAGCCAGGAGCGGTTCATCGCCGACGCCAGCCACGAACTACGCACCCCACTCACGGTCATGCGCGCCACCGTGGACGTCGTGCTCGCCAAGCCGGCGCCCACCCGGGCCGAACTCTGTGGCATGGCCCGGGACGTCCGGGTGGCCGTCGAGCATGCCGAAGCGCTCATCGAAGCCCTCCTCACGCTGGCCCGCAACGGTCGCGGGTTGACCACCCGCGAGGACGTCGACCTGGCCACGATCGCGCAGGACGTGCTGGACTCGGTCGAGCCGGGTGACCGGCGCCCGCACGCGTCGCTGGAACCCGCTGTCACATCCGGCGATCCGGTACTCCTGGAACGCCTCGTCGCGAACCTCGTCGACAACGCGGTGCGCCACAACATCGCGGGCGGCGACCTGTGGGTCTCGACGTCCACTGTGGACGACCGACCGACGGTGGTCGTGGCCAACACCGGCCCGGCCGTCCCGCCCGAGGAGATCGGCGGCCTGTTCGAACCGTTCCACCGCCTGGACGACCGCACCGTCGGGGACGGCTTCGGGCTCGGCCTGGCCATCGTCGCGTCGATCGCGGCGACACACCACGGCACCGTCACCGCACACCCCAGGCCGGACGGCGGCCTCCACGTCGTGTGCACGATGCCACCGTCGACGACGCCGGGGATCTCAGTTGAGGAGCGCGAGCGTGAACCCGCCGCCGACAGAGAGCCGGGCCACGCCGGTCAGGCTCGGCAGCGCGACCGGTGAGGTGTGCACGGTGGTCGTGCCGTCGCCGCCGGTACCCCACGGGCCGTCATCGAGTTTCGCGTGACATCGCGTTCCGTGGCGTGCCTTCGGCCGGCCGGCACCGCGCGTAACGATGCCGGCGGCCACGACGATGAGTGCAGTGACCGCCGGGACGTGCCACTGGTCGCGCAGCCGAGGAGGGAGGCGCCGGCGATGGACGGATTCGCCGTGAGCCGGCATGAGCTGCCCGCCGGCGTGGTACGGCTGGCCGTGGTCGGCGAGCTCGATCTGGCGGTCAGCGAGGAGTTGGCCACGGCGCAACTGCGGGAGATCGAGACCACCGGGGTGACCGGCCTGTTGATCGACCTGCAACAGGTCACGTTCCTGGACTCCACCGGTGTCTCCGCGCTGGTCGCGGGACTGTCCACGGCCCACCGGCGCGGCATCGCGTTCACCGTCACCAACGCGCATGACATCGTTCGTGCCGTCCTGGAGGTGACCGGTGTGTTCGGCCCGCTCACGGATCCGGACCAGGCGCGGTCGGTCGCCGATCAGCGACCCGATGCGCGCGGCTGACCGGCGGCGCTAGCTGTTGTGCCCGAAGCTGCCCCGGTTGGCCTGGAGCCGGGCAAGTACCTGGGATGTCGCGACGGGCCTGGCGGGTCGATGGTCGGCGGCGGGCTGGCTGGCCGGCGCGCCGTTGGGTCGGTCCGCGGCCCGCGGCAGGTCTCGGTTGTTCACTTTCGACTCAACGACCCGGCCGGGCGGTCGGAAGTCGACCCAAGGTACGGGATGCGGTACCCGGCCGGGGAGCACCGACCGCCGTCAGGCGGGTGTCTCGGCGGTGGCGAGGAACTGGGTGGCGGCCAGTTCCGCATACAGCGGGTTCGTGGCGACCAGGTCGTTGTGGGTGCCCACGGCGCGGATCTGCCCGGCGTCCATGACGACGATGCGGTCGGCCATGGTGACGGTGGACAGCCGGTGCGCGACGACCAGGACGGTGGTGGTGCGGGCGGCGTCGGCCACGGTGTCGCGCAGGGCCGCTTCGTTGACCGCGTCGAGTTGCGAGGTGGCCTCGTCCAGGAGCAGGAGGCGGGGGCGGCGCAGCAGGGCGCGGGCGATGGCGACGCGCTGGCGTTCGCCACCGGACAGTTTGGTGCCGCGGTGCCCGACCGTGGTGTCCAACCCGTCGGGCAGGTGCGCGATGAGGGTGTCGAGCCGGGCGGTGGCCAGTACCGCCGTCAGCTCGTCGTCGCCGGCGTCGGGTGCGCCGAACACCAGGTTCTCCCGCAACGTCCCGGACAGGACCGGGGCGTCCTGTTCGACGTAGCCGATCTGGGCTCGCAGGGCGGGGATGGGCCAGTCGAGCACGTCGAGGCCGTCGAGGAGGATCTGGCCGTGCTCGGGCTCGTAGAAGCGTTCGATCAGCGAGAACACGGTGGTCTTGCCGGCGCCGGAGGGTCCGACGAACGCGGTCATGCCGCCTGGTGCGATGACGAAGCTCACGCCCTGGTGCACGAGGGGCAGCTCCGGCCGGTACCGGAAATGGATGTCTCTGAATGTGACGGCGGCCGGCCCCGGGGTTGCCGGCGGCGGTGAGTGCGAGATGTGTGGCTCGACGGGCAGCGCCTGCGCCTCGCGGATGCGGGCCACCGCGGCGGCGCCGACCTGGTACTGGCTGATGGCGGAGACGAGCTGGTTGATCGGCGGCATCAGGTAGTACACGTACAGCAGGAACGCGACCAGGGTGGCGACGCTGATCGCGTGCGCGGCCACCCGGGTGCCGCCGACTGCCAGTACCGTGATGATCGCGACCTGGATGGCCAGCCCGCCGGTGTTGCCGGCCACGGCCTCCCATTTGGCGGCCCGGACGCTGGCCGCCCACGCCTCGGTGGCCGCGGCCTCGACCCGTTGCCCCTCGCGTGTTTCGGCGCCGGAGGCCTTGACGGTGCGGAAGGCGCCGAACATGCGCTCCAGGGCGGCGCCCATCACGCCCACGGACTCCTGGGCGCGCCGGGCGGCCCGGTTGATCCGCGGGACCACCTGCCCGATCACCGTGGCGGCCAGGCCCAGCGCGGCCAGCGTCACGGCGAGCAGGACCGGGTCGAGCAGTCCCATCATGGCGATCGTCGCGGCCAGCGTGATGATTCCGGTCAGCCCGCCGACGAGGGAGTCGGTGGTCACCTCGCGCAGCAGGGTGGTGTCCGCGGTCACCCGGGACATCAGGTCGCCGGGCTCGCTGCGGTCCACCGCGGCGATGCGCAGCCGCAGCAGCCGGGCGACCAGGGCGAGCCGGGCGGTCAGCACCACCGATTCGGCGGTGCGGCGCAGCAGGTACCCGCCCAACGCGCCGATCCCGGCGTTGGCCAGGACCAGCCCGGTCATCAGCAGCACCGCACCGGTGACCGGCCGGTGCGAGCCCAGTTGTTCGATCAGCCGGCGCGCCACCAGCGGCAACGCCAATCCGGTCGCCGCGGTCGCCAGGCTCAGCACCCCCCCGGCGACCAGGGTCCGCCGGTGCGGGCGCACGTAACTCAGCAGCAGCCGCCATGTCGGCGGGGTCCGCGAGACATCCAGCACAGCCTCCACGACCCGTACGGTACGGCGCCGGACCGGGTAGCCTGCGGACGGGCCATCGCCAAGATCTTCGGCGGAACGTAGTGTTGACCTTGTTGGTCCGGCGGGTGATCGGATGGTGGAGGTCGGATGGGGGCGGCGCTGGGTTCCGTGGCGGTGATGGGCGCCCGGGTGCGGTACCGGCGTACGGGTGGGGACCACCCCGAGTGTCTGGTCCTGCTGCACGGTCTCGGCGCAGATCACCGTGGGCTGATGGCGATGGCGCGCGGGATCCGCGGGTTCGACATCGTCGCCCTCGACCTGCCGGGATTCGGCCTGTCCGAGGCGATGCCGGCGCCGTACACGATGGAGGCGTACGCCGCCGTGGTCGAGCAGCTTCGCATCCACCTGGGTCGCGAGCGCATCCACCTGACCGGGCACTCGCTGGGAGCCAACATCGCCCTGGTCTACGGGGCCCGGTACGGTGCCGCGCTGGAGAGCCTGTGCCTGCTCAATCCGGTCTGGCGGCTGCCGAGACTCACCACGGCACTGGCCAGGCTCTACTACGGACTCGGCGTCCGGCTGCCAGCGCCGGTGGACCGGCTCTGGCTGGCCAGTCGCGCGGCGGTCTACATCGGCGACATGTTGACGTTCACCATCAGCGACCGGGCCACCCGGCGGGCCATCCTCGCCCAGGACTACGTCAACATGCGCCGGGCGGACCTGCGCGCCATCAAGCAGAGCTACCGCAGCTATCTCGACACCCAGTGGGAGCAGTACGCCGCCAGGATCACCGCGCGGACTCTGATCGTCACCGGCAGCCGGGACAAGGTGGCGCGTCCCAGCTCGATGAGGTGGTTGCAGGAGCGCATCGCCGGATCGAGCACGACGGTCGTGCCCGAGGCCGGTCACCTGCTCCCCTCCGAGCTACCCGGCCCGGTGGGCGCGCTGGTCGACCGGTTCCTTTCCAGGGCCGTATCCGGCACACCGGCACAGCGCCGTCATGCCCCCTGCGAGTGTGTGGAACCCGAGCCGCGGCCCACGGTGTCCAGGTGGTGCAGCGCCTGCCGGTAGGAGTCGATCAGGCTGGTCTCCACATAGGGCACGCCGTGACCCAGGCAGTAGGCGCGGATGAGTGGTTGGGCGCGGCGCAGCGACGGCCGGGGCATGTTGGGGAACAGGTGATGCTCGATCTGGTAGTTGAGACCGCCCAGCAGCAGGTCGGTCAGCCTTCCGCCGCGCACATTGCGGGCGGTCAGGACCTGGCGGCGCAGGAAGTCGCTGTCGTCATCCCTGGACAGGATCGGCATGCCCTTGTGGTTGGGGGCGAACACCGACCCGAGGTAGAGGCCGAGCAGAGCCTGGTGGACCACGATGAACACCAGCGCCTTGACCGGGGACAGCACCAGCAGCACCGCGGTGAGGTACGCCGCGATGTGCAGACCGAACAGCACGGCCTCGGGCAGCCGGTTGCGGTACCCGGAGCGGGCCATCGCCTTCACTCCGGACACGTGCAGGTCGAGGGCGAGCAGCAGCAGCATCGGGAAGAACAGCGCACCCTGGTGGCGTGCGATCAGACGGCCCAGTCCGCGCCGGCCATGCGCCTGGGCGGTGGTGTAGACGAGGTCGTCCCCGCTGATGTCCGGGTCGAGTCCCACCTGGTTGGGGTTGGTGTGGTGGCGGTGGTGCTTGTCCACCCACCAGCCGAACGCCAGCCCGATCGCCAGGTTGCCGTGCACCAACCCCACCAGTTGGTTGGCGCGCCGGGACTGGAAGATCTGCCGATGTCCGGCGTCGTGGGTGAGAAACCCGTTCTGGGTGAAGGCCACGGCCAGGCCGGCCGCGGTGATCAACTGCCACCACGAGTCGCCCACCAGGACGAACGCCGTCCACCCGGCGGCGAGCATCAGCAGGCCCGCGGCGATGTGCCGCGCGTAGAAGGCGCGCCGACGCTCCAGCAGACCCGCCCGGCGCACCAGCCTCAAGAGCTCCGCATAGTCGCTGCCGCGACGCGGCGCCTGGGTGCCGACGGCGGCGATGGTGAGTTCAACAGCGCTCATGGCGTCCTCCCGGCGAATGGAAATCCATCAAGCCGCCGAGGTCCGGAGCAACCCAATGCGAATGACTGTACCTGTCTGCCCCCGGGGCACCGGGGCGAAATAGCCGATCCGTCACGGTACGTGCGTCGTATGACGGCCCGCGCCGCGCACCACGGTCCGGTCCCGCCGGGCGGCAGTCCCGCTGTCCGGTGCGCGCGCCCGGATCAGAGTCTGCGTTCACCCGCGGTCGGCGGGATCTGTTCCGATCCGTCGAGGATGGCCTGGGCCAACTCCGACAGGCGCCGGTTGCTGCGGCGGGCGTTGCCGCGCAGCAGCGCGAAGGCCTGCGCCATGTCCAGGTGCAGGCGCTCGGCCAGTACCCCCTTGGCCTGCTCGATCAGGATCCGGCTGTTCAACGCGCTCTGCAGTTGTTCGGTGAGCGTGTCGCGGCGGTGGATGGCGCGTTGTTGCAGCAGTCCGATGGTTGCCACGTCGGCCAGGGCCTGCCCGATGCGCAGCTTGCTCTCGTCCAGCGCGCCGGGGACGGCGTCGAAGAGGTTCAGCGCGCCGATGATTTCGGTGCGCAGTCGCATGGGCAGGGCGTGCACCGCCGCGAAGCCGACCTCGGCGGCGGCCGTGGTGAACCGTGGCCACCCGCCGGCGGACGGCAGGTCGGCGACCGACACTGGTTGGCCGGTGCGGAAGCAGTCCACACAGGGACCCTGGTCGGTCTGCAGCTGGAACAGCTCCAGCAGCCTGGTCCGTTCGGAGGAGGCGGCCACCACCTGGAGCGAGTCCTGGCGGTCGGTCAGCAGGAGCCCGGCCGCCGAGACGCCCAGGAGCTGGACACACCTCTCGGTCAACGTGTGCAGGAAGTCGATCACATCGAAGTCGTCGATGAGCGTGTCGGCCATCTCGACGAACACATCGGCTAGCTGGATCTCGGCCATGTCACTCACCTCGCCATACAGTAGCGTCACCTGTCCGGCGCCGCCGCGCAGCGGCCGGACCGGGCGTCTCAACGGCCACCGCGGCCCCCGTCGTCACCATTGGGTCGCAGCCGCAGGCGCCTGGCCACCACGTCCGCGGCGACGTCGTGCAGCCGCAGGTCGTGTGAGTAGGCGTAGGCGCGCAGCCGGATCAGCGCGACCGCCGCGGTCACCCCCAACTGCACGCTGATCATCCCGGTGGCCTGGTGTACCTCGGGGTGCTGCGGTCCGACCGGCTCGGGCCGGCGCCCGTCCGGGTGGGAGCGGTCCGGGCCCGACACGTCGAGCAGCAGTGCGCAGGCCGTGTCCGCCAACGTCAACGCGTCGGCCAGTTGCTCGCGATCCAGGGCGCCCGGCCGCAGCCGGTAGAGGTCCATGACACCCACGCGGATCCCGCCGACCTGAAGCGGCAACGCGAAGACCGCGCGCATGCCGGCCTGCCCGGCCGCCCGCGCGAACGCCGGCCAGCGGGCCAGGCAGTCGGGAGCCCGCAGATCGGGTACCAGAGCCGGGCTCCCGGCGAAGGCATCGACACCCGGACCCTCGCCGAGCGTCAGGCTCAACTCCTCCACTTCGGACGCGCCCTGATCGCTGGCGTACACCGTCTCCCGCGGGGTCGCCGGGAGCTTCACCGCGACAGCGGCACTGTCGACACCGCAGGTCGAAATCGCCACGGCACAGACGTGTTCCACCGCGACCGGCCCACCCGCGGCGTGCGCGACGACGAGGCTCCAGAGCCGGATCGTGCGGTCGGTGTCCATCACGCAGCCGTACCGGGACACCGCGTTGCCGCAGATGAGACCACGACGAGTCCGCCTCCGATACCTCAACGGTTCGTAAGGCCGCGACGGGCGGGCAACGTAGGACAAAGACCGGGTCGAACGCGACTGGCTCCTCTGGCGGCTTGTCGCTGCCAGCCTACCCCAGCGGCCGCCACATCATCTGGCACGGGGCCGTGAGCAGACCCGGCGCCGTCGTGCGGTGGTGCAGGCATGCCGGCACCGGGTCCCCGCCGAGCACCGGGCCGTGCGGTCAGCTCTGCGGGTCGTGCGGCGCGGCATCGTCCGGTGGGCCGGCGGCGGGTGTCGCGGCGGCCGGGTCGATGTCGAGAGTCCGCAGCAGCGCGGCGTTTTCGTACGTGTCGACATGTTCGGGCAGTTCCCGCTCGACCCAGTCGGCCCGGGTGTCCAACCCTCTGGAGCGCAAAATCGCGACGATGTGAGCTCGGTCGAGGTACGTGTGGTGCGTCACGACTTCACCCTACAGCCAGGCGCGCCATCTCTGCCCTAAAGGCCATTGACCAGCCTGATTGCATCGGCGCACCCTGTAGTGCGGTGCGCAGTCAGGGGGAGACATGGGTATCCGGTTGGGTCGGGCGAGCTGGCCGTCGTTGGTCGCGTGGGGTGCCGCCGCCTCGATCGGCCTCGGGCTGATCGGTCCGGTCCGGTCCGCCGGTGACGGCGCCGGGCAGGCGACACAGTCCACGCCGCCACGGTCGGTCCTGGGCGACGCGCACACGCACGATCCCAGCCTGGTACGCGCACCAACCGGCTGGTACGCGTTCTCCACCGGCGCCCCGACCGTCGCCGGCGGCACCATCCAGATCAGGTCGTCGCGCGACGGGCGACTGTGGACATTCGCCGGTACCGTCGGTGCCGCGATCCCGTCCTGGGTATCCCAGGCGGTACCCGGTGTGGTCAACCTGTGGGCACCGGACGTCTCCTACCACGACGGCCGCTGGTACCTGTACTACGCGGCGTCGACCTTCGGCTCCAACCGCTCGGTCATCGGTCTGTTCACCAACGTGACGCTCGATCCGGCTGACGGCCGGTACGCGTGGATCGACCAGGGCGAGGTGACCGAGTCGAACCGTACCGACGACTTCAACGCCATCGACCCCGCCGCGTTCGTCGACAGCACCGGCAGCGCGTGGCTGGCCTTCGGCTCGTTCTGGAGTGGAGTGAAGCTCATTCCGATCCAGTTCCCGTCCGGCAAGCCGGCCACCCCGCGGCCCGATCGCGTCGCGCTGGCCGACCGGCACTTCGGCCCCAACGCGGTCGAGGCGCCATACCTGGTGGCGCACGGCGGCTGGTACTACCTGTTCGTGTCGTTCGACTTCTGCTGCCAGGGTGCCAACAGCACGTACCACCTCGTGGTGGGCAGGTCCCGATCGGTCACCGGGCCGTACCTCGACCGCAGCGGCGCGGCACTGCTCTCCGGCGGCGCCACGGCCGTGCTCGACAGCCAGGGCGACATGCGCGGGCCGGGCGGCGCGTCGGTCACCGGGGACACGCTCGCCTTCCACTACTACGACGCGGGCCGGGGCGGGGACTTCCATCTGGGGCTCGGCCGGCTGGACTACCGCGACGGCTGGCCGGTCGTCACCCACATCCGCATCTAGGGTCGCAGTACCGCAGCCCGCTTCGCGATCGCGAGGAGCGTCAGTACACCCACACCGGCGTGCCGATCGGATCGAGGTCGGTCGACCAGATCCAGTCGATCGCCGCGTTGGTCACCCGTACGCACCCGTGCGACACGGGGCGGGCGGGCACGGAGCCGTCGCCGTGGATGGCGAAGCCGCCGGTGAAGTACCGGGGGCGGATCAACAGGCCGAGCGAGGACCGGCGTGGACCGTCGATCACCCGGTACGTCCGGAAGTGGCCCCTCGGGGTTCTGGCCACGCTCCGCACGCCCTCGTCGTAGTAGACGTAGCCGCCGCCGGTGGACGTGTTGAGCGCGTACGCGACGTGCCCGTTGTCGACGAACAACAGCAGGCCGCGGCCGATGTTGACCTCGATCACGTGGCCCGACCGGGAGCTGGCCGTGGGCCTGGTGCCGGCGTCCAGGGCCCGCTGCGTGGCGGCCGTGACCGTCCCCGTGGCCCGCTGGCCGGCCGCCTTCTGCAGCGCGAACACGGCCTGCTGCGTGCCGCCGCCGAAGCGCCCGTCGACGGTGCCGAGCCAGTACCCCAGCGCCGTCAGTTGCTGCTGGAGCCGCACGACGGCCGGGCCCGAACTGCCCACCTTCAGCGCAGGCGCGGCGGCTGGCGCCTTGGTGGTGGGCGCCGCGCCGGGTGGTGCCGCGGCCGCCGCCGACGGACCCGCCGTCGGTGGGGCGACCGCTGCCGGCGATGCCGGCGCGGCGGATGGCACCGGCGCCGCCGCCGGCGATGCCGAGCAGCCACCCGCACCGATCATCACGGCGGCGAGTACCGGCGGGAGAGTGCGAGCGCGATTCATCCCGCGAGTCTTGCCCACTGCGCCGCGAACGTCGAACTGGCTCGCCGATCGGCCGGCGGGGCGGTGGCCGGCCCGACCGGCTACCGGAGCACGGCGTCGGAGGCGAGCTTGACCGCCAGACCCAGGCCACCGAGGGCGATCAGTACCCGCAGCGGGCCGGCCGGCACCCGGCGCACCACGGCCGGGCCGACCCAGCCACCGACCAGTGAACCCGCGGCGAGCGCGACGGCGGCCGTCCAGTGCACCGGGCCGGTGGCTGCGAAGATCACCGAGGCCGCCGTGTTGGCGGCGCCGACGGCGACGTTCTTGGCCGCGTTCGTCCGGGCCAGCGACTGGCCGGCCAGCATGAGCGTGAGGACGGCGAGCATGAGCACGCCGGCGGCGGCGCCGAAGTAGCCGCCGTACACGCCGATCGGCGCGACCGCGAGGTACCCGCGGCGGCGGTTTCCGGCGGCCTGCCCGGCCGCTGCGCGGCGCAGCCGGGGGCCGAGGAGCAGCAGTACCGACGCGCCGGCGATCAGGCCCGGTACGACCACCTCGAAAAGGCGCGCCGGGGTGTGCAGGAGCAGCAGGGCACCGGCGGCCCCGCCGAGCGCGCTCACCGCGCAGAGCCGGACGACCAGCCGGCCCTGCCCGGCCAGTTCCGTCCGGGAGCCGGCTGCCGCACCGACCCCGGTGCCCACCAGAGCAACGGTGTTCGTCACGTTCGCCGCCAGCGGGGGCAGCCCGAACAGCAGCAGCGCCGGGTAGGAGACCAGCGAGGCGAGGCCGACCACGGTACTCAGCACGCCGGCCGCCAGTCCGGCACCGGTCAACAGCAGGTAGTGGGCCATTACCGCCAGGCTGCCGAGCGGGGCGAGCGGGCGGCCGCGTACGCGCTGGCGGCGCACCCCAGCAGCAGGGCCGTGGCCAGCCACAGCGGTGCGGACGTCGCCACCCAGCGCAGCAGTACGCCGCCGATCAGGGCGCCGAGCACCATGGCGAGCACCGCGAGCGCCCGGCGGACGCGTACCGGCGCCGGCGAGGCGTCCGCGACCAGGGCGGTGACGGTCCGGGTCAGGACCGTGGTCGTCAGGTCCGGTACGCCGAGCCGGCTCACGACCGCGTTCTGCCCGCCCATGGCCACCGCGAGCAGGACGACCACCAGCCGGGTCACCAGCGGCCCGGTACCCGCGACGGTCACCACGATGGCCGACGCGACGACGAGTACTGCCTGGACCAGGCAGGCGGCGGCGAGCAGGAAGCCCCGGTGCGGCCGGGGCTCGCGGGCCAGCCGGCCGCCGAGCGCCGCGCCGGCCGTGAACGCGACGAGCGCCAGGAGGCTCGCGACCACCGACACCTCCCCGACGCCGGCCAGCGCGAAGCCGAAGAACACGACGTTGCCGGTCATGTTGGCGACGAAGACGTGGCCGAGGGTGACGTAGCTGAACGCGTCGACCAGCCCGGTGACGACGGTGAGCCCGATGAGCAGCCGGGGCAGCGGTCCGTGTTGGGTTGCCATGACCGGGCTACGCGCTCCGCGCCCGGGAGTCGTAGGTGGCGCGGGCGTCGTCGATGTCGTCGGCGTGCTCGACGGCCCAGCTCATCAACCGGGCCACGGTGCCGAGCAGGGTCCGGCCGAGCGGGGTGAGGGCGTATTCGACGCGCGGCGGCACGACCGGGTGCACCGTGCGCAGGACCAGGCCGTCGCGCTCCAGGCTGCGTACGGTCGCGGTCAGCATGCGCTGGCTGATGCCGTCGATGGCGCGGCGCAGCTCGGTGAACCGCCGGCTCCCGCCGCCGAGCTCGTAGATGACCGAGATCGACCACTTGTCGCCGACCCGGTCCAGGATCTGTCGCGCGTGACACAGCTTGCTCTGCGCGGCCTCGTCGACCTGCACGGTTACCTCCACATCACCGAGGCAGGAAAAGGTGCCGTCTTCCGGCGTTGTCCATGGTTCCTCACGATGGGGTCAGTTACCAGTTGGAACTATGGGAAAGGGACGTCATGACCACCGAGGCGGAAATAGAGCCATTGCCCGTTGACGAGTCGTTCGCCGTGCCGGCCAGCGAGGAACAGCTGCGCCGGGCCGCGAAAGGACTGACCGGGCGCGGGTACGCCACCCACCTCGTGGACACCGCCGGGCACGCCCGCGCGCTGGTGCGCCAGCTCCTGCCCCGGGACCGGGCGGTGCTCACCGCGGGCAGCGAGACCCTGCGGCGCTCCGGGATCCTGGCCGACGTCGACGAGTCGGGGGAGTTCCGGTCGGTACGGGCCGAACTCGCCGGCGTGGACCCGGCCGACATCCGCGCGCAGATCCGGATGGGCGCCACGCCGGACGTCGTGCTGGGCAGCGTGCACGCGGTGACCGAGGACGGCGTACTGGTGGCGGCGTCGGCGAGCGGCAGCCAGCTCGGACCGTACGCGGCCGGCGCGGAGCGGGTCATCTGGGTGGTCGGCGCGCAGAAGGTCGTGCCGGACCTCGACACGGCGCTGCGCCGGGTCCGCACCTACAGCCTTCCCCGGGAGCACGCCCGGTTGCGGGCCAAGGGCTTCGAGTCGTTCATCGGCAAGCTGCTCATCCTGGAACGCGAGTACGCGGCGGACCGGGCGACCGTGGTGCTGGTCCGCGAGGAGATCGGCTTCTGAGCCGGACCTACTCCTTGGCGGTGACCACTCCTGCTGGTCGTGGCGCCGGGTGCGACCTGCGCCGGGGCGGTGGCCCGCCGGACCTAGGTGGCTGGCGGCAGGCCGTGCTCGGCCAGGGTGCCGACCTGCAGGCCGCGCTGCCGGCAGGCGGTCACCAGGCGCGGCACCGCGCCCAGCGTCGCCCGCCAGGAGCCGGGCGCCGAGGTGACGTCGGAGTCGTGCAGCAGGATGGTGCCGCCCCCGCCGAGATCGGCGGTCACCGTCCGGTACACCGAGCCGGGGGTGGCTCGCGCGGACCAGTCCCTGCCCCACGCGGTCCACAGCACCGGGGTGAGCCCGAGCCGTCGCGTGGCGAGCAGGGTGCCGGCGGTCAGCACCCCGTAGGGCGGCCGGAACCACGACACCGGCCGGCCGGCGGCGTCGCTGATCACGTCCCGGGCCCGGGCGAGGTCGTCGTGGGTTGCCCGCGGGCCCCGGACCAGCAGGCACCGGTGGTCGTACCCGTGCACCGCGATCTCGTGGCCGCCGGCCGCGATCTCCCCGACCAGGCCGGGTGCGTTCGCCGCCCACCGTCCCAACAGGAAGAACGTGGCCTTGACCGCCAGTTGGTCGAGCAGTTCCAGGAAGCGCGGCGTGGACAGCGGATGCGGTCCGTCGTCGAACGTCAGGGCCACGTGGTCGGGCCGGCCCACGCCGGTGAGGTCGGGGGCGACCCGCCGGCGCAGCGGCCCGATCGACGCCAGCGCCGGCCCGGCGTGCGTGGCGAGCAGGCCCGCGACGGCACCGCCGGCGACCGGCCACAGCTTGTTCATCGGGTACTGCCCTCCCGGACCGGCGCGGCACCGGTCAGTGCCTCGATCGCCTCGACGGGTGCCGGCGCCGCGAAGAGGGCGCGCGCCTCGACCGCGTGTGTCTCGCCGGTGATCGCCACCTTCAGCGCGTGCGCCAGCTCCTGCGGGTCGCGGGGCCAGGGGGCCAGGCCGGCCTGCGCCAGGGCGGCCGCGTTGGCCGTGCCGTGGCCGGGCAGGCACCGGTAGCTGACGACCGGTACCCCGCACGCCATCGCCTCCAGCGACGTCAGGCCACCCGCGTTCTGCACCACGACGTCGCTCGCCCGGACCAGCGCGGGCATGTCGTCCACCCAACCCAGCGCCCGGCCGAGCCCGCGCGCGGCCAACTCCCTGCGCAGGCCCTGGTTGTGCGCGCACACGGTCACGGGGGTGGCCACGCCGGTGGCCAGGATGTCCGCGGCGGCCTCGGCCACCTCACCCACGCCCCAGGAGCCGGCGACCACCAGCGCGAGCGGTGCGCCGGCCGGCAGCCCGTACGCCGCGCGGACGGCGGCGGGGTCGGTGTCCGCCGGCGCGAACCGTGGGTCCACCGCGGGCCGGCACCGGGTGACGCCGGCCGCACCCAGCAGCTGGGCCTGGGCGGCGGGTACCTCGTGCAGCGCCAGGTGCCGGTCGACGCCGGGCGCCACCCACATCGGGTGCACCGACATGTCGGTGAGGAAGGTGGCCACCGGCGCCCGCAGCCGGCCGGTGCGCCGCAACCAGCCGAGGGCCTGGCTGGCACCGGGGTGGGTGGAGACCACGACCGCCACGCCAGGGTCGATGGCGGCGTGCATCCGCCGCTGCGCGATCCGCCCGCACGCCTCGCCGGCCCACGCGGTCACCCGGGGATGGTGGTCGAGGCCGCGCAGCACCCAGCCCCAGGTGCGTGGCGCGCGGGTGAGCTCCATCGCGTACGCGCGGCACAGCGCCCGACCGAGCCGGCCGGGCAGCAGCTCCAGGAAGTCGTACCGGTCCACCTCGAACCCGGCCGCGACCAGGCTGCGAGCCAGCTCCGCCGCGGCACCGTCGTGCCCGGCGCCGATGCTCGCCGAGACGACCGCCGCACGCCGTGCCGGTACCCCGCCGGGCACCGCACCCTCAGTCACGCGAGCGCCTCCTCGCAGGATGTACTACCAGAAATGTAGTAGGGGGATGATACTACTCACGAGGTAGTAGCAAGCAAGGAGCGAGGTCGTGAACATTCCTCGAACGGCGGTACGAGTACTACTCTCCTCGTAGTAGGGTGGATCAGCCCTGTCGCAGCCAGGCGGACGGAGAGTGACGTGGACGCCGGTCGGCGCCCGAGGGGCATGCTGGAGCAGGAGATCGTCGCCGCGCTCGCCGCGGCCGGCAGGCCGATGACGCCGGCCCAGGTGCGCGACCAGCTCGGCGGCGACCTCGCGTACACCACGGTCATGACCGTCCTGGCCAGGCTGTCCGACAAGGGGCTGGTGACCCGCGACCGGGTCGGCCGCGCCTACGCCTACCGGGTGGTACGCGACGAGGCCGAGGTCACGGCGAGGCAGATGCAGCGGTTGCTGGATGCCGGGGACGACCACGCGGCGGTACTGTCCCGGTTCGTCGGCGTGCTCTCCGGTGAGGACGAGCGACTCCTGCTCGACCTGCTCCGCCACACCGGGCAGGGTCGCGAGTGACCGGGGCCGCCATCGTCGTCGCTCTGGTCACGCTCGTCTTCGCCGGGGTCGGGCCCCACCTGGCCCACCGGCTGCCCCCCGCGGTCGCGATCCGCGTACTGGTGCCGGCCAGCCTCGCCATCGCCGCCTGCGGCATCTGGGTCCTCGCGGCGGTCGCCTTCACCTGGGCGGCCCAGCTCCCCGCCGTCAGCCGCTACGGCCACTGGTCGGCCGAGCAGGTCCGCGTCGCCACCCCGTTCCCGACCACCCTGGCGATCGGCTGCGCGCTGCTGACCCTGCTCGCCGTCGGCCGGACCGTGACCGTCGGTACCCTCCGGTTGCGCAGCCTGCTCGCGGCGCGCGGCAGCTGCCGGCGGCTCGGCTCACCGGGATCGCTCGTCGTGATCGACCACGACCAGCCGGACGCGTTCGCCACCCCCGGCCCGTCCGGACGAATCGTGATCACCACCGGCCTGCTCCGGGCGCTGACCCCCGACCAACGCCGTGCGCTGCTCGCCCACGAGGCGTCGCACATCGCCCACCAGCACGCGTGGTGGCTGTTCGGCTCCGCGGTCACCAGCGCGGCGAACCCCTTGCTGGCGCCCATGAGCCGCGCCGTCGCCCACGTCGTGGAACGGTGGGCCGACGAGGACGCGGCGCGGGAGGTCACCGACCGCAAACTGGTCGCCCTGACCATCGCCCGCGCCGCCCTGCTGACCCGGACCACCGACCCCGGACCGGTACCGGAGCGCGCCGCGGGTGCCGGGGCCACCGCCGGGGACATACCCAAACGGGTCCAGGCTCTGCTCGCACCGCCCCCGCGGCCGCGGGTCGGGCCGCTCGCCATGCTCGCCCTGCTTCTCGCCGCCGGTCTCGTGGCCACCGGCACCATGCAGACCCGCAGCGACACGCTCCTCGACAACGCCAGCACCACCGCGCTTCCCGCCCAGTTCACCGGGCATCCGGCGACCGGCGGCGCGCTGGGCCGTCGCTGCGACCATCCGCCCGCGCCACATCGCGCACGCGCCGGGCACCCCAACCCCTGAAGGATCAACCCGAGGTCGGTCCCGGGTCGTCGCGGACGGGCAGCGTGACGCGCACCCGCAGGCCGCCGTGCTCGTGTGGTTGGGCGACGGCGTCGCCGCCGTGTGCCTGGGCGACCGAGCGGACGATGGACAGCCCCAGGCCGGTGCCCTCGGCGGAGGCGACCCGGTCGCGGAGGCGGCGGAACGGTTCGAACAGGACGGGGATTTCGTAGGCGGGCACCGTCGGCCCGGTGTTGGTCACGGTCAGCTCGACCTGGTCGCCGCTGGTGCGGGTGGACACGGACACCCAGCCCTCGGGCACGTTGTAGGCGACGGCGTTGTTGACCAGGTTCTGGACGAGGCGTTCGAGGAGCACCGGGTCACCGGCGACGGGTGCCGGGTGCAGCGATGCGTCCAGCCGCGGGCCGGACGGGTTGGCGTGCTGGTCCAGGACGTGCCGGACCATCTCCGCCAGGTCGAGCGGGTCGCGGGCGGTGGGCGCCTGCTCGGAGCTGGCCAGGGTGAGCAGGCCGTCGATGAGGCGTTCGTGGCGGGTGTTGACCGCCAGCAGGTTCTCGCCGAGCTGGCGGGTCTGGGCCGGCACCTGCGGGTGGGCGAGGGCGACCTGGATGAGGGTGCGGTTGATGGCCAGCGGGGTCCGCAGCTCGTGGGAGGCGTTGGCGACGAAGCGGCGCTGGCCGTCGAAGGCCTGATCGAGGCGTTCGAGCATGGAGTCGAACGTGTCGGCGAGCTCCTTGATCTCGTCGGGGGGCCCGGTCAGGGCGATGCGCTGGCGCAGGTTGCGGTCGGCGACCCGGCGGGCGGTGGCGGTGATCTGGTGCAGCGGGCGCAGCGCCCGGTCGGCCATCAGCCAGCCGAAGCCGACCGCGACGACGGTGAACCCGGCCAGCGCGATGCCGCCACGGGTGAGCAGCGAGTCGAGGGTGTCGTGGCGGAACTTCTGTTCCTGGGCGGCGAATTCGCGGTTGGCTTCCTGGGGACTGACCTGCCGGCCGCCGGAGGTGCGTGTCGGATCCGTTGCGGGCGAGCCGGACGGGGTGACCCCGACCTGCACGGACACGCCCGGCCCGGTAAGGCGATCGGTGAGGCTCTGCTGGACCAGGAAGTAGGTGAAGGCCAGCATGCCGGCGCCGGCGAGCACGAACAGCGCGCCGTACAGGGCGGTCAGCCGGGTGCGGATCCTGGGCCGCTTCACCGGATCTGGTACCCCACTCCGGGTACGGTCTCGATGACCGGCGGGTCGCCGAGTTTGCGGCGCAGCGTCATGACGGTCACCCGTACCACATTCGTGAACGGGTCGGCGTGCTCGTCCCACGCCTTTTCCAGCAGGTGCTCGGCGGACACGACCGCGCCGTCGGCGCGCAGCAGTTCGTCCAGGACCGCGAATTCCTTGCGGGTCATGTTGACGTACCGGCCGTCGCGGTAGACCTCGCGCCGGTTGGGGTCCAGGCGCAGCCCGGCCCGCTGCAACACGGGAGGTGCCGGCGGGCGGGCGCGGCGGCCCAGCGCGCGCACCCGGGCGACCAGTTCGGCGAAGTCGAACGGCTTGCCGAGGTAGTCGTCGGCGCCCAGGTCGAGCCCGACCACCCGGTCGCGCACCCCGGCGGACGCGGTGAGCATCAGCACCCGGGTCAACGCACCCGAGTTCACCAGCGCCCGGCACACCTCGTCGCCGGAGACCAGCGGGAGGTCCCGGTCCAGGACGACCACGTCGTAGTCGTTGACGCCGAGGCGTTCCAGCGCCGCGTCGCCGTCATAGACGACATCGACGGCCAGAGACTCGCGGCGCAGCCCTTCGGCGATCGCGTCGGCCATCAGCGGCTCGTCCTCGACCACCAGAATCCGCACCGCCAGCACCTCCGTTCGACCTGACGCATGGTGCCGCATCCGGGCATAAGGCCAGCGTAAAGCCCCGGACTGACGGTGGCCTTATCCCGAACCGCGTTGACTCGGACCGCCGGCGGGACACCGCGGCGATGACAAGGAGCAACGGCGAAGGAGGTACCCGATGAGACCTGTCAGGTCGTGGATCGGCCTGGTGGCCGTGCTGGCCATGCCGGCGCTGGCACTGGCCGGGTGCGGCGGCAAGCACGGCAGCGGCGTCGCCACCGCCAACGGCGCCACGGCGAAGCCGAGTGCCACCCCGTCGATGGATCTGGCCGAGAAGTCGCGCAAGTTCGCCGAGTGCATGCGCAAACACGGCATCGATGTCCAGGTCGGCCCGGTCGACGGCGGCGGCGGCACCACGATGCGCAGCAGCGAGGGCCCAGGCGGCGGACCGGACAGCGCCAAGTTCAAGGCGGCCCAGGAGGCCTGCCGGGTGTACGCGCCCACCAGTGGCGACATGCCGAAGCCCAACGCGCAGCAACTCGAGCAGATGCGCAAGTTCACGGCGTGCATGCGGGCGCACGGCGTGGACATACCCGATCCCGATCCGGACGGCGGCGGCGTCATGGTGCAGCGCAGCGGAGGTGCGGGCAACCTGGGCCCGGACAACCCGACGTTCAAGGCGGCCCAGCAGGCCTGCCGGAACCTGATGCCCCCACCCCAGACACAGCACCAGGGGGGTACCAGGTGAGCACGGAGATGTTCCCGGACCTGGGCGGTTCGGTGGCCGGCAGCGAGGTTGAGCCGGCCGGGCAGCCCGGTGGTGTCGGTGGGCACCGGCGCCGCCGGCGGGTGCGGAACACGCTGATCCTGGTTGGGGTGGTGGCCGTGGTGGCGGGAGTCGCCGTGGTCGCGACCGGCATCCGGAACGGGGATCCGGCCACACCCGGCCGCAGCACGGTGCCACCGGCCACCGCCCAGGTCACCCGGGCGACGCTGACCGACACCGAAGACGTCGACGGCACCCTGGGCTACGGCGACACGGCGACGTTCGCCGCCAAGGGTGGCGGCACCATCACCTGGCTGCCCGCGGTGGGCTCCACCCTGAAGAGGGGCAACACGGTGTACCGGGCGGACAACCTGCCGGTGGTACTGCTGTACGGCAGCCTGCCGCTGTACCGCGCGCTGGCCACCGGCGTGCAGGGCCCGGACGTCAAGGAGTTCGAGAGCAACCTGGCCGCGCTGGGCTACAACGGCTTCACCGTCGACGACAAGTACAGCGCGAGCACGGCCGCCGCGGTGAAGAAGTGGCAGAAGGCGCTGGGCTGGAGCCAGACCGGCACGGTGCAGCCGAGCCAGGTGGTGCTGGCTTCCGGACCGGTACGGGTCACCGAACAGCAGGCGCACGCCGGCGACGGTGCCGGCGGGCCGGTGCTGACCTGCACGGGTACCACCCGGCTGGTCACGATCGCGCTGGACGTGTCCAAGCAGCAGCTCGTCAAGCGGGGCATGGCGGTGACGGTGACGCTGCCGGACACCAGGACCGTGCACGGGAAAGTCAGCAGCGTCGGTACCGTGGCGCACGCCGGGAGCAACGGCTCGGCCACCACGATCGACGTGGTGGTCACCATCCCCGACCCGTCCACGCTGGGCACCCTCGACAAGGCACCCGTACAGGTGGCGATCGTGGCCGACCAGCGCGAGGACGTGCTGACCGTACCGGTCGCCGCGCTGCTCGCGCTGGCCGAGGGCGGGTACGGGGTGCAGGTGGTCGAGGGCTCGACCACCCGCATCGTGGCGGTACAGGCCGGCATGTTCGCCGACGGCCGGGTGGAGATCTCCGGCACCGGCATCGACGCCGGGACCGTGGTGGGGATGCCGGCGTGACCATGACCGACATTGTGGTGCTCGACGGGGTCAGCCGGGTCTACCCGGGCGGTGTCGCCGCGCTGCGCGGGGCCTCGCTGCGGGTCGGTCGCGGGGAACTGGTCGCCGTGATCGGGCCGTCCGGCTCCGGCAAGTCCACCCTGCTGCACGTCATCGGTACCCTGGACCGGCCCTCGGGCGGTCGGGTGCACATCGACGGGTACGACACCGCCGAGCTGTCCGACCGGCAGCTGTCCGCCCTGCGCGCGATCGCGATCGGGTTCGTGTTCCAGCAGTTCCACCTCGCCGGCGGTGTGTCCGCAGTGGACAATGTCGCCGACGGGCTGCTGTACGCCGGAATATCCGTGCGGCAGCGGCGGCGGCGGGCGGTCGCCGCGCTGCGCCGGGTCGGCCTGGGCCACCGGCTGGACCACCGGCCACACGAACTGTCCGGCGGGGAGAAGCAGCGGGTCGCCGTGGCCCGGGCCGTCGTCGGTGAGCCGACCCTGGTGCTGGCCGACGAGCCCACCGGCAACCTCGACTCGGCCTCCGGCACGGCGCTGATGGACCTGCTCCGCGAGCTCAACGCCGCCGGCACCACCGTGCTGGTGGTCACCCACGACCGGGACATCGCGGCCAGCCTGCCCCGGCAGGTGCACATGCACGACGGACGGGTCGTCCACGACTCGGCCAGCAACGACCCGGCGCTGGCCGGTTCGCCCGACCCGAGAGGGGCAGCCTGATGGCCATCGACACCGACACCTGCCTCACCCCGCGATGGCAGCCCGACCGGGCCGCGGGACGGCTGCGCCCGACCCGGCTGCGCCCTGGCGACCTGGTCCGGGTCGGTGGTGCCGGGCTGCGTGCCCGGCCACTGCGGGTGTTCCTGTCCGCGCTCGGCATCGCGATCGGCATCGCCGCGATGATCAGCGTGGTCGGCATCTCCACCTCCAGCCGCGCCGACCTGGACCGCACCCTCGCCGAGCTGGGCACCAACCTGCTCACCGTCGGCCCCGGCCAGACGCTGTTCGGCAAGGACTCGCACCTGCCCAACGAGGCGATCGGGATGATCCGCCGCATCGGGCCGGTCACCTCCGTCAGCGCCACCGCGAAAGTCGACGCCAACGTGTACCGCAACGACCACATCGCCGCCGGCGAGACCGGCAGCATCTCCGTCAAGGCGGCCCGGGTCGACCTGCCCGGCACGGTCGGCTCCACCATGGCCAGCGGCACCTGGCTCAACGACGCCACCAGCCGCTACCCCGCC
Source organism: Micromonosporaceae bacterium (assembly GCA_039649115.1). GTDB lineage: Bacteria > Actinomycetota > Actinomycetes > Mycobacteriales > Micromonosporaceae > DATEJJ01. Next base: position 31,932 of record JBBWZQ010000036.1, on the reverse strand, counting down.
GTGGTCCTCGGGTGGCAGGCCGCGGACCGGCTGGGCATCGCCGCCGCCGGACCAGAGGTGCAGGTCTGGCTCGGCCAGCGGTGGTTCACCGTCATCGGCATCCTCAACCAGGTGCCACTGGCACCCGAGCTGGACAGCGCCGCACTGATCGGCTGGCCCGCCGCCCGCAGCTCCCTCGGCTTCGACGGCTACCCCACGACCGTGTACACCCGCACCCGACCCGACGCGGTGCCGGACGTCGCCGCCGTGCTGGCCGCCACCGCCAACCCGCAGAACCCCAACGAAGTCAAGGTGTCCCGCCCCTCCGACGCCCTGGCCGCCCAGCAGGCCACCAACAAGGCCTTCACCGGCCTGCTCCTGGGCCTGGGCGCGGTCGCCCTGCTCGTCGGGGGCGTCGGCGTCGCCAACATCATGGTCATCTCGGTGCTGGAGCGCCGCGCCGAGATCGGGCTGCGCCGCTCCCTCGGCGCCACCCGCGGCCAGATCCGGGCCCAGTTCCTCGCCGAGGCGCTGCTCCTGTCCGGTCTCGGCGGCGCCGGCGGTGTCCTGCTCGGCGTGGCCGTCACGGCCATCTACGCCAACACCCAACACTGGCCCACCGTCGTACCCGCCTGGGCCATGGCCGGCGGCGTGGTCGCCACCCTCGCCATCGGCGGGCTCGCCGGACTCTACCCGGCCATCCGGGCCTCGCGCCTGGCCCCCACCGAGGCGCTGGCCACTGCGTGACCAAGGGCCGGTGGCGCGCAGGATGTGGCCGGGCGGTTCCTGGGGCGGCACCGGGGGATCGGGGACGTGTCCCCCGGCGCCGCTCGGGGTGCCCATCGGCGCTCCCGGTCCGGCGGCTGAGCACTTCGCCGACTTTCGCCGAACACGGCCCGGCGAGACAGCCGGCACCCGCCGGGAACGGTTGCGCGGGCGGGCGAGTCCGGTTGCGGTGCGGGTGCCACCCGTCTGTGCGACCGCCATGCCCGGCGGGCCACCGCGACCTTCCGGGGCCGAGTCAACCGCGTACCGGGCCGGTGGACTCGCGTACGGTCAGGTGGGTCGGCAGCAGTACCGCGCGGCGCACCGCCGGCGTCGAGCGCTCGTTCAGCGTCGCCAGGAGCATCGCCACCGCGACCCGGCCGGTCTGCTCGATCGGCGCGGTGAGCGTGGTCAGTGGCGGGTTGCAGAAGTCGGCGCCGAAGATGTCGTCACAGCCGACGATGCTGATGTCCGCCGGTACCCGCACGCCGCGCTCGCGCAGTCTGGTCAGCATGCCGATGGCGAGCAGGTCGTTGAAGACGACACAGGCGGTGGCGCTCGTGTTGAGCACCGCGTCGGCGGCGGCGGTACCCGATCGCTGGCCGCGCGGGAACGGACCGACCCGCCGCCACGCGAGCCCGTGCCTGGCGGCGGCGGTCCGCATGGCCTGCCAGCGGGTGGCGTTCGGCCAGGAGGCGGCGGGTCCGGATACGTACACGATGTCCCGGTGGCCGAGTGAGACGAGATGCTCGGCGGCCTGGCCGATGCCGGCCGGGGTGTCGATCACCGCACTGGGCACGCCGCGAACGTTGCGGTTGATGGTGACCAGCGGGATCTCGGTGGCCAGTTGGGCCAGTGCCCGGTCGGGCAGCCGGGACGCGGCCAGCAGGGCACCGTCGAGCGAGCGACGCATCTTGTGCAGCATCTCGATCTCGTGCTCGCCGGAGTCCTCGGTGTCTATCAGCAGTTGCGCGTAGCCGGCGGCTTTGAGCTGCTGTTGGGTGCCGCGCAGGATGCCGAAGTAGAACGGGTTCGTGATGTCGGAGATGAGCACCGCGATGGTGCCGGTGCGGCCCGAGGTGAGCGCGCGGGCCTGGGTGTTGGGCACATACTTCAGCTCGCGGGCCGCGGCCTGGATGCGCGCGCGGGTCGGCGCGCTGACCCGCCCCGGGTTGCTCAGCGCCCGGGAGACGGTGGACGCGGCGACGCCGGTCAGCGCGGCGATGTCGTTGATGGTGACGGGGCGGTCGCGGTGCGGTGCCGGCTCGGCCATGCCTCCTCCTATCAGCCGCGCAGCTACAGGCAACCACGACCTGGCAACTTGTGGCAAACGATTGCCAGGGTCGATGAACGTTGATACGTTGCCGGCAACCGCCCGCCACTCGACGAGGAGTACCCCGATGAAAGCGAGACGCGGCCGCACGGTGCTGGCCGCCGCGATCGTCCTGGCTCTGGGCACCCAGGGCTGCGGCAGTTCCAGCCGGTCCGGCTCCGGCGGCAGCGGCGGCGCCGGGGTGACGCTCAACGTGCTCGTGGGGGCCAACAACATCTACCCGACGCAGCAGAAGCAGTGGTTCAGCGACGTGTCGGACCGGTTCCAGAAGGAGACCGGCGCGCGGGTCAGCTTCGACACCTTCGCGACGCCGAACGACGAGCTGACGAAGATCCAGACTTCGGTACTCAGCGGGCAGGGCCCGGACATCTACGCCCTCGGTACCACGTTCACGCCGACCGCGTACTCGACCGGCGCGTTCGAGCAACTGACCGACGCTGACTGGAACAGGATCGGCGGCAGGGACAGGTTCCTGCCGGCCACCCTGGGCATCTCCGGCCCGGACGCCGACCACCAGGTCGGCATCCCCTTCGCCAGCCGGCCGTTCGTCATGGCGTACAACAAGGACCTGCTGGCCGCGGCCGGCATCGACAAGCCGGCGGACACCTGGGACGGCCTGCTCGACCAGGCCAGGCGGCTCACCGGCAGCGGCGTGTACGGTCTGGCCGTCGGGTACGCCGACAGTTTCGACCCGTGGAAGTTCATCTGGGCGATGAGCATCCAGGCCGGCAACCCGATCGTCGACGGCAGGACGGTCAAGCTCACCGATCCGGCGGTGAGCCGGGCGTACCAGACCTATCTGGGCTGGCTGGCCACCGACAAGGTGGTCGCCCCCGCGGCGGTCGGCTGGAAGAACGCGCAGGCGATCGCGGCCTTCGGCGCCGGCAAGGCCGCGTTCCTGCCGATGGTGTCGGCCTCGTCCAAGGTGTCGCTGGACAAGTCGGGGGTGGCCGGCAGGTACGCGTATGCGCTGATGCCCACGATCCCGCCGGGAGCGGGCAGCCTGCCGGCCGGCGGCAAGGCGGCCAGCAGCATCCTGTCCGGGGACAACCTCGTGCTCGCGAAGTACGGCAGGCACAAGGATCTGGCGCTGGCCCTGGTCAAGATGCTGACCAGCCAGGACTCGCAGGACCGGTACTACCGGACGTTCGGGGAACTGCCGACCAACGCCGCCGAGGCCAGGGCGCTGGAGGGTGATCCGGCGCTGGCCACGATCGTCGACTCCGCCTCGAAGTCGGTCGGCACGCCGTTCAACGGCGGCTGGAGCCAGGTGCAGGTGGCGATGGTGAACGTCGTGGTGCAGTCGATCCCCGACCTGTCCGCGGGGAAGGTCGACGATGCCAAGCTGCGGGGGCTCATCGCCGCCGCCCAGAAGACGGCGCAGGGCGCGGTCGACAAGGCCAAGTGACCGGCCGCCGCCGCGCCAGCCAACGGCAGCGTCCACTGTGGATGCTGTTGCCGGGCGGCCTGCTCACCGTACTGGTGATCGTGGTCCCGCTGCTCGTCGCGCTGTACATCTCGCTGCTCGACCTGAACCTGTACACCTTCCGGGCCTGGCTGCACGCGCCGTTCATCGCGCTGCGCAACTACACGGACGCGGTCAGGGACCAGGGGCTGCTGCACTCGATCGGGGTCAGCGTGGGGTACGCGGTCATCGTCACCGTGGTCACCCTGCCGGTCGGGGTGGCCGCCGCGCTGGCGACACACAACCGGTTCCCCGCGCGGGGGCTGGTCCGGTCGGTCCTGCTGATCCCGTACGTGCTGCCGGCGTTCGTGGTGGGCACCATCTGGCGGATCGTCCTGCAGCCCGGTGGCATCGCCAACCGCCTGCTGCTGCACGGCGGTGTGCACGGCGGGCTGTGGCTCAACGGGCCGAAGTCGTTCTGGACACTGGTACTCGTGCAGATCTGGAGTTCCTGGCCGCTGCTGTACCTGCTGGCCCTGGCCGGCCTGCAGGCGGTCGACCCGGCGCTGCACGAGGCGGCCGCGCTGGACGGTGCCGGCTGGTGGGCGAAGCTGCGCTACGTCGTCTTCCCGTTCCTGCGCGGCCCGGTGTCGCTCGGTGTCGTCGTCGCCTTCCTGCACAACATCAACAGCTTCACGCTGCCGTTCGTGCTCTTCGGCGTGCCCAGCCCGCACGACGTGGCGGTGCTGCCGGTACTGACCTATGTGGAGAGTTTCCAGAACTCCGAATTCGGGCTCAGCGCGGCGATGGCGGTCATCTCGCTGTTGCTCATCGCCGTCCCGCTGGCCGGGTACCTGCGCGCCGTGCGGCTCAACACGGCGGGGGAGAGCGGATCCCGATGACACCGACCAGGCGCCGCCGCCAGGCACCCGCCGCCGATCGCCTCCTGCCGCGCTGGCTGCAGGCATCGATCGTCGGGGTACTGCTGGTGCTGGTCCTCGCCCCGGTGCTGTACATGCTGGCGGCGTCGGTGAACTCCGACCTGTCGGTGGTCGCCGGCGAGTTGTGGCCCAGCCGCTTCACCCCGGGCAACTACGTCCGGATCTGGTCCACCGTGCGGCTCGGCGACGGGCTGGTGAACAGCCTGCTGGTGGCCGGCGCGGTGGCGGTGCTCAGCGCGCTGATCGCGGTCGCCACCGGGTACGTGCTGGTGCGCCACGCGTTCTTCGGCCGGCTGACCATCCTGCGCGGGCTGCTGGCGCTGCAGAGCGTCCCCGGCACGCTGCTGCTGTTGCCGGTGTTCGTGCTGTTCTCCAGCATCGGCACCCAGCTCGGTGTCCAGCTGGTCGGTACCCGCGCCGCGCTGTTCACCACGTACCTGACATTCGCGCTGCCGTTCTCCACCTGGGTGATGGTGACCTACCTGCGCGGTCTGCCGGCCGAACTGGACGAGGCGGCCCGGATCGACGGCGCGTCCTCCTGGCGCGTCCTGACCCGGATCGTGGTGCCGCTGAGCTGGCCCGGCCTGATCGTGTCCAGCATCTTCGCCTTCCTGCTCGGCTGGAACGACGTGCTGTTCGCGTCGGTCATGACCGACCAGCAGACCCGCACCGTCGCGGTGTCGCTGCAGTTGTTCGGCGTCTCGCAGGAGGGCGGCGCCATCCCGCCCTACGGCCAGCTGATGGCCGCCTCGCTGGTCTGCGCGCTGCCGGTGGTGGTTCTGTATCTGGTGTTCCAGCGGTATCTGGTGGGCGGCCTGGCCGCCGGAGGAGTGAAGTGACGACCTGGACTCTCAGCGGCTTCGGCGACGAGATCGATCCCGACCCGGTGGTGCAACTCAGCGTGCTGCAGGCGCTCGGCGCCCGGCACATCGAGGTACGCAGCGCCTGGGGCGTCAACGTGGTGGAGCTGACCGACGAGCAGCTCGACCGGCTCGCCAGGCTGGTCGGCGGGCGCGGGATCGCGGTCTCGGCCGTCGCCTCGCCGATCGGCAAGGTCGACGTGTACGGCGACCCGGACGCCGAACTGACCCGGCTGGGCCGGGCGGTGGCCGCGGCGCACCGGCTGGACGCCGGGTACATCCGGCTGTTTTCGTTCTACCGCCCGCAGGGCGTGCCGGTCGAGGCGGTCCGGGACGGCGTACTGCGCCGGATGCGCGGCTTCGCCGAGCTGGCGGAGCGGGAGCGGCTGGTGCTGGTACACGAAAATGAAAAGGCCATCTACGGCGACATCCCCGAACGCGTGCTGGATGTCGTGGAGTCGGTGGGATCCGCGGCGCTGCGGGTGGCCTGGGACAGCGCCAACTTCGTGCAGGTCGGGGTGCGGCCGTTCACCGACGGCTATGCGCTGCTCCGGCCCCACCTGGAGTATCTGCAGATCAAGGATGCGCTGGCCGCTACCGGCGGGGTGGTGCCGGCGGGCGAGGGCGACGGTGAGCTGCTGGAGACGCTCACCGCGCTGCGCGACGACGGGTACGCCGGCTTCGCCTCGCTGGAGCCGCATCTGGCGCACGCGCACGACCTCGGCGGCTTCTCCGGCCCCGCGGCTTTCGGCCGCGCCGCCCGGGCGTTCGCCGCCCTCACAGCCGCGATTGGAGTTCAACTGGCATGATCGACGACGCGCACTTTTCCGCGGCGGAGACAACGTGATCGACGTCGCCATCGTCGGCAGCGGCATCATCGGCCGCAACCACGCCGCGGCGATCGGTCGCCACCCCGACCTGCGGGTCACCGCGGTGGTCGACCCGATTGAGGACGCGGGCCGGGAGTTGGCCCGCCAGGTCGCCGGCGCTGCCGCTGCCGAGCCCGCCCGCTACGCCTCGCTCCGCGACGCTCTCGGGGTGGGCGGCTTCGACCTGGTCGCCATCTGCACGCCGAGCGGCCGGCACGCCGAGGACGCCGAGGCGGCCATCGACGCCGGTCGGCACGTGGTGATCGAGAAACCGCTCGACGTGACGCTGCCGCGCGCCCGCCGGCTGGCCGACCTGGCCGCCGCCGCGCAGGCGCGTGGGTTGGTCACCTCGGTGATCAGCCAGCACCGGTTCGACCCGGCCAGCGTGGCGGTGGCCGAGGCGGTCGCCGCCGGCCGGTTCGGCCGGGTCGGCTCCGCGGTCGGCTCGGTGGCCTGGTGGCGCAGCCAGGCGTACTACGACTCGGCCGGCTGGCGGGGCACCTGGCGGCTGGACGGCGGCGGTGCGCTGATGAACCAGGGCGTGCACACCGTCGATCTGATGCTCTGGCTGCTCGGTCGCCCCGTCGAGGTGTACGCGCGGGCCGGCCGCTACGCGCACACCGGCATCGACGTGGAAGACGTGGCCACCGCGACGGTCGCGTTCGAATCGGGCGCGGTCGGGGTGGTGCATGCCACGACGGCTGCTTATCCGGGGCTTTCGGTGCGGGTGCAGGTGCACGGGTCGCGGGGGTCGGCGGTCATTCACGACGATCAACTGGAGTACTTCCACGCCGCGCCGGACGGCGCCGACGAGCCGCACCAGCCGGCCAACCAGGCGGCCCAGGTGGTACCGGCGGGCGAGCGGTACGGCGACGCCAAGCCGCCGGACGCCTTCGTCGTCGCGCACCTGCGCCAGTACCGGGACATCGCCGCGGCTGTCGAGTCGCACCGCCCGGCCATGGTCACCATCGCCGACGGCCTGCTCGCGCTGGCCACCGTGCGGGCCGTGTACCTGTCCGCGACGCTGCGCCGGCCGGTCGCCGTGCCCGAGGTGGTCGCGGGCGGGTACGACGACGTCGCTGTCAGCATCGAGGGTTGGGAGAATGCGCAGTGAGGTTCTCGGTCTTCACCGCTTCCACGCCGCAGTGGGCACCGGCCGAGGTGGCGAGCATCCTCGCCGTCCAGGGCTGGGACGGCATCGAGTGGCGGGTCACCGACCAGCAGGACGCGCCGGTACCCGGATTCTGGGCCGGCAACCGGGCGACCTGGCCGCTGGCCGGGTTGGAGGCCAGCCTGCCGGACATCGTGCGGATCACCCGCGACGCCGGCCTGGCGTGCTCCGGCATCGGCGGTTATGTGCCCAGCTCCGACCGGCCGAACGTGGCCCGCCTGCTGGCGGCCACCGGTGCTCTGGATGCCGGCCGGGTACGGGTGACCATGCCGGCGATCGGCTCCGGCGACTACCGCGAACTGTTCCACGCCACCCGGCGCGACCTGGAGTGGGTCGCCGGCGAGGCGGCCCGGCACGGCGTGACCGCGCTGGTGGAACTGCACCACCGGACGATCGTCGCGTCCGCCTCCGCCGCGGTCCGGCTGCTCGACGGGCTCGACCCGGCGCATGTGGGGGTCATCCACGACATCGGCAACCTGGTGATCGAGGGCCAGGAGGATCCGCTCGCCGGCTTCCAGATGCTCGGACCCTACCTGGCGCACGTGCACGTCAAGAACGTGGCGTGGCGGCCGGCCGGGCGCACGGCCGACGGCTCGACCACCTGGACCGCCGAGTGGGCCACCCTGCGCGGCGGCCAGGCCGACATCGAGGGGTACTTCCGGGCGCTGCACGCGTACGGATACGACGGCTGGGTCACCGTCGAGGACTTCTCCACCGAGCTGCCGCTGGAGGAGCGCACCCGGGACAATCTCGCGTATTTGCGCGGCATCCGGTCCCGCCTCGCCCCGGCGTGAGCCGGCTTCCGGTGATTCATGTTGGCAAATACTGGCAAGCGCTTGTTGCGCTCTGTGCCGGTGGCTAGCGTTTCCAAGCATCGCGCTACCACCGTCCACTATGCACCGGAGCGCACCATGAGGGACAACGCACGACGCCTGACCGTCACCATGTCCGTCGCCCTGCTCGCCATCCTCGGCCTCGCCATCCTCGGCCTCGGCGTCTCCGCGGCCGGGGCACAGACGCTGACGCCGGCGGCTGCCCTGGCCGTGCCGGCACCCCCGGCCGATCTGGAGCTGCACGCCAACGCCGACTCGTCGATCACCATCAGCTGGCCGGCGAGCCCCGCGGCCACCAGTTACCGCATCTACCGGGGCACCGCGGCGGGCGGCGAGGGGACCACCCCGATCGCGACGACCACCGGCACGACCTACACCGACAGGAACCTCAGCCCCACGCCCATCTACTTCTACCAGCTCACCGCGGTCAACGCGGCCGGCGAGTCCGCCCGCACCGACGAGGACGCGTCCAAGACGCCGCCACCCGCCAGCACCGGCGGCGGCGTGCCGGGCACCCCGGTCGGCAACGGCATGGTCTATTACTGCAAGGACGCCCGGCTCGGCGGGTTCGACTGGTTCCAGACCCTGACCGGTTGGTTCCCGCAGGTGCTCGGCTCCTCGGCGGCGGCCTCGCCCGGCGGCCGGGTGGTCGACATGGCCTACGCGCGCGAGGGCACGATGACCTTCAACAACGTCGTCGTACCGGCCGCCGGACTGTACACAGTGGACTGGCGGTACGCGTTCCAGGGTGGCCTGTTCCCCGGGGTCAACAACCGGCAGATGGGCCTGTCCGTCAACGGCACCGTCATCACGAGCACCCAGAGTTTCCCGATCACCGGCAGTTTCGAGACCTACCAGCACTCGTTCCTCCAGGTACACCTCAACGCCGGAGTCAACGCCATCACCCAGTTCGCGGTGTCCGACCACGGACTGTCCAGAGTGGACGAGATGACCGTCACGCCGGCGACCGCGTCCGTGCCCGGTGGGCCGGCGAGCCTGACCGCCGCCGTGGCGCCTGGATCCGTGACGCTGCACTGGGCCGCGAGCACCAGCGGCAGCCCGACGTCGTACCGGGTCTACCGCGGCACGAAGTCCGACGGCGAGGCCGTTGCCGCGGTGGGTACCACCAGCGGCACCACCACGACGTTCACCGACACCGGCCTCAAGTCCGGGACGACGTACTTCTACTTCGTCCAGGCCTTCAACGCCGTCGGGGGGTCGCCGAACTCCAACGAGGTCTCCGCGGTGCCCGGCGCCGGCGGCGGCTCGACGAACCTGGCGCTGGGCCGTCCGACCACCGCCTCGTCCATGGAGAACGCCGGCACGGCCGCGGCGAAGGCCACCGACGGGGACGCCACGACCCGGTGGTCCAGCGCCTTCAGCGATCCACAGTGGATCCAGGTCGACCTCGGCGCGACCCACACCGTCACCCAGGTCGCCATCCAGTGGGAGACCGCACACGCGACGGCCTTCCAGATCCAGGTGTCGGACGACGCGATCGCCTGGACGACGGTGTACTCGACCAGCACGAGCCCCGGCGGCACCCAGACGCTGAGTCTCACCGGCACCGGCCGGTACATCCGGATGTACGGCACCGCCCGCAACACCGCCTACGGCTACTCGATCTGGGAACTCCAGGCCTTCGGCAGTCAGTGATCAGGGTGCCGGTGCAACCGTCGCGGGGTAGGTGCGGGTCTCCACGGCCTTGACGGCGGCCCACACCTGCTGGCCGGGTGCCAGGTGCAGATGGCTGGCCGCGGCCGGGGTGATGTCGGCGGCGGCGGTGATCGGCCCGGTGAGTTGTACGCGCAGGTTGTCGCCGTGCCGTTGGATGTCGGTGATGGTGGCCGGCCAGGTGTTGCGGGGGCTGCCGTCCGGTTGGTGCGGATGCAGGGCCACGGCGGCGGGCGGGAACGCGACGAACACCGCCCCGTCGGCGCCGTCGGCCACGGTGAGGCTGAAATCCTCGCCGATGCGTACGCGGTGCCCGCTCGCCTGGCCCCGGTACAGGTTGAGCCCGACCAGCCGGGCGACATAGTCGGTACGCGGCTGTGCGGTGATGGTGGCCGCGTCGCCCTCCTGCACGATGTGCCCGTCTTCGATGATGACCAGCCGGTCGGCCAGTACCAGCGCGTCGAGCGGGTCGTGGGTGACCAGCAGGGTGGCGCCGGGGTGCTCGGCGAGGTGGCGGTGCAACTGCGCGCGGGTGTCCAGGCGGGTGCGGGCGTCCAGCGCGGCGAGGGGTTCGTCGAGCAGCAGCAGGGCGGGGTCGACGGCGAGGGCGCGGGCCAGGGCGACGCGCTGGGCCTGGCCGCCGGACAGGTGGCGGGGCTTGACACGGGCGTGGTCGGCCAGCCCGACCCGGGCCAGCCAGCCGGCGGCCTGCTCGCGCGCTGACTGGCGGGTCAGGCCGTGGCTGCGTGGCCCGAACGCGACGTTGTCCAGCGCGGTCAGGTGCGGGAAGAGCAGGTAGTCCTGGAACACCACGCCGATGTGCCGCCGTTCCGTGGGGGTGCACACCCGACGGTCGGGATCGTCGAGCAGCTCGCCGCCCAGGCGGATGTGTCCGGCGGTCAACGGCAGCAGCCCCGCCAGGGCCCGCAGCCCGGTGGTCTTGCCGGCACCGTTGGGGCCCAGCAGCGCCACCACCTCACCGGCCGCGATCGCCAGGCGGACGTCCAACCGGAACCGGCCGCGCGCCACGACCAGGTGCGCGTCCAGCAGCGGCCCGCCGGTGGCCGTCACGGGGTGGCGATCCACCGGTCGCGCAGGCTCGCGAGGATGGTCACCGACACGGTGAGCAGGATCAGGCTCAGCACGATCGCCGCGTCCAGCTCGCCCTGTTCGAGGCTGAGGTAGACGGCCAGCGGCATGGTCTGCGTGCTGCCCGGGTAGTTGCCGGCGAAGGTGATGGTCGCGCCGAACTCGCCCAGCGCGCGGGCCCAGCACAGCACCGCCCCCGCGGCGACGCCCGGGGCGACGAGGGGAAGCGTGACGCGGCGGAAGGTCGTCCACCGACCGGCACCCAGCGTGGCGGCGGCCTCCTCGTAGCGGGTGTCCGCGCCGCGCAGCGCACCCTCCACGGCGATGACCAGAAACGGCATCGCGACGAAGGACTCGGCGACCACGACCGCGGTGGTGGTGAACGGCAACGTGATGCCAAACGTCGAGTCCAGCCAGGCGCCGAGCAGGCCCCGGCGGCCGAACACGAGCAGCAGGGCCACCCCACCGACCACCGGCGGCAGCACGAGCGGCACGGTGACCAGCGCCCGCACGACCCGGCGGCCGGGGAACTCGACGCGGGCCAGCAGCCAGGCCAGCGGTACACCCAGGGCGACACACGCCACAGTGGCCAGGGTCGCGGTCTCCAGCGACAGGCGCAGCGCGGTGAGCACACCGGGTGCGGTCAGCCGCCGCGGCAGGCTGCCCCACGGCGCGCGGATCACCAACCCGAGCAGCGGCAGCACCAGGAACGCCAGACCGGCCGCGGCCGGCAGGAGCAGCCCTACGGGCGCGCGGCCGGCACCCGTGCGGCGGCTCTTGAGCGTCACCCCGGACACTAGGGGGCTTGGAAGCCGGCCGCGGTCAACACGCTCATCCCCTTGGCCGACAACACGTAGGCGGCGAACGCCCGCGCCGCGGTCTGGTTGGCGCTGTTCTTCAAGACAACGATGGGGTACGAGTTGACCGCGCCCGCCGACTCCGGGAACTCGATACCGTCCACATCGGACGCTGACGCCCTGGCGTCGGTACGGTAGACCAACGCGGCGTCGACCTCACCCAGCTTCACTTTGGACAGTGCCGACTTCACGTCCTGCTCCAGGGTGACCGGAGTCAGCTTGACCCCGGCCGCCGCCAGCGCTCTGGTGGCCGCCGCGCCGCAGGGCACCCGCGCGGCGCACTCCGCGACCTTCACCCCGGCCCTGGTCAGATCCGCCAACCCGGCGACGTGCTTCGGGTTGCCCTTCGGTACCGCGATGACGAGCTGGTTCTTCACGAACGTGGTCGGGGTACCGTCGCCGTTGCCGGCGTCGGTCACGGTCTTCATGTTCGTCGGGCTCGCGGAGGCGAACACGTCGGCCGGCGCACCCTGGTTGATCTGCGTCGCGAGCGCGGAACTGCCGGCGAAGTTGAAGGTCACCTTCGTCCCCGGGTTGGCCGCCTCGAAATCCTTGCCGATCCGGGTGAACGACTCGGTCAGCGACGCCGCCGCGAACACCGTCAGGTTCCCGGTGACCCCGGCTCTGCCGGTACCCGCGGACGGGCTGGCGGCGGTGCCACTGCCGCTGGAACCACCGCAAGCGGACAGTGCCAGCAACGCGGCGGCCGCGGCCGCGGTCAGGGCCCGGCGCGTGACTGGTGCTCTCACGAGCCACTCCTCCCTCTGTTGCCCCCGGCCGGTGCGGGCTTCTCCACCACGACAGTGGTCGATTTGATCACTGCGGTGGCGACCGATCCCACCCGCAGGTCCAGATCGTCGACGGCCTCCCGGCTCATCAGCGACACCACCCGGAACGGGCCGGCCTGGATGTCGACCTGCGCCATCACGGTGTCCTTGACGACCGCGGTGACGATGCCACGCAGCCGGTTGCGGGCCGAGGACGCCTCGCCCCGATCGTCCGGCTCGCCGCCCTGGGATCGGGCGAATTCCGCCAGGTCGACGCCGTTGATCACCCGGTGTCCGTGCTCGTCGCGCGTCGCGGACAGCCGGCCGGCATCCACCCAGCGGCGCACCGTGTCCGGGCTGACGCCCAACAGTTCCGCGGCCTCACCGATCCGGAAAGCCGTCACCAGCACATCGTAGCGATCGCACCTGCCATCTGGAAGTACGCTTTTGCCTTGCGTCCTCCAGCACGCTGAGGCCGGTGTGGTGGCATCTGCCGGAGGGTCGCTTCCGGCAAGAGCCCGGGTCCCTGCTTCAGGTGTCGCTGCCGCGGGCACCCAGCCCCACAACGGCCACGCGCAGGTCGTTCATGGCAGCGCCGCGGCCAGTTCGGGCGGGCAGGGCTGCGCGGCCGTGCCGCCAGCATCCCGTGTGGACAGTGAACCCGCGGCGGCGGCCATGAGCACGCACCGCGGCACCGGCGCGCCGGCCAGCCAGCCGGCCAGGAAGCCGGCGTTGAAGCTGTCGCCCGCGCCGGTCGTGTCGACGACGTCCACGGCGAGCCCGGGCGCCGCGCAGGAGCCACCCGGCCACCAGGCCCGCGCGCCCGCGGCGCCCTCCTTCAGCACGACCGTCGTGCCGCCGGCGACGAGGACGGCGGCCGCCGCGCAGGCCGTGCCGATGCCGGTGACGGCGGCCAGTTCGGCCGCGTTGGGCAGGAACACGTCGGTGTACGCGAGGACGTCGCGCACACCCGCCCAGCGTCCGGCCGGGTCCCAGTTCGTGTCCAGCGAGGTGGTCACGCCAGCCGACCGGGCCCGGGCGAACGTGTCCGCGAGCCCGGCGGCGAGCCGGGGCTGCAGGAAATACGACGCGACGTGGACGTGGGCCACGCCGTCGAGCCCGATGTCGCCAGCGGTGAGCGCGCCGATCGCACCGGTCAACGTGAAGATGGTCCGGTCCGTCGCGGACAGGATCACCGACAGCCCGGTCGGCGCGGCGACGGTACGCAGCCCGGTCACGTCGACGCCGGACCCGGCGAGGGCCTCGCGCACGTACCCGCCGTACATGTCGTCGCCCACAGCCGCGGTGATCCGGGTGGCCACGCCCAGCTTCGCCGTGCCGCAGGCGGTGATGGCGGCCGACCCGCCGAGTACCAGATCGGCGCCGTCCAGCAGTTGTTCCGCCTGACCCCAGCGGGGCAGCACGTCGCCGCGCAGTACCAGATCGGGGTTGGCGTCCCCGACCACCAGCAGGGTAGGTCTCATCCCTTGAGCCCGGTGAATGTCATCGTGGCCACGAACCGCCGCTGCGCCGCGATGAACGCGAGGATCAGCGGCATGGTCGCGACCACGTTGCCGGCCATCAACAGCGACCATTGGGTACGGCGCATGCCCTGGAACATGGTGAGCCCGACCTGGAGCGTGTACCACCGCTCGTCGCTGATCGCGATGAGCGGCCAGACCAGATCGTTCCACGAGGACAGCAGGGTGAACAGCGCGAGGGTCGCGAGCGCGGGCCGGGCCAGCGGCAGCACGATGTGGAAGAACGTCTGCATCGTCGAGGCGCCCTCGATCGCCGCCGCCTCCTCCAGCTCCACGGGCAGGGACAGGAAGAACTGCCGCATGAGGAAGATGCCGAACGCGCTGGCGAGCCACGGTACGAACGCCGCGGCGAGGGTGTTCACGATGCCGAGCCGGGCGAACATCAGGTACGTCGGGATCATGAGCAGCTGGGTCGGGATCATCACGGTCGCGACCATCAGGAAGAACCCGACGGTGCGGCCGGCGAACTTCAGGCGGGCGAAGCCGTAGCCGGCCATCGAGCACAGCACGAGGTGCGCCACGACGGCGATCGCGGCGACGGCGACGGTGTTGGCGAGCCAGCGCAGGATGTGCGACTGGGTGAACAGCGCGGCATAGCCCGACAGGTACAGGTGCTTCGGGATGAACCTGGGCGGAAACCGGTTGATGTCCGCGTCGGACATGAACGAGGTGAGCAGCATCTGGACCAGCGGCAGCACGAACAGCAGCGCCAGCGGCATGAGCAGCAGGTGCCAGGCGCTGAACGGCAGCCGCAGCCGCAGCCGGCGCCGGGCCATCAGAACGCCTCCACTGTGGACCGCCGCGAGTACCAGAAGATGCCGAGGGTGAGCAGCATCGTGACGGCGAACAGTCCATAGGCGACAGCCGACCCGTAGCCCATGCGCTGGGTCTGGAAGGCCAGGTCGTACACGTAGAAGACGACGGTCTCGGTGGACTGCAGCGGGCCGCCGCGGGTCGTCGTGTAGACGAGGTCGAAGAGCTGGATCGCGGTGATCGTCTGCCACACGGCCGTGAACACCGTGACCGGTCGCAGCTCCGGCAGCACGATGTGCCAGAACACCCGCCACCGGCCGGCACCGTCGACGGCGGCCGCCTCCAGCAGCTCGGCCGGGATGTCCTGCAGGGCGGCCAGGTAGATGACGGCGGTGAAGCCGACCTCGCCCCACAGCGCGATCACGCAGATGACCGTGAGCGCCTGGCTGTTGGACTCCAGGAACTGTTGCGTCGGTAGATGAAGGCGGCGCAGCGTGTCGTTCGCGATGCCGAACTGCGGGTTGAACACGAACGTGGCGAGGATGCCGGTGGCCGCCGCGGACGCCACGTACGGCACGAAGATGCAGGTGCGGTAGAAGCCGACGAACCGGATCCTGCGGTTGAGCGCGACCGCGATCAGCATGCCGAGCAGGATCGACGACGGTACGAACAGCGCGGTCAGCCAGATCGTGTGCCCGACCGCCGCGGCCAGTTCGGGGTCCTGCGCCATCGTCTGGTAGTTGCGCCAGCCCACGTCCCGCGCCGGCGAGATGCCGTTCCACTTGGTCCGCGAGATCAGGAACGCCCACGCCGCCGGGAAGATGGACAGGCCGATGACCAGAAAGGTGGCGGGGCCGGCGAACGCCCAGCCGGTGGCGGCCCGGCGCAGGCCACGCCGCCGCCGGCGCAACGGCGTGCTGACCGGGCGCGGCGGCGCCACGCGGCTGGTGGCGAGCCCGAATGTCATCGCTCAGCCGCGCAGCGCCGTGGCGGCCTGCCCGGCGGCCTTGTCGAGAGCGTCCTTCGGACTGGCCGCGCCCTGCAGCACCGCGGCGATCGCCTGGCCGACGTAGCGGGACACCTCCGGGTACGCCTCGACGGTCGGCCGGGCGCGCCTGGCGTTTGCCAGGTTGTCGAAGAACTTCCGGGCGCCCGGATACTGGGTGCAGTAGTCGGCGAACTCCTTCGTGTTCTGCTCGGACGAGCGCAGCGGCAGGTTGCCGTTGCCGAGGTTCCACCGCGCGTCGATGTCCTTGCTCGTCAACCACTGCAGGAAGGCGCGGGAGGCACCGGCGCGGTTGGCGTCGGAGTGGTTGAACAGCACCCACACGTCCGGTCCGGAGATCGTCTCGTGGTTCCCGTCGAAGCCGGGCAGGTAGGCGACACCGTAGTTGACGTGCGCGTTGCCGAGGTTGTACAGGGTCCACGGGCCGGAGATCATCATGCCGACGCGGCCGCCGTTGAACAGCTCGGGGTACTTCTCGTCCGTCTGGTCGAGGTACATGGACTTGTCGTCGACGGCGATCTGGCGCAGCATCTCCAGCGCCGCGACCCCCGCCGCCGAGTTGAACGCCGGCTTGCCGTCGCTGAGGATCTCGCCACCCCGCTGCCACAGCAGCGGCCACAGGTGCCAGGTGGTGTCCTCGCTCGCGGAGATCGAGTAGGCGGTGCCATAGACGTTGTGCGGCCGGTCGGTCAGCGTCTTCGCCGCGGTCCGGAAGTCGTCCCAGCTCCAGGCATCCGTCGGGTACCCGAGGTGCGCCGCGTCGAACAGCTTCTTGTTGTAGATGAGCGCGAGGTTGTCCACCAGCGCCGGGACGCCGATGACGTGCCCGTCGACGGTGGCGGTGGTGCGCGCGGCGGCCGGGATCTCGTCCCACGCGCGCGCGGGGTCCTTGACCCACTGTGTGAGGTCCTGCGTCTTGCCGCTGGCCGCGAGCTGCCCGGCCCAACTGCCGTACGCGTACGAGACGTCCGGGTACGTGCCGCTCGTGAAGCCGGCCGACAGCTTGGTGAGCAACTCGTCCGTGGTCGCCGCACCGGCCGACGTGGTGACCGTGATGTGCGGATGGGCGGCGTGGAACTCGGCGGCGAGCTTCTCCGCCAGCGTTTCGGCGTCCGCGGACTGGCCGGTCCACCAGGTGATCGCGACATCGGTGTCCGGGTTGTACCCGGCCGCGGCGTCCTTCGTCTGGTCGATCGCCCTGCCGCCGGAGCAGCCGGTGGCGAGCAGCGTGAGGGCGAGCACGGCGGCGACGGCGACGCCTTCCGGCGCCCGGCAAGGTCGGATCTTCGGGCAGCGGTGCATGGGTCACCTCGGAGTATCGGTGTTCAGCCGACGCGCGCGGTACCGCGCGGCAGGACAACTGAGCGGGTGAGCAGGCGCGGACGGTCCGGGTCGAGGCCGCGGTGCGCGCCGAGCGCGGTGGCGAACCGCTGCGCGAGCACGAGCCCGGCCAGCGGGTCGAGCGAGTCGTGATGCAGCCGGGCGCCGGTCGCGGCGACCGTGTCGGCCATCCCGGCGGGCAGGTCGCCGAGCATCCACACCAGGCTGCGCGGGCCGGCCACGGCCACCGGCCCGTGCCGCAGCTCCATCGCGGGATAGGCCTCCGACCACGCCTGCGCGGCCTCGCGCACCTTGAGCGCGGCCTCGCAGGCCAGACCGACGGTCCAGCCGGTGCCGAGGAACACGAGGTGGTCGACGTCGGCCGGGTCGGCCGGCAGCGGCTCGTCCAGCGCGGCCTGCGCCGCCGCCGGCAGGCCGCCGGTCTGCTCACCGAACGCGCGGCGGGCCAGCGCGAGAACGGTGGTCGGGAAGCGCGTCTGCACCACGCTTTCCTCGTCCGCGAACCCGAGTACGAGCGCCTCGTCGCACGCCGCGACGCCGGGTGTCCCGGCCACCGCGGTCACCACGACCCGGCGGGTACCGGCGGGGACCGTGGCGAGGGCGTCGAGCACCTCGGTCGTGGTGCCGGAGCGGCTGAACGCGACGACCCGGTCGTAGCGGCGGGTACCGGTGAGCTCGGAGGCGCAGGCGGCGTCGGTCTCCCCGAACCCGGCCCGCTCCCGCAGCGCCGCGTAGCTCTGCGCGACGAACCAGGAGGTACCGCAGCCGATCGCCAGTACCCGCTCGCCGGCCGCGACGAGGGCGTCGTCGGCAGCCTGGACGAGTTCCGGGGTGGTGATCGCGCGCTGCCACACGGCGGGCTGGCTGGCGATTTCCCGTGCCGTGAAGTTCATGGCGGCAGGCTATGCTCGTTTCTGCTCGTCCGGCAATCTCCGATGAGCAAGTGGACAACCAAGAACGTTCGTTTCTGTTACCGGACCACCTGCGCGCGCAGCGGCTCGGGCAGCAGGTCGCCGTGCGCCTCGGTCATCTCGTCGCACAGCGCCCAGATCGCGTCCACCGTCAGGGAGGCGCCGGTGTTCGGATCGACCTGCGCGGCGCGGCGGACCATGCGGGGATCGCCGGCGACCGCCGCGCGGACCGCCAGCTCGCCGACCGCCGCGAAGCCCTGGTTGACCGCGGCGCAGGCAAGCGGCAGGTCACCCACGTACTCGGGTCGGACGCCCTGCTCGTCCACGACGCACGGGACCTCGACGGCGTAGCCGCGCGGCAGGTTGGTGACCAGCCCGGTGTTCCGGACGTTGCCGTGGATGCGCCGCACCGCACCCGTCTCCATGCTGTGGATGACCTGCGGCGCGTATTCGGTCGGCTCGTCCGGCAGGTCGAGCGGTTCACCCGCGGCCAGCGCGTCGCGGGTCCGCCCGTACTCGGCGAGGTTCTCCGCGCTGATGCGCACGTAGTCGCCGACCGGGATGCGCAGGCGCGCGATCTCGCCGTCGTGGCGCAGGTACCACGGCACGTACTCGGACGAGTGCTCGCTGGTCTCGGTGGGGTAGTAGCCGAGCGAGCGGTAGATGTCCACGCGTACCCGGCGGCGCAGGTCGGGGTCGGTGGCGATCGCCGCGTCCAGGCGCGGGTACAGGCTTTCGCCGTCCCGGGCCCAGTGCAGCAGCCACGCCTGGTGGTTGAGGCCCGCCGCGCGGTAGCTCACCCCGTCGAACGGCACCGCGATCACCTCGCACAGCCCGTGCACCGTCCAGTAGACCGAGTGGCACAGCCCGACGACCTTGAGGTCCGGCGCGACCGCGGCGAGGTACCCGACGTTCATGGCCATCGGGTTGGTGTAGTTGAGCAGCCAGGCCTGCGGGCAGATCTGCCGCATGTCGTCCGCGATGCCGCGCAGTACCGGGAACGTGCGCAGCGCCCGGAAGATCCCGCCGATGCCCACCGTGTCGCCGATTGTCTGACGCAGGCCGTACCGTGCGGGGATCTCGAAGTCGCGCACGGTGGCCGCGTGCATGCCGACCTGGATCGAGTTGATGACGTAGTGTGCGCCGTCCAGCGCGGCCCGCCGGTCGAGGCTGGCCCGGATCCGCGGCGACGCGTCCAGTTGCCTCGCGGTGTGCCGGGCGATGGCCTCGGCGGTGGCCAGCCGCTCCGGATCGATGTCGTGCAGCGAGAGCGTGACGTCACGCAGTTCGGGGAAGCCGAGGATGCCGGCGAGCAGTTCGCGGGTGAACACGACGCTGCCGGCGCCCAGGAAGGTGATCACAGCCATGCGCGGATTCTGTCGGTTGCCGGAAGCGAGCGCAAACGAACTATGCTGACTGCGCGTTTGTCCGCGTCGCCCGCTGGTGGCCCGACCGCAAGGAGCCGCGCAGGCATGAGCCGAAGCACGCTACGCCGCGCCGAGCGGGTGTCGACGATCCTCGACCGCATCGCCGGCCAGGGCTCGGTGGACGCCGGCGCGCTCGCCGCCGAGTTCGCCGTTTCCGTGGCGACGATCCGCCGCGACCTGCAGGCGCTGGCGGACCAGAAGCTTCTCAACCGTACGCACGGCGGCGCGATCGCCGCGGACGTGAGCTACGAACTGCCGGTCCGCTACCGGATCGGGCACCGGCGCGAGGAGAAGCGGGCGATCGCCCGGCACACCGTGTCCCGGCTGCCGCACGGTCCGCTCACGGTCGGGCTCACCGGCGGTACCACCACCCACGCGGTGGCCCGGCTGCTCGCCGACCGGTACGACCTCACCGTCGTGACCAACGCGCTGAACATCGCCGCCGATCTCGCGCTGCGGCCCCGGCTCAAGCTCGTGATGGCCGGCGGCGTGTCCCGCACCCAGTCGTACGAGCTCGTCGGGCCGATCGCCGACCGTACCCTGTCGGGGTTGAACATCGAGATCGCGATCGTCGGCGTGGACGGCATCGCGCCGCGCGCCGGGCTCACCACGCACGACGACATCGAGGCGAACACCGACGCGACGATGATCCGGCAGGCCGAACGGGTGATCGTGGTGGCGGACGGGTCGAAGGTCGGCCGGGTCTGCCTCGCCCGCATCTGCGCGTTGACCGACATCGATGAATTCGTCACCGACGCCAGCGCCGATCCGGCCACGCTGAGCACGATCGCGGCGGCGGGCGTCACGGTCACCGTCGCGGACACCGGCGCCCGACTCGACCTGCCAGCCAGGCCGCGCCGCTGATCAGGCCTTGATGCCGACGCCCCCATATATCGACACACGCTCATCCGGGATGGCCACCGTCTGCTCATCGGGCTGCCAGCGGGTGACCAGCGCGACGCCGGGGTCGACCAGATCGAGACCGCGGAACAGGCCCTCGACCTCCGCCCTGGTGCGGGCCTTGGAGGTGATGCCGCGGGCGTTGTACATCGCGATGCCGGCGCCGACCTCCTCGGGTGCGGTGTCCGCGGTCGCGGTGGACAGCGCCAGGGCACTGCCCGCGGCCATCGGCCGCAGGAGCTGGTCGATGATGGACTGTGCCTCCTGCTCGTCCACGATGTAGTGCATGATCGCGATCAGGCACACCGCGACGGGCTGGCTCAGGTCGAAGGTGTCGGCCAGCGCCGGTGCGCTGAGGATGGCCTGCGGGTCGCGCAGATCCGCGGCGATGTAGGCGGTCCGGCCCTGCGGCCCGCTGGTCAGCAGCGCCCGGGCGTGCACCAGCACGATCGGGTCGTTGTCCACATAGACCACTCGCGAGGTGGGGGCGGCGTCCTGCACCACCTCGTGCATGTTGGGGGAGGTGGGCAGCCCGGTGCCGACGTCCAGGAACTGCCGGATGCCGCGCTGCTCCGCCAGGTAACGCGCCATCCGGATCATGAAGTCGCGGTTGGCGCGCATCGACATCGGCAGGTTGGGCCAGACGTTGGTGATCTGCGCCGAAGCGGTGCGGTCGGCCTCGAAGTTGTCCTTGCCGCCCAGTAGGTAGTCGTAGATCCTGGCGGGGTGCGGCATCTCGGTGTTCAGTTCGACCGAACCCACCCGGTCACCTCCCAATCGTCGGCTGGGCGAGCCTACCAAGGCGCCCACCCCTAGGCGGCGCACCGGCTGTCCGAGGGTCGACGGATCATCGTGCTAGCATTCGAGCATTCGCGCACATGCATGTGCATGAGCATGTGACAAATCCCTGCGGCGGGAGCGTGCCGATGGCCGACGACATCGACATGGACTACGTCAGCCTGGACCTGGACGACGCCGCGGCGGTGGCCGCGATCAGCCGGACCACTGGCGTCAACAAGGCCCGCGTGCTCGGGCTGCTCGTCCGCAAAGGCATGGGGCGCCCCGCCTCCGGCGCCTGGGAGCGGCGGTTCTACCGGCTCATCGACGAGACCGCGCAGCGGCTGGAAGACCAGGACGGCGAAGAGAAGTCGGCATAAGCCTCCGCCGTGCGGGCGCCCTCCGGTAACGACCGCTTCCGCGTTCAGCACACCATCTGGTACGCAGCGTGATGGTGGAGTGTCTTCAGCCGGTCACCGACAGGCAAGAGCGATCAGCACGATGCGTAACCGGCTCGGCTACCGGCCGCCGAACAAAGTGGTAGTCCGGCCCCCAAAGTCCTCAAACGGACACCGTGTCCGGGGCTGGGCTGTGCCGGACGGTATACGATGCGGTGGAGGAGCCAACCGAACAACAGTGCTCGACACGGGGGCAACTCGTAACGCCCAGTAATTTCCTCATCTATACAAGCCTCAAGGGGTGCGGAATGGCCCTAGACCTCAACGGCGCCGCCTGGCGCAAGAGTGCACGCAGCAGCGGCAACGGCAACTGTGTCGAGGTTGCGATCCTCGACCAGGCCATCGCCGTGCGAGACAGCAAGGACCGCAGCGGACCGGTACTCGTCTTCACCAGCGCCGAGTGGGACGCCTTCGTGGGCGGCGCCAAGGACGGCGAGTTCGACCTGGCCTGACCGGCGGCACGTCAACACGGCGGAGGGACCAGATCCGGGAGGATCTGGTCCCTCCACCCGTACGGGATGGCCTCGCCGCAGGTACGGCGGGCCGGTCGCGGTACCGGAGCCCGCTGGCCCGCTGGCGCGATGTTCTCGGCTTCGCCGATATGGTCATCGCTGAGGGCCACCGTCTCTACACCAATCGGTCCCGACCGCACGGCGAGGAGCGACGCCTGTGAAGAGTCGACAGTTCACCGCCACCGCCGCGCTGGCGGGTCGTGGCCGGGTCCTGATCCCGGTGCCGTTCAACCCCGACACCGTCTGGGGCACCAAGCCGCGCCACCACGTCGGTGGCACCGTCAACGGGATGCGCGTGCGTGGGCTGGTCGAACCCGTCGGGGATGGGTTCGGGTTCACCCTCGGCGCGGCCTGGCTGCGCGACTGCGGCCTCGCGGTCGGCGACACGGTCCGCGTCGAGATCGAGCCCGAAGGCCCGCAACGCGGCGACCTGGCCGAGGACATCGCCGCCGCGCTCGACGCGCATCCCCGGGCCGCGGCGTTCTTCGACTCCCTGGCCCAGTTCTACCGGCGCGCGTACCTGCGCTGGATCGACGCCACCAAACGTCGCCCGCAGGAACGCGCACAGCGCATCGCGGAAATGATCGAGCTGTTGGAGGCGGGAACCAAGCAGCGCCCGCAGCCGCCGTCCAGCCACCGGGTATAGCGCCCGGCGGGGTGGGCCGCGGCATGCTGGCGACCCGCCCGGCCTGACCGGTACCTGTGTCAGTTTGCCTGTTGGTTTGCCTGGCCGTATCCAGCCGGTGATGGAAGGGTCGGACCCGCGGTGCCCGTTCGCCAACGGGGGAGCGGAAGGCCAGGTCACGGCCTGCGCTTTGGCGGCGGCGGTGTACCGCGCGGGCCAGCCGTGCCGCGGCCACGCACGGCTGGTGTTGATCGCAGCGTGATCCCGCTTGTGCGTACGGTTGGCTCGGGCAACCCGACCGGCGCACGCGCAAGCGGGTCGGCCAGGCATCCGCTTTTCCGGATCGAATAGACTCGTGGTGATCTGTGCCGGGGGTCTGATGTCGGATGAGTCGATCGCGGAGCTGCTGCGCCGGTTCCGGCTGGCCGCGGGGCTGACGCAGGAGGAACTGGCCGAGAAGGCGAAGCTGAGCGTGCGTACCGTGCGCAACGCCGAACGCCTTGCCGGGCCACGGCTGCGGCCGGATTCCGGCGACCGCCTCGCCTCCGCGCTCGGCCTGACCGGCGACGAGCGGCGTGACGTGCACCGGGCGGTGCGGGCCGCCTGGACTGGGCGGCAGCGGCAACGGTTACCCGGCGGCCGGCCGGCCGATCCGCCCCGGCACGTGGTGCCGGCCCAGTTGCCGGCCGACGTCACCGCGTTCACCGGGCGTACACCGGAACTGGCCCAACTCGACGCGCTCCTGCTCGGCCGCGACCGGCGCGCGGCTGGCGCGGACCGGGACGCGACGGCGGTCGTGATCTCCGCGGTGTCCGGTACGGCGGGTGTCGGCAAGACGGCGCTCGCGGTGCACTGGGCGCACCAGGCCCGCAACCGGTTCCCGGACGGGCAACTGTATGTCAACCTGCGTGGCTACGACCCCGAGCAGCCGGTCGATCCGGCTCGCGCGCTGGCCCAGTTCCTGACCGCGCTGGGCCTGCCCGACGGGGAGATCCCGTTGGAAACCGACGAGCGCGCGGCGCGCTACCGCACCGAGATCGCCAACCGGCAGATGTTGATCGTGCTGGACAACGCCGCCACCGTCGAGCAGGTCCGGCCGCTGCTGCCCGGCACACCCAGCTGCGCCGTCGTCGTCACCAGCAGGGACACGCTGGCCGGTCTGGTCGCCGTGCACGGCGCCCGCCGGGTCGAGCTCGGTCTGCTCTCACCCGGCGACTCGTCCGCCCTGCTGGGCCGCCTGATCGGGCCGCGCGCCACCCGGGATCCCCACGTC
This sequence comes from Micromonosporaceae bacterium, assembly GCA_039649115.1. Classification (GTDB taxonomy): domain Bacteria; phylum Actinomycetota; class Actinomycetes; order Mycobacteriales; family Micromonosporaceae; genus DATEJJ01. The sequence goes on along the minus strand of JBBWZQ010000036.1, from coordinate 7,865 downwards.
ACGGCCACCCTCGCCGATCAGTGCGCGCGGCTGCCCCTCGCGCTGCGCATCCTCGCCGAGGTGGCCACCGCCCGGGCCGACGCGCCGCTGGCCGACCTGGCCACCGAGCTGGCCGACCGGCGGCTGCGCCTGCTCGACGGCGCCGGCGATCCCCGGGCCACCGTGACCACCGTCTTCTCCTGGTCCCTGCAGCACCTGCCGGCCGCGGCCACCCGTGCCTTCCGGCTGGTCGGCCTGCATCCGGGCCTGGACTTCGATGCGTACGGGGCGGCGGCACTCACCGGCACCGGCATAGACGACGCTCGACAGGTACTCGACCTGCTCGGCCGCGCGCACCTGATCCAGCCGACCAGCGGCGGCCGGTACGGCATGCACGACCTGCTGCGGGCCTATGCCAGCCAGCTTGTCACGGAGCAGGACACCGAGGCGCAGCGGCCGGCCGCGCTGGGCCGGCTGTTCGGCTACTACGTTGCCAGCGCGGCCCGGGCCATGGACATCCTGTACCCCGCCGAGGCGCACCGGCGGCCCCGCATCACGCCGCCGAGCACGCCGACCCCGGTGGACCCGGAGACTCCGCAGACCGCGCGCCGGTGGCTGTCCGCCGAGCGCGCCACGCTGACCGCGGTGGCTGCCTACTGCGCCGCCAACGGCTGGCCGGCCCACGCGGTCAACCTCTCGGCCACCCTCTACCGCTACCTCGACGGCGGGCACTACCTCGACGCCCTGATCGTGCACGGCTGCGCCCGGTCCGCCGCGGCGCAGACGGGCGACCGGGACGGGGAAGGCCACGCGCTGCTGGGGCTGGGCGTGGTACACAGCCGGTTGGGCCGGCACGCCGACGCGGTCGAGGAGCTCGACCAGGCCCGTACCGTGTTCCAGTTGGCCGGCAACCAGGCCGGCGAGGCGCGGGCCCTGCAGTACCTCGCCTTCGTCGAGGAGAAGGTGGGCCGGTACGAGTCGGCCGCCGACCACAACCGGCACGCCCGGCGCCTGTACCGCCGGGTCGGTGACCAGGTCGGCGAGGCCGCCACGCTGAACGGCCTCGGTACGATCGAGACGATCCTGGGCCGGTGCCGGCCGGCCGCGCGGCACCTGAAGCAGGCACTGGCCCTGTTCAGCCGGCTCGGCCACCGCACCGGCGAGGCCAGCACGCTGGACAGCATCGGGCTCGTCGAGGAGCGGTCGGGCGGGTACGGTGCCGCGGCGCGCCGCTTCGAGCGCGCGGTGGAGCTGTTCCGGGAACTGGGCGACCGGGGCGGGGAGGGCTGGGCGCTGACCCACCTCGGCACCGTCCAGGGCCGGCTCGGCCTGGTCGACCGGGCAGCCGGGAGCCACCGGCAGGCCCTCGCGTGCTTCGTCGAGATCGGTGACCGGGACGGTGAGCCGGCGGCACTGTGCGGCCTCGGCCAGGCGACCCAGGCGGCCGGTCGCCACGCCGAGGCACTGTCCCAGTACACCGCCGCCCTCGCCGTCGCCACCGACACGGGCGCCCGCGATTACCAGGCCCGCGCGCACGCCGGCCTCGGCCGCGCCCACGCGAGTCTCGGTGATCCGGCCCGCGCCCACGAACAGTACCTGCGGGCGCTGGCGATCTTCGACGATCTCGGCCTGCCGGATGCGGTGGAGGTGCGCTCCCAGCTCGCCGCCCTCGACCGCTCGGAACCGGCCGCGCCGAGCTGGTCCAGGTGATGTGACCGCCGGATTCAGGTCCGGTACCGCCACACCTGGAGTCTATTGTGGACGGTCGGGCAGGCGAGGTACCCGTCGAACGCGAGACACTCCTCGTCCAGCACTCCCCCGGCCCCGCCCAGGGTCCGGATGACCGGATGCGGTACCGCCGGGTCGACCACGGCGAACCAGGTCCGCAGGTCCGCGGTGGTACGGGCGAGCACCAGCGGCTGCTGCCCGCCCGGCCCGCCACCCAGCGCCCGCCAACTCTTCAGGTCGAGCACCGGACGCAGGGTGGCGGCCACGACGATCGCCAACCGCAGGTCCGGTTCCCCGCTGGAGACCAGCAGCCGGCCGCCCGGCAGCGCCTGCGCGCCCTGCCAGAGGTGCGTGTGCCAGAGCAGGGCGCCGCTGCCCGGATCCACGCCGGTCATCCACTGGGGTCCGAAGACGCACAGCACGGTACCGCAGGAGGTGGCGAAGTAGCCGGCGGCGGGCAGCCGGGCCCGCCACCGCCGGGCGAGCGTGCCCAGGTCGAAGGCCTCCAGGGTGCGGGTGTCCCCGCCACGGATCACCAGCAGCTGATCGCCGGCGGTACTCAGCTGCGCGTCCTCGGGACGGAAGCGGGCCGGCCCGGGCGCGGGCAGGTCGGGCAGGCGCCCGCGCAGCAGCACCTCGCCGGTCGGCGCGGCGACCACCTCGACGCCGCCGTCGACGGTCTGGAAGACCAGCCGCGGCGGCTCGGCACGCAGGTCGGTCCACGGCCCGGTGGGCGCGACGGTACCGAGCTGGGTGCGGCTCCACATCGCCTGCCCGGACCGCACGTCGACCGCGCGCATCAGGCTCGACGCGCCAGGGCCGGGGGTGAAGAGCAGCACCTGCCGGTCGCCGGGCAGGACGGCGGCGACGAGGACCGAGTCCGACCGCCAGAGCTGCCGGCCGGTACGGGTGTCCAGCCCGACGGTCGAGGTGGGCGGTTCGGCGCGGCTGACCAGGAGCACCCGGGAGCCGGTCGCGAGCTGCATCCCCTCGACCGTCCCCGGCGCGGGTACCGACCAGCGGCGCGCGCCGTCCGGCAGGCGGTATGCGGAGACCGAGCCGTGCGCGGTGACGTACAGCGTGTCCCCGCCGGACACGAACGCCGCGCCGACCGCGTACGGGACCTGAAACCGGGGTACCAGCCCGGGCCGAGGTACGGCGGCGCCGCCCATCGCCGATGCCAGCGCCAGTCCCGCGGCGAACAGCCAGCGCGTGCGCGGGCGGGCCGGCCGATCCGGCTGCTCCGGCACCGCCCGGTCCGCGCCGAGCTCGATGACGGCCGGTTGAACCACGCCACCCAGTGTGCCCTCACCTGGCCGGCAGCACTGACCTGGATCGGCCCGTCCTACGCCGGCGGGTGGTCGCCGGTCCGGCCGTCGTAGGTCATTGTCAGGCCGCCACGGTGAGGTCCAGCGGATCGATGTGCGGCCGCGTGGTTCCGGCCTCGCGCGCCGACTCCCGCTCGGCGAGGTACCGGGTCAGCATCTGCTGGGTCGAGTAGTCGCCGAGGGCCCGGTACGCCTCGAGCTGGTCCGCGCCGTAGAGCTGGTTCAGCGTGCCGTCGGTCGGGAAGGACGGCGACTGCCGGGCGTAGGCGCACACGTCCCACGGCGCGCCTTCGGGGACGCCGAGCTTGGTGAGCCACAGCATGGCGTCCGGCGGCCGGTCGAGATCGACGGGGGCGTACCAGATGTTGCCGCGGGCGAACGGGACACGGACCCGCTGGCCGTCCAGCGGCTGCATGTCGCCGGGGGTGATCTCCACATGCGCGCCCAACTCGGTGCGGGCCAGGGAGATCGCGCCGCCGATCGTGCTCCATTGGTCGACGGGATCGCCGCTGGCGTCGAATGCGAAGACGGTCGTCGGCCGGCGGCGCAGCGCCTCCACGAGTCCGGAGTTGTCGTAGTGGCCGCCATCGGTGACGTACAGCCAGCGGCGGTTGAGATGGGTCCTGCCGACGAGTTCGAGCAGGAGCAGCCGCGGCCCCGGCTGCTTCCACTGGTCCACGAGCCGGCGCCACCAGGACGGCTGCGTGGTTTGCCGGGCGGGTGCGGCGCAGTACAGCGGGTTGCGCAGCCACATGCCGAGCCGGACGTTCGCGACCGCGAGGAGCAGCCGCTGCGACGGCCGGGTCGCCTTGCCGGCGAGCGGCGATATGGCCGCTCCCGAGATGGCGACCGCGCCAGGCAGCGTCGGCCGCCGCTTCCCGGTGGCGGCCTCGTACTCCTCGACCGGCAGCCGCGCGCGGCGCTCGCCCCCGGCGAAGGCGGGCGGCGGCGAGGCGAGACCGATCTCCCTGGTGGTGAACGTGAAGGGGACGCAGCCCCGCCCCGGCGGCACGGACTCGTCGGTGATGTTCGCGGCGGCGCAGATGATCAGTTCAGGTCCCTGGACACCGTTCCTGCCCGGCGCCACCGCCGCCAGCGACAGCGGCTGGTCGTACGGGACCGGCTCGGCGAAGTCGCGCCCGTCCTTCCGTACCCGCCGGATGGTGAACGCGCTGGCGAGCCGCTCGCGGTAGTACCGGTGCATGCTGGTCCGGTTGATGTCCGTGAAGGATTTGATCCCGAGGAACAGCGCCACCGCACCGCCGGCGAGGCCCCACTCGCTGCCGCCGAGGCCGGCCATGCTGGCGTCGCCGGTCCAGCGGACGGTCAGCAGTGCCACCGCAGCCACCACGAGGGCGCTGCCGAGCCACGGCATGAGCCGCGACTCAGCCTTGCGGAGCAGTCCGGGCAGGCCCGGGTCGGGGGAGGTGCCCGGCGCCGGCTTCGTGCCCAGGGGCCCGAGTTCTCCGCCGGCGAGCCGGACCACCCGCCGGATCATCGCCACGAGCGCGGCGAGGAAGGCGGCGAGGGTGAGCGGGCTGCCCGAGTCGGTCTTCTGGGCGTTGGCGGTCGCCTCGGCCGGGTCCCGGTGCGGTGCGCCGCAGGCGCCCCGGGCACTGCCCTTCGCCGCGGCGGCGCAGCCCTCCGGGGTGCCGAAGCCGAGGCCGGCGAGGACCGTCGCGGCGGCCGCGTTCGGCCGGTTGCCGAGGGCGAGCCGCTCCGTCCCGACCACCGCCGCCGGCACGGCCAGCATCACGATGCCGGCGACGAGGCTCAGGACCATCAGCTTGATCGCACCACCGCGGAGCGCACCGGTGGCGTCGGTCGTCGGCTTCCCGTACACCTCGATGACACTGTCCAGGAACAGCGACGCGAGCCCCAGCACCAGCAGCGCGGGCGGGACGACCCACCACAGGAGGGGAAGGCGCAGCCGCGGATCGGGGCCGCCGAGCCCGGGCGTGATGCCGGCGGCGTGCAGCAGCCAGCCCACCATCCGGGCGCCGATGAACACGAAGACCAGCAGCAGGCCGAGGTTGGCCAGGACGCCGAACATCAGCGCGACGAAGCCGCGTACGGTCACGGCGAGCCGCGGCAGGAGGTAGTGGCTGTGGTTGCGCAGGTGCTGTTCCTCGGCGGAGCCGGGCGAGTAGGCGTAGTCCGCTCCGGCGGGACGAACGACGTCGCGTTCGCCCGCGAACTCCGGGCCGTGTGACACGGAGGCGAAGCTGGCCGCGATGTACGAGCCGCCCGACACGCAACTGACGAAGTCCGCCTCCTGGTAGATCCCCTTGGCTGACAGGGCCTGGAGCGCACCGAGGTTGTACGCCGCCGACCGGATGCCACCGCCCGAGCAGCAGATGCCGATACCGGAGCGGTCCGCACCGCCGCGCTCGGGTGGCAGCGGCTCGGGCCCGGTGCCGACCGCCCACGTGGTGGCCTGGTCCAGGGCGGCCGGCCGGGGAACCACCAGGCGCCGCAGCGCACTCTTCACGTCCATGCCGACCCCTTCCCGCGATGTGCTGCTAGACCAGAGCACGCGGTCGCGCGTGTGATACATCTCAGCGGGTGGGCACCGATCGCGGCAGCCGCCGCGCGCAGCGGGGACTCACCCCCTGGTCGTACCAGTTCCACAGCGGGGCCAGGCCCGGCTCCTCGCTGAGGACCCGGACGAGCATGCGGATCTGGTTCGGGTTGACTCCCTCGCGCAGCAGCATCGCGCGCAGCTCGGCCGCCGCGCCCGCGTCGTCGCTCGTCGAAGGGTCGATCAAGTCCGGCGGGAAGGCCCTGATCAGGTCCGTCGCGGTGCGGACACCGAGCTGGCGCAGGACGGTACGGGTGTGGGTGCCGCCCCGGCTGGCGGGACCGACGGAGGAGCCGAGGAGACCGGCCGTGCCGGGCACCGGCGGCGGTGCCGCGGTCTCGACCTTGCCCTCGCGTTCCGGCCGCCGGTGGGCGCGGCGGTTCTCCCGGCGACCATGTTCGATCCGGTCCAGGTGCAGGAACAGGAACGCCTGGTCCACCCAGTCGACCAGGCGCCCGACCGGAACCCGGGTGTGCAGTATGACGTCGACGAAGTTCGCCGTCGCGAGGTTCTGCATGTCCTCGATGTTCTCCTCGACGAGGCGCGCCTCGTACCAGATGTTGAGGCCGTCGAGCTGGCTGAGCGGGTAGTCCGACTCCAGGGCGGGCGTGGCGGCGCGCAGCGGGGTGGCCGCCGCCCGCAGGACGACCTGGGTGGCCACGAGCGGTAAGAAGCCGATGGTGAACGCGGCGACCGCTTCCCAGCGCGGGAGCGTCCCGCTGCCGGCGAACCAGATCTCCAGCAACTGGTACATCGACGCCACGCTGACGAGCACGACGGTGATGCGCAGGAGGGCACCGGTGTAGGCGCTCGGGCGCAGATCGCTGCCGAAGAAGCGGCGCAGGAGCATCTGCACGATGAAGACGTACGCGCCGAGGTAGCCGAACTTCACCATGTCCCAGGCGCCGGCGGGCGCGCGGAGAAACCGGTCGTCCCACAGCACCGCGGCCCAGCACACGGAGAGCACGGCCGCGGTGAGGAACACCGGGAACAGGGTGTCGAGGCGTACCCGGAAGTTCTCCTCGCGGGCATTGGCGGCGACCGACCGTCCATAGTAGGCATTGAACTTCTGGCGGTAGATGTTGCGGTCCTGCGTCTGCGTCCGCCCACCGTCGACGATCCACTCGTCGTAGAACTGCGACGTGCGCGGGGGCCGGGGCAGGAAGCGCGGGTGGTCCCAGCCGAGCCGGTGCAGGTTCAGCACGTACTCGTCCCACAGGGCGCCCGCTCGCTGCCCGAGGAACCGGATGTAGAGCCAGCACGGCAGGAACGCCAGGCACCACAGTCCGAATCCCTTCAAGGCCAGCAGCGGTACCGGCAGCGGCGGACCCAGCCGCAGCGCGCAGGCCCCGATCGCGAGGACGATCAGGTTCATCACGAGCGCCGCGCGCTGGCGGGCCAGCCAGCCGTCGCCGAGGTTGGTGCGCCACCTGCCGGTACCCGCGGTGCGGGCGGCCTCCACAGTGTCCGGTTCGGCCTCGCCGAGCCGGTCGTCGCCCCCGAGAAGCGCCCACAGGGCATCCAGCGCGTGCGGGTGATCGGCCAACCGGCGGGCGAGGTGTTCGGCGGCGGTCTCGCCGTGGGGCTTCTCGTCCACGGCAACCATCGGCCCGTCGCCGAAGACCTGCCTGAGCTCGACCTCCATCGCCCGGCCCAGGTCCGGGTCGCAGCTGCCGAGCAGCCGGCCCAACTCCACCTGACCGGCGTGGAATGCGCGGTGCGGATCGACCAGATGCGGATGCTCGGTCGCGATGAGCCGACCCAGCGTGGCTGCCCGCCGGTCGACTGCGGTGTCTAGCACGGCTCCCCCTGTCCATGTGTCTCACAGACACGAGGACGCCGGCCGCGTCCTGATACGCGGACCGCCACCGGACCGCGGCACGAGGGTGTCCTTACCTGCGCCGGTGGGGATACACCTCCCGGGTGCAGATCGCGACCTGGCCGCGGACACGCGAACATCACCTGCCCGGACGGCGGGGCGGAAAATAGTCGCGGGCACCAATATGGTGCTCCCATGTCATACGCACAGATGCCCGGTCCGGTACCGCCGCCCCGGGTCGGGTTCCCGCCCGCGGTGACGGCCGACCCGGCCGGCCGGTCCACGGGACGGGTGGTCGGCGGTCTGGCGCTGGTGCTGCCGGCATTCGTGTCGCTGATCGTGGCGTACGGCTGGCCGGCGGTGTGGACGCTGCGCACCAGCTTCCAGAAGGTCAACATCCTGCACCCCGGTGCCGGCGGCGGCTTCACGA
>JBBWZQ010000386.1:0-76406 GCA_039649115.1 Micromonosporaceae bacterium | reverse complement strand
GGACCACCGGCATGCCCCGCAGCGTCGTGCCCGCGGTGCCGCCCGAAGACTCGTACCGTTCGACCTGGTCGCGGACCCACTGCGCCGGGCTCGGCGCGTACTCACCTTCCAATGGCATGGAAACCAGCAAACACCCGCGAGGCGGGGTCGGGGTCAGATCAGGTTGGGCAGCAGCTGGCTCGCGCTCTGGCTCGCGCCCCACAGGGCCAGCAGGATCAGCGGCAGCCCGGCCAGCCAGGTCTGCGCGCTGCCCCAGCGCAGCCAGGCCCACGCGGCTCCCCCGGTCGCGAGCACCAGCAACTGCAGCCACAGCACCAGGGGAACGAGGCCACCGGGGTCCGGCTGCAGCGCCTCCTCGGCGTGCGGCACCGCCGACGGCCGGCCGGACGGCGCGGGTACCGGGGTGTTGAGCAGCGTCGAGTCGACGTACACCACCTGGTTGGGCACCCAGCCGGCCCGCCAGCTCACCCCCTCCGCGGTCACCAGGGTGAGCCGGCCCTGGCCGGTGGAGAGCTGGTCCGGCACCGGGTCGCCGGCGCGGCGTACCCGGTCGACACGGTAGTTGAACGTGCCCTGCCCGGTGGTGACCGTGATGGTGTCACCGGTACGCAGCTGGGTGACGCGCCGGAACGGGCCGCCGAAGCTGACCGCGCGACCGTAGACCAGGCTGACGCCGGCCTGCCCCGGCAGCGGGGTGTCCCGGCGGTGCCCCGGCCCGACCCGCAGGTCGCCGGCTGCGGTGCCCTCGACGACCACGTACCGCAGGCCGACGCTGGGCGCCTCGATGAGCGCCACCGCGGTGCCGGGCGGGATCGTGCCGCCGATCCGTTCGGTGGCCTGCGCGATGTTCACGCGCAACTGCTCGTACAGCACCTGCTGGCCGCGGGCGGCCTGCAGGCCGCTGAGCGCGAACAGGTAGAGCGCGCACCACGCCGCGACCACGGCGAGGGCGGCCGCGACCCGCACCGCGATCGAGGCACCGGCCGGTAGGGGCGGTGGCGGCATCCGGTACGGCACGGGCCGCCACACCACGGGTACCGCCGTACCGGCGGGCGCGGGTGCGGTGACTTCTTCGACGGCGGTCACCGGCCGTTCCGCTCGGCCAGCCGGCGTAGCCGCGCGCTGATGCTGGCCGTCGCGCGGGCCCGGGCGATCACTGCGACGAGGACCGCCAGCGCGGCGGCCAGCACACCGACCAGTACGAGCACGGGCAGCGCCCATGCGGCCACCGGGGAGCGGACGCTGCTGGTGTAGCCGCGCGGCAGCTGTAGGCCCGGCTGCCACGCCGGCAGGTCCGGCGCGCGCGACGTGGTCAGGGAGGGTGCCGACCCGCCGTTGGGTGTGCTCCCCGAGCCACCGGTCCCGGTCCCGCCGGAGCCGCGGCTGGAACCGCCGCCGCTGGCGCCGCCGCCGGACCTGATCGGCACGATGATCTCACCGAGCTGCCGCTCCACGGCCACGGCGGCGAGCAGGGTGTACGCGGCCATCAGCGCCAGCCCGTTCGCGGCCGTGATGGGCAGGTATCCGGTGGGTAGCTGACCCTGGTTGACACCCGGTTGCTGACCGCTGACGGCGGCGAACGCCAGCAACTGTGCCAGCTTCGAGGCGAGGGTGCGGCCCTTCGCGTCCTTGGCCGTGTCCAGCCCGGTGGTCGGCACAGCGAGGTACACGACCATGGTTCCCGGGTACGCGCCCGCGGTCGCGCGCAGCTTGGCGTAGGGCATCGGCCAGTACCCGGTCGTGGTGTCATACGTGGCGAGCCTGACCGCTGCCTTCATGCTGGCGTCGCTCGGCGCCACGAAGTTGCCCGGACTGCTCTGCAGCGACGCGGTGCGAACGCCGTAGAAGTTCGCGTCGGCCACCGAGTTGATCCCGATCATGAGCCGGAAGCCGTTGGACTGGCGCCCGTGCTTGTCCAGCAGGCGTTCCTCCGGGTTCGAGGGGTTGTTGGTGGGGACGCAGATGGGGGTGTTGTCGAGGGCGAATTCCATCGCCTGCACGATCGCGGTGAGGCTGACCATCGGGTTGGCGACCAGCGGCAGGATCGGCTGCTGGACGTACGTCTTGTTCCCCTTGGGATCGGTGTTCCACGGCAGGCAACCCGAAAGGTCGAAGTCCGGCGAACGGAAGTCGTCCAGCAGCGGCCAGTTGCCGACGGGCAGTTTCATGCCCCGGTAGGCCGGGTTGACCACCATGCCCCACGGGTCGGCCTTGCCGTTGAGCCAGGCGCGGGCATCGGGGTCGGCGTTGATGTACGACGTCAGCGCGTATATCACGTCGGAGTCGCCGGACAGCGCCAACAGGGTGGCCGCCGCCTCGTGCTGGACAGTTCCGCCGGGAAGCAGGCCAGGGTTCAGCTTGCGGAACTCCGGGTCCGCGATGAGGTCCTGGGGGTTGCTCTTCAGCGCCGCGTAGGCGCACTGGAAGGTGCACGTCTTCGTGGGATCTGCGAGGGTCACGTAGTCGGTGTGCAGGGCGGGGAACGCGTAGTACGACTCGGCCAGCAGCTTGGCCAGCAGCCGCGCGTTCAGCTTGAGCTGGGCCACCTCGTGCTGGTTCTGGTCGTCGATCATGTACGACACGGCGAAGCCGGTGACCCCGACCGGCGCGGTCACGGTCGGCTTGGTGTACCCGCCGTCGGGTGGGCGGCTGATCAGCGCCGCGCTCATGCTGCCGGTCGCCAGCCCCTGCTTGGCCTGCGGCTCGCCGACGCGTACGTGGCGGAAGTGGAACCGGTTGCTGTCCCGGCAGAAGGCAGGTGCCCACTGCGCGGTCGCCTGGTTCATCAGCTCGGAACCGTAGATGTCGACCGGGATGCTGGTGTCGAGCACATCGCACAGGTTCGCCGGCGGCGCGAATGTCAGCGGTACGGTGATCCGGTTGCGCCAGTTGGAGGCGCTCCACCACATGCTGCCGGCGACCGCCGCGTAGCTCAGCTTGCCCTGCTGCAGCGGATCTCCCACGTTGTAGCTGCCGGCGCCCTGGCACAGCGCGGCGGCGGTCGTCGCGTCGTCGCCGGTGGGCTGGTCCTGCGCGGGCAGGCCGGCGCCGGTCACGTCGCAGCTGATCCCCATGATCGGGATGATGACCAGGGCGCAGGCCACCGTGTCGGAACAGCCGAGCGAGGTGTTCTCCTGGGCTGTCCAGATGGCGAACTTGGTGCGGCCCGTGCCGTCGCGGTTGGTGATGCCGTAGGCGGTGTCGGCCGGCGGAGCTTTCGGGTCGGGCGCCGTCGAGCCCTCCGGCGGCAGGCCGCACACCCCGTTGCCACCCCAGTAGTAGCGCTTGCCCGCGGCGTCCGTGAACGGCACGAACCTTGTCGCCTTCGCCGAGCCGAGACACTGCGCGTCGGCGCCGGACGGGCCGTTCACCATGCTCTCGCGCTCGGCCGGCGTGGCGTACCGGTCCACCCGCCAGGCGGGGAAGGCAGTGTTGTAGTCCTGCGCGAAGCGCTCGTCCGGGGTCTGCGTCCAGCAGGTCGTCGGGTCCAGCCGGGCGCCGGCCGGCGCCGTGGTCGAGTCGACGCCGCGGCACTCCATCACCACGAACGGGTACTCCTGGAGCCTCGCGTTGGCGCTGTTGGGATCGGCCACCGTGCCGGCGGTCGGCCGGGCACCCGACCAGGCCACGTCGATCTGCTGGCGCCCGCGCAGGTTCGCCGTCTGGCTCACTGTCACCGTGACAGTCCGCCGGTCGATGACCGTGTCGGTCCCGTCGGCGTTGAGCTGCACGCGGCTGACCGTCTTGGTCTGGGTGAAGGCGGGCGTGGCCGCCGCGGCCGGCCGGGCCGATCCGCCGAGGGGGAGGACGACGACGGCGAGCACGAGTACCAGCGCCGCCCAGACATCGCGCCGGGAATGCCTCCTCACGGCTCATCCTCCGACCGGCGCCGGGACAGCCAGCGGTTCAGCAGGACCGGGACGACCAGCACCGCGAGCAGTTCCAGCGCCGCGAGCGGACCGAGCACGCCGGTCAGCCCGCTGGTGCGGGATGCGGCCAGGTCGTTCGGCGCGGCCACCGCGTCGCCGCCGGTACCGGAGCCACCGCCGTTCGGCACCACCTGGCCGGTCTCCGGGTCGATGTGGGTACCGGCACTGGCCGACGCTGCCGAGCCCGACCCGCCGGCGCCACTGCCGGTACCCGCACCGCTGCCACTGCCGCTCCCGCTGCCACTCCCGCCGCCGGAACTCCCCCCGCCGGTACTGCCGCCGGACGAGCACGGCCCCTGGCCCGCCTGGTCGCACGCGGGCGGTACCGGCGCGATCTGGGCCAGGTAGTTCTGCTCGGGGTGGCCCGCCACGAACGTGGGGTTGTTGCAGGTGCTGACATCCCGCCGCTGGATGTCCACACCGGGGTCGGCACTCTTCAGCTTCTGCACCTGGTCGAACCCGCGCTGCACCAGGATGAGCGGAAGCGGCGAGTAGCCGAGCGGGCCCATCTCGCGCTGGCCGGGGCAGATCGAGTAGTACAGGAAGTCGACCAGCGTCTGCCGCTTGGTCGTCGTGATGCGCGAGTCCTGTTTGGACGTACCCGTCGGCAGGATCATGTAGGAGTACGAGGACAGCGGGTACGTGCGGTTGTCGGGGTTCGTGTAGACCCGGTCCAGTTTCTGCGTCAGGTACCTGGTCGGGTCGTTGACGTCCGCGAGGTCGATGTCCGCCAGGGTCAGCGCGACCGCCACGTTGTACTGGGTGGGCAGGGTGAAGTACCCGGCGACGTTCTTCACCTTCACCACCGGGTACCCCTTGTTCAGCGCGTACGAGTACTCGTCGAACCCGATGGCGCCGTTGCCGGCGGCGGAGGAGATGAAGTTCATCACCCCGTCCGAGCCGTTCTGCGCGATCATGCCGCGGCCCTGCGGGAAGTACTCGGTTCGGCCGGAGCACTTGCAGTACCCCCGCCAGATGCCGGAGTACTGGCTGTCGAGGTACTGGGTGAACTGCGCGGTGGAGCCGGAGCCCTCGGAGTGCACCACCGGGATGATCGTCAGCGACGGCAGCTTGCGGCCGTTGTTGTCGGCGGTGATCTGCGCGTCGTTCCAGTTCCTGATCTGGTTGGTGAAGATCTTCGCGATGGTCTGGCCCGACAGCCGCAGGTTGCGCACCAACTGGCCGCCCACCTTGACCTGGTACGGGAACGAGGTGCCACCGGCCACGATGGGCAGGTACGCGAACGGCCGGCCCTGCGGGCTGTCGGTCTCGCCGGTCCTGGAATCGGTGCCCAGGTACGGGATGTCGGAGACGCCGTAGTCCTCGGTGCGCAGCGCGAAGTCCTTACGGCCCTGTGCCGAGCCGCTGGACGTGAAGACGACCTGCAGGCCCTGCGAGTCGACGTCCGCGATCCACTGGTTGACCGCGTTCGCGCTCCAGGAGGATCCCGATCCCTCGATGCGCGAGTGGCCGGCGGCGAACGCGGGTGTCGCGAGGGCGGTGCTCACCCCGACGCTGACCACGATGGCGAGGAGCGCGGCGAGCATCCGCCTCCCGGCTGGTGCGCGGTTCACGAACGCCCTCCTCTCTGGCGGGCCAACCGCCGCGCGATCACGAACAGCAGCAGCACGAGCGCCAGCAGGATGCTGGCCGCGCCGTAGCCGCGGCTGATGAAGACCGGCTGGCCGCTGCGCACGGCGCCGAACACGAAAAGCGGTAGCGACTGCATCGCGTTGTCGAGCGGATTCCCGTTGAAGAACGTGGACGCGCCCGACGTCAACAGCACCGGCGACGTCTCGCCCACGATCCGGGCGACGCCGAGGATCAGCGCGGTGGCCAGGCCCGGCCGGGCTGTCGGGAGTACCACGTGCCACACGGTGCGCCAGTGCGAGGCGCCCAGCGCCATCCCCGCCTCCCGCAGGCCGCCGGGCACCACCCGCAGGACCACGTCGGCGGCCCGGGCGATGATCGGCAAACCCATCACGAACAGGGCCATGGCCGCGGCGAACCCGCTGCGCGGAAAGTGGACCGTGACGATCAGGACGGTATAGATGAACAGACCGGCCACAATGGACGGAAGCGCGGTCATCGCCTCGACGACGGTGCGCACCACGCGGGCGAACTTCCCGCCCACCTCCACCATGAAGACGGCGGTACCGACACCGAGCGGCAACGCGAGCCCGACCGCGATGTTCACCTCGATGAGCGACCCGACGACGGCGTGCACCACGCCGCCGCGGGTCAACGGATCCTGCGGCCGCACGCCGGACATGTCGGCGGCGTACAGGTTCAGGTGGGGAAGCGCCGGGGCGCCACGGAAGAAGGTGAACCCGACCGCGGAGACCAGGGCCACGCCGATCAGTACCGCTCCCCCGGTCACCACCGCGCCGGCCAGCCGGTCGACCACCACCACGCGCGGGTTGGACACGCTGGTGACGGCGACGTAGAGGGCGAGGAAGGCGACGTACCACATGATGACGAAGCCGATCGGGCTGTGCAGCGGGAGGATCCACTGGAACAGGATCCAGACCAGCGCGAAGGATCCGACGGCCGCGCCGGCGAGGCTCAGCTTGTCGTCGAGCGTCCGGGAGCGCAGTTCGCGCGGCCGGTCCGGCGGCCGCGGCGGTAGGGCGGGCGGCGCCGGCACCGCGGGCGGTTGCGGCGGTGTGCCGTTTCCTGGCGGCGCGGTCAATGTCGTCATCGCTGTCCCTCGTACCGTGGTCAGATCTCGGTTGCCGCGCCGCTGCGGCTGCGGTTGACGATGATCGCGGCCATCGTGTTGACCAGCAGCGTGATGAGGAACAGGACGAACCCGGCCATCAACAACGCGGAAAGCTGGCTGGCGGTGGCCTCCCCGAACCGGTTGGCGATCAGCGAGGAGACCGAGATGGTGCCGACCTCGAGGACGCGTACCTTGAGGTCGAACGCCGGAGAGATGATCAACGCGACAGCGATGGTCTCGCCCAGTGCCCGCCCCAGGGCGAGCATGGTGCCGCCGACGATGCCGCCGCGACCGAACGGGAGCACCACGGTGCGGATCATGCCCCACTTGGTCCCGCCGAGCGCCAGGGCCGCCTCCCGCTCGCCGACGGGGGCCTGTGCGAAGACCTCCCGCATCACGGCGCAGGCCATCGGCAGCACCATCATGGACACCGCGACACCGGCGATGAACGCCGACGCGGTGTACTGCGACTGCTGCCAGACCGGCGCGTCGGGGTCGGCGTCCACCTTGAAGAACGGGATGAAGCCCAGGTGCTGGTGCAACCAGTGCGCCACATAGACGAGCTGCGGCTGCATGAGGTCGCGGCCCCAGAGGCCGTAGACGATGCTGGGTACGGCGGCCATCAGGTCGATCATCGAGATGAGCGTGGCCTTGACGCGCAGCGGCGCGTACTCGCTGATGTACAGCGCGGTCAGCAGAGCCAGCGGGAACGCGATCAGCAGCGCGACCGTCGCGATGCAGAGCGTGCCGAGCAGTACCGCGGAGATGCCGATGGCGTCCTTCTCGGGCTGCCACTGGTTCTCCGTGAAGAAGCGCAGACCGTAGTGGCGGATGGTGGGTATCGACTGGATCGCGAGGAACAGCCCGATGGATCCGGTGATCGCCAGGACCAGCATGCCGATGGCCCGCGCCGAGTGGTGGAACAGCCGATCGGTCAGCGGCAACGACGGCGGCGGCCGCCGAGGGACGTCGGAGCCGTCGACCAGCGGCTCCGATACCTCAGGCGTGGCGTGCATCGCGGTGACCTTTCATGCGAGGACGTCATTTCGTCTGTTCAGTCAGTTGGTCTCATCGAAACCAAGCCGTGCATCCGCCCGATGGTGGGCGGATGAACTGCTGAGAAACACCGCCGGGTTCACCCGAACCGCCCATGCACGTAGTCGGCCGTACGGGGGTCGCGCGGCGCGTCGAACATCTGCTCGGTCGCGCCGTGCTCCACGATGACTCCCGGCCTGCCCTGCTCCGCCAGGAAGAACGCGCACCGCGTGGACACGCGCGCCGCTTGTTGCATGTTGTGGGTGACGATCACGATCGTGACCTCGTGCACCAGTTCGGCCATGGTCTCTTCGATCACCCGGGTCGACGTGGGGTCCAGCGCGGAACACGGCTCGTCCATGAGCAGTACGCGCGGGCGGATCGCCAGCGACCGCGCGATGCACAGTCGCTGTTGCTGGCCACCGGACAGCGCGCCGCCCGGCTGCCCGAGCCGGTTGCGCACCTCGTTCCACAGGCCGGCCTTGACCAGACACTCCTCGACGAGGTCGTCCTTCGTGCCGCGGCTGGCCCGTACCCCGGTCAGCTTCAGCCCGGCGACCACGTTGTCGTAGATGCTCATGGCGGGAAAGGGGTTGGGTTTCTGGAACACCATGCCGATCTGGCGGCGAGCCTCGGTCAGCCGGCGCCCGGCCGCGTAGATGTCGCGTCCGTCCAGCCACACCTCGCCGGCAAGCTTGGCCGAGCCGACCAGCTCGTGCATCCGGTTGAGGATGCGCAGGAACGTGGACTTGCCACAGCCCGACGGCCCGATCAGCGCGGTCACCTGTCCCGCGGGCATGGTCAGCGACACCCGGTCGAGCACCTTGTGGTCGCCGAACCAGGCGGACACCGACTGGGCCTGCAGGGTCGCCAACCTCGGGTCGGTGACACTCGGCAGGGTCACGGTTTCCGGTTCTCCGGTGTGCGTCATCGGTGCTCCTCCACTCACTCCCCCGGATACCAGACGGTGTCGGACCGCCGCCTGCGGCGCCGCAACGCGCCGGCGGCGGTACTGACGAAGATGGCGAACAGGCCGGCCAGCGCGGTCAGGTTCGTGATGTTGCTGGACAGGCTCAACGGGCCTCCGATCGGGCCGCTGGGATAGGGCTCGGCGCTGGCCGACTCCGACTCGGTCGCGCCGCCGCTGGCCACGTCCACCTGCGGAGGCGACGGCGATGGTGCGGTGGCGGCGGTGCTGCCGCCCGATCCCGATCCCGATCCCGATCCCGATCCCGATCCGGAGCCGCTCCCGGTCCCGCTGCCGCCGCTCCCGGTCCCGGTGGTGGTCCGGGTCGGGCCGGCGGTGGGCGATGGGGTCGGCGACGGCGTAGGCGACCCGGTGGGCGTCGGTGAGTCGGTCGGGGTCGGTGACACCGTCGCGGTCGCCACCGGACTCGGGCCGGCGGTCGGCGTCGGGCTCGCCGAGGGGGTCGCGCCGGGCGCCGGGTACACCACCGTCCAGGTCCCGCGTACCGGGTCGGTCGGGTTGCTGAGGACGTCGACGCCGACGTCGGCGCGGTAGTACTTGTTGATCTGCCCCTGACCCGGACCCGACGTGTACAGCCGCAGCTCGTACACATTCCGGTAGCCGTCCTGGGTCGTCTTGTTCGGAAACTCGCCGATGTAGTCCGCGAACGAGAAGTCGACGGTCGTGCCGGTCGCCACCGGGTTGGTCAGCTGCCGGATGTTCGCCGGCCCGGTCGTGACGGGGTAGTCGGTGGATCCGGTGAGGGTGTCGCCGCTCCACAGCGCGGGGTTCACGGCCACCTGGGGGGTGAACGCCTTGAGCTGCGCCTTGGTGTCGCCGGTGCGTCCCGGGCCGGACGCGACCGCGTACAGAGCCACCGGCGGCGTCTCCAGGAAGCCGCCGATGACGGGCGAGCCGTTGGCGTCGTAGAACGTGATGCCGCCCAGCGCGTCCGGGTCCGGCTCCCACGCCGGCGGTGCGGCGCCCACGGCGGCGGTGCGCTCGATCGTCGCCACGGTGGTGGCCACCGCGAGGACGAGCAGGGTCGCGACGGCCCACCGCAGGAATCGTGTCATGTGGCCGGTCTTCCGAGCTCCCTCTGGCGCGGCCGCCGCAGCGCCGACCGGTGCGGCAGCAGCACGCCGGAGAGCACGAACAGGACGATCGCGAGGGCGGCGAGGGTGAGGCTGGCCGGCGCGCTGACGTACGGGAGATCGGCGGAGACAGCGCCGGTACCCGCGCCGGCGGCGGTCACACCCGCGCCGTTCACCGCGGCGCCGGTACCCGGACCGGCATTCCTGGAGCTGCCCGGTACGGCGGCACCCGGCGCGGCTGCCGCCTTGCCCGGTATGTCGGCACCGTTCGGCCCGGCGCCCGGGCCGCCGCCGACCACGCTCCAGATCTGGCCGGTCACCTTGATGTCGGTCGTGACGTAGGTCGTGTTGAGTGTCGGATGTCCGGGCACGCCGAAGTAGATGCGCAGCTGGATCAGTCCGTCCCACTGCGGCGGGAACTCGCTGATGAAGTCCTGCAGTGAGAAGTCCGTCGCGCTGGCCGTCACGGTGGGATGGGCCGGGTCCGGGTACGCGACGGACGCGGTCATCTTGTCCCCGCTCCACAGTGGAGCGCTGGCGTCCTTGCGCGGCTGGAAGGCGTTGAGCGTGGCCTTGCGGCCGGCCGCGTCGTAAGGCGCCGGCGCGCGCTTCGAACTCACCGCCTTCGACACGAACGGCCGGTCGGTCACGTTTCCACTCTTGACGGCCGTCCCCGACCTGTCATACAGGGTGATGTAACCGGTCGACTGGGAGTCGCCGTACGGCACGCTGTCCGCCGCGCCGGCCGGCCACACCGCGATCACCGTCGCCACGGCGACGCCCAGCACCAGAACCGCGATCCCGTAGATCGCCTTGCGGCCGAGCCGCTTCCCCCGCACCGCGCCGGTTGCCGCGCTCATCGGACCCCGCCTCCCTCGTTCGCGCCACCACCCGTGCCGCTGCCGACCGCCGCCGCGTCCGGCTCCCGCAACGCGTCGTCGCGGGCGGCGAGCATGGCCCGGTCCAGTCTCGCCAGCGCGCGCCGCCGGCGCAGGCGCCAGATGACGACTCCGATCGTCGCCGCCACGAGCACCAGCAGAAGCAGGAGCCACGGCATGGCCCATACGTACGCGCTCGCCGCGGAGGTGTGGATGGCCTGGCCCACCGGTTGCCGCGGATCAGCGTACGGTTGCAGGTTCACATTGACCGACAATGGACCGGCCGGGAACACGCGGTTAAGGGTGGCGGTGAAGGTGGCCTGGTTCTTCGGCAGCAGCTCGGGCAGGTCGGCCGCCTTGAGCGTAGCCAGCTTCGCGCCGAACGGTCCGGTGACCGTCAGCGTCTGGTGGTTCTGCAGCCGGATGTTGCCGGGGTTGGTGACGGTGTACGTGATCGTGACCTTCCCCTTGCCGAACGGGTTGGCCGTGCCGTGGTACCGCACCGTGACCGGTCCGACGGTGATGCGCGGGATGAGTTCGCCGGGCACGCGCAGGTAGACCCGCACCGCCACCCGCGAGTCCACATTGACCAGTCGCGGGCCGTTCGCGCCCTGCGTCAGCAGCGAGACCACGACACCGGCCGCGTGGTCTCCCGGCGTCGCCGTGGCCGGCACGTTCACCGTGAACGGAACCGCCACGCTCTGGCCCGCCGCCAGCGTCACCGCGTTGCCCGGAAAGACGATCCACGAGCCCAGGTCGGTCGGCCTGTGGCCGGCGCTGAGCAGGTCGAACGCTCCATTGGAGGTGTTGAATGCGTCGGTGCCGTAGACGGCGAACGTCACCGGTACCTTGCTCAGGTTGGTCACCAGCGCCTTCTCGCTGATCTTCCCGCCCAGAGCGGACTGGAGCGTGTAGTGCGTACGCGCGTCGGGCTTGCCGTCCGGACCGGCCGGGCGCACGGACCAGGTGCGCACGCCGTCGTCCTTCGCCGCAACGGCGGCGAGCGCGGCCATCGCGGCGGCCGGCGGGGCGGTGGCCGCGACGGCGGCCACCGCGAGGCACGCGGCCGCGAGCCAGTGTCGTCTCATCGAAGGCATCCGTTCTGAGGTGTACCGGGGGTGGAACCGGTGGTACGGGTCAGGCCGGCGAGGAAGCCGGCCTGACCCGTCCATTTTGGTGCGACACGCGCGCCCTGACCTGTCATCAGCCTCAGGGGCTGACGAGGGTCAGGGTGACGGTGCTCTGGTACGTACCGGTCGGTGAGGTGTCCGGGATCCACAGCGACAGGCTCGCGCTGAGGTTCTCGGTACCCAGTCCACTGCCCGTCGCAGCCTTGGCGAGGTTGGTGGAAGTGGACAGACCGGCACTGGTCGTTTGGGACAATGACGGCTTGGTCGCGGGACCCGCCGCCACCGTGCCCTCGGCGTCGCCGGTGGGTGTACCCGGTGTCCAGCCCAGGAAGTTCGCGGTGACCGCGGCAGAGCCGGTGGGTACCGTGAAGTTCGAGGACTGGCCGCTGACGGTCCAGCCGGGTTGGGTTGGACGGCTGTCCGTCACACCGACGCCCGCCAGGTTCCCGTTGAACACCCACGCGTGACGGTGACCCGTCGAGTCGCGGGCATCCGCCGGGTGTCCGCCGGCACTGTTCGGGTCGACCTGGGTCAGACTCACCGTGGCGGTGCCCACGGTGAAGCTGAGGCTGCCCGCGTACGGCGCGGTGCTGTCCTGCGCCTGTACCTGGACACCTGTCGCGTTGGTGCCGTTGACGACGTAGTTCTGCACCGCCGAGCTCGACCCCGCGAAGGTGGCGGTGTCGGCCGGTGTGAATGTAGCGATGAGCGGGTGGGTACCCGCGGTGAGGTTCACCGCGAGGGTCGCCGCGCCGGTCCCCGCGTTGTACGTGCCCGACCCGAGGCTCGTCGACCCGTCGAAGAACTCGACCCCGCCAGCCGTGTTGGCCGGTGTCACGGTCGCCGTCAGGGTGGCGGGAGCCGTGGTGGCCGTTCCGGTCAGGCTCGCCGGGCTCGACGGCGTCGCCGCGAGCACGGTCTGGCTCACGGTCTTGGTCGTGCCCGTGTATGCCAGTACGGGCGACGTCGACGGACCGAACGCCGCCGGGTCGGTCGGGGTGAACTGTGCCGTGTAGTTGTGCGTGCCCGCGGTGACGGTGACCGTGGTCGTGGCGACTCCCGTTGCCGGGTCGTACGTCGCCGCGCCCAGGTCGGTCGTTCCGTCCAGGACGTGCACACCACCCGGAATCGGGGTGGCACCGCCGGCGGTGACCGTGGCGGTCAGTGCCACCGAGGTGCCGGCCGGCACGGTCCCGGCTGGCGGGTTGCCGGCCAGGGCGGTGGCGGTCGGCGTGGCGCTCGCCGGGTAGACGACCGTCCACGTACCGGCCGCGGTGTTGACCTGCACGTCGGTGCGGTAGTAGTTGGCACCCTGGCCTTGACCGGGACCAGCGGTGTAGAGCCGCAACTCGTACAGGTCCTGGTATCCGGCGGCGGTCGAGGTGTTCGGGAACTCACCGATGTAGTCGTTGAACGCGAAGTCCACCGACGTGCCGGTGGCCACCGGGTTGGTCGTGTTGGCAATGACCGCCGGAGCGGTGGTGACGGGGTAGACAGTCGAACCGGTCAGGATGTCGCCACTCCACAGCGCGGGGTTCACACCCACCTGCGGTGTGAACGCCTTGAGCTGTGCCCTGTTGTCACCGGTGCGCCCCGCTCCCGAGGCCACCGAGTACAACGCGACCGGTGGGGTCGCGAGGCTGCCCGAGGTGACCGGGTTGCCGTTGGCGTCGTAGAACGCGATCGACCCTAGCGCCGCCGCGTCCGGCTCCCAGCCGGGAGTCACGGCCGCGTAGGCCGCCGTACCTCCCCCCACCAGGATGCCGCCCGCGACAACCAGGGCTGCCGCCCCGGCCAACACGGACCTGATGCGAATCTTCACCTGAAGACTCCCCTTCCCTGCTGTCAGTCGGACGGACTGACGCTTGTTGGATGTTTCGCTCCGAGCCGGGGAATCGTCAGCTGTGCGCGAGGCCCAGGTCGGAGTACGAGGGGGTCAGACCCGCCGCCTGAATGAGCGGACCGTTCGCGCCACGCGCGACCCAGCTCGTCGTCCCGGAGAACAGCGTCTGCACCC
This sequence comes from Micromonosporaceae bacterium, assembly GCA_039649115.1. Classification (GTDB taxonomy): domain Bacteria; phylum Actinomycetota; class Actinomycetes; order Mycobacteriales; family Micromonosporaceae; genus DATEJJ01. The sequence goes on along the minus strand of JBBWZQ010000386.1, from coordinate 62,634 downwards.
AGTTCTTCGTGCCACCCACCTGGAACGGGAACGGAATGCCCCCCACGCCGGCGGTGTTGGTGACGTCCCGGTCGCGCACGACCACGTACATGCCGCGCGTGACGTTGTACGTGCCCGTGGCCGCCAGCAACTTGATGACGTTCTGGTTGCCGGCACCGAAGTAGCCGGCCTGGTACATGTTGAACCGCCCGGTGGAGAACGGCCCGATCGCGTCCGCGTCGCCCTTGATCAGGCTGGCGTCGTGCTCCTGCATCGCCAGCACGTTGGTGCCCAGCGTGATGGCGACGCCGCCGTTGGCCGCCTGCAGGTCGGCGAGGAAGAAGTTGCGCGTCCCCGAACCGGCCTGCGGGAGGTACGGCTTGATGGTGGCGGTCGGCGCCGGGCCCGCGTAGCCGGGCACCTGGCCCCAGGTGGTGTGCACCCCGGAGTAGATGTTGACCAGCTCGGCGACCGGCAGAGCCGCCGGAGCGTCCGACGCCACCGTCAGCGACGCGGCCACCGTCAGCCCGTCCGTGGCGAACTGGTACACGTGCAGGCCGCCCCAGCCGTTGTTGGTCGCCGTGGTCTGCTCGGTGGGGCTGGGCAGGCGCGACGACCGGACGAAGTTGATGACCTCGGTCGCGCCGGTGTCGGCCAGCAGCGCGGTGATACCGGCACCCGATCCGTTCGGCCGGGTGATCGGCTTGGCGTTGGCCCGCAGTACGGACGTCGCGCCGGCCGTGGTACCCCCGGTGGCGTCACCGGTGGCGTCGAACGAGAACACCCGCCGCGCCGTACTCGTGGTGTTGAACCCGGAGTCGCCGTTGATGTCTCCGTCGGCGAGGAAGTCCATGCCGAACTGGATCGTGTCCGACCCGACACCCACCACATCGGACGCCTGCGGCTGGACGTCCGCGTGCGCGGGGCTGACCTGGGTGAGGATGACGGCCAGCGCCCCCACCATCCCCAGGCCAACCTTGCTGATGGTCTTCATCCCTGACCTTTCGCCTGGTGCACCCCCTGTTGGATGCGAGTGGAACCTCCCAGTCACGAACCACGCCGGGAGAGAGAATTCGTGAACGCCAAATGAAACATCACTTCCCGCGGGCCGCCGGTAGCCGTCCAATGCGGACGGTTCGTGCGATGGTCGCCACCTCCGCCTCCGGTACCGCCTCCAGAAAGCGGCGCAGGTTGTAATCGCATTCCTGCTGCCGAAAATAGGTGCGAGTCGATACGGCGGCAATCGTGCCGTCCAGCTCCACCCGCCACGCCCAGTGCCCGTGCGGCTCGGCCGTGGTCGTCACCGCCTTCAGGTCCGCGAGCCGCCGGCGCAGCAGCATGACCTTCTCCCGGCACGCGTCAAACGCGGTGAATTGGTGCGCGGCACGGCCCAACCGGCGATTGTTGGGTGACACGAGCATCCAGAACATGCTTTCCGTACCCGACTCGCCAGAATGATCGAGTGTCAGCATCGACAAAAAGACAAAGCGTGGTCCCCGCAATCAACACGCCTCCTCCTGGTTCACGCGGGCCCGTCCGTTTCGCCGCCCCAGGATCACGAAACATCGCGCTCAGGCTGAGCCGCTTCGGTGTCCCGCCGCGCCGCCGCAGGCACACGACGCATGTGCCGGAAGTGAACATCAGGTACCCGCCGCATTTGCCTGGTTCCGGTAAAGTGCCGGCGTGGCGCGAGCGCGGTTCGTCGTGTGTGGCGACAACGCCCTGGCGTTCCGCCTCGTCGACGAGCTGGTGGCCCGCTACGGGGTGGACGTGACGATGGTCGTCGGTGGCGGCCAGCGGGAGGACCGGTACCTGGCGGCGCCGGACCGCGTCGAGATGGTCGAGGCGGCCCGGTTGACCGGGGCGGCGTTCACCGCGGCCGGCCTGGCGGGCGCGCAGGCGTTGGCGCTCGTGGCGCAGGACGACGCGGGCAACCTGGACGCCGCGCTGCTCGCCGAGGAGATCAACCCGGCGCTGCGGATCGTCGTGCGGATGTTCAACCAGAGCCTGGCCGAGGGCACCCGGGTGCTGCTGCGCGACTGCGCGGTCCTGTCCGAGTCGGCGATCGCCGCACCGGGCTTCGTGGCCGCGGCGCTGGGCGACGGTACGCCGACCCACATCCGCCTGGCCAACCGGCGGCTGATCGTCACCCGCCGCGGCGACGTGCGCGCCCAGGACGTGGTCCGCGGCCTGGCGGCGGCCGGGCCGGACGACGACGAGCCGGAGCTGCTGCCCGAGGACGACCGGCTCGCCGACGTGGTGCTCGCCGACGCGCCGGCGCCGGTACCGTCACGCCGGCGGCGGCGCCGGCACCCGCTGCACGCCCTGTCCCTGGTCCTGGTCCGGCGCCTGCGGATCCTGCTCGGCGCGGTCGCCGCCCTGCTGCTGGTCGCCGCCGTGCTGTTCCACCTGATCGACCACCTGGGCTGGTGGGCATCGCTCTACGTCACCGTCCTGACCGCGGTCGGCGGCGCCAACGCCGACGTGCACCTCTCCGGTGCGGAGCAGGCGCTGCAGGCCGCGCTGGCGGTCTTCAGCGTCGCCCTCATCCCGGTGCTGACCGCGGCCGTGGTGGACGCCGCGGTACGCGCCCGGCTGGCCCGGGCCACCGGCGGCCCCACCGAGCCGATGCGCGACCACCTGGTCGTGGTGGGGCTGGGCAACCTCGGCACCCGGGTGCTGGCCGCGCTGGACGAGGCGGGCCTCGACGTGGTCGCGGTCGACCACCGCGAGCAGGCCCGCGGCGTGCCGGCGGCCCGGGCCCTGGGCATTCCGGTCATCGTGGGAGACCCGACCCAGGAGGCCGTGCTGCGGGCGGCCTGGGTGCACACCTGCCGGACCCTGCTCGTGCTGTCCACCGACGACATGCGCAACCTGCAGACCGCGCTGCTCGGCCGGGCCATCGCCGGGCGGGTACCCGTGGTGCTGCGCCTGTTCGACGCGGACTTCGCCACCCGGGTCGAGCGGGCCTTCGGGCTGACCATCTCCCGCAGCGTGTCCTATCTGGCCGCGCCGACCTTCGCCGCGGCCATGATGGGCCGGGCCGTGCTGGACACCATTCCGGTACGGCGCCGCGTGCTGCTCGCCGTCGAGCTGCCGGTGGGCGCCGGTTCGGCACTCGACGGTGAGTTCGTCACCGCGGTCGACGAGCCGAACGAGGCACGGCTGCTGGCGGTGCGCACCGGGCGCGGGGAACAGACGCTGTGGTCGCCGCCCCTTGGCCGCAAACTCGTACGTACCGATCGGATCCTGGTCGTAGCCACCCGGACCGGACTCGGCCGCCTCCTCGCCCGCACCGCGCCGGCACCGGAATCGGCCCGGCAAGCCCCGCCCGGCGTGCTGGACGTCGGACAGCTGCCACCCACCCACGCCGTCACGCTGCCGCCGCCGACGCCGCGGAGCTCGCCGGGATCCAGCCCCTGACCAGTGCCTCCTCCCCCGAACGGAGGGCGGCGGCACCCTCATCTCGGTGGGGTGTGACCCTTCCGCGACCCGCAGCCCCTCGCCCGCCACCCGGCGGGTTCTCTAGGCTGTAAGGATCACTCGCCCGCCCCCGGAGGCGATCGTGACCGCTGCCGCCGTCACCACCCGGATCTACCCGCACACCACGGTCATCGTGCTGTGTGGTGACATCGGCGAAACCGACACGTACCGCCTGCGCCAGGCCCTCGTCGAGGCGATCATGCGGCGCCGAGCCCGCCGGGTCGTCGTGGACCTGACCAGGGCCACCGTGCTGGACGCGACGGCGATCGGCGCGCTGCTCGCGGTCCAGGACAGCGCGCTGGACCTGCACATGGCCCTCGACGTCCGCCGACCCAACGCCGCGGTGACCGCGGAGCTGGCCGGCCACGGCCTGTCCATCACGGCGACCGCCTAGCGTCGACCGGCGCCACCGGCATCGATCGGCGTCGCCGGCCGGAGGTTCCGCGATCGCACCGCCGCGGTACGCGGTGCTACCCGGAGTTCGCCAGGCCGGACGCGTCAGAGCTGCGGGAACTGGCGGGTGGGCCGCTCGTCGTCCTCGAACAGCTCGGTCGCGCGACCGACCAGCACCGGGTCCGCCACGCCGACCACCTCGGCGTCCTTGTTGTCGTACCCGAACTGGCCCAACACGTACCGCATCGCCTGGATCCGCGCCCGCTTCTTGTCATTGCTCTTGATGACCGTCCACGGCGCGTCCGCGGTGTCCGTGTAGAAGAACATCGCCTCCTTCGCCTCCGTGTAGTCGTCCCACCGGTCCAGCGACGCCAGATCCGTCGGCGACAGCTTCCACTGCCGCACCGGATCCACCTGCCGGATCACGAACCGGGTCTGCTGCTCCCGCCGCGACACCGAGAACCAGAACTTCACCAGCCGGATGCCCGAGCGCACCAGCATCCGCTCCAGCTCCGGCGCCTGCCGCATGAACTCCAGATACTCCGCACGGGTGCAGTACCCCATCACCCGCTCCACGCCGGCCCGGTTGTACCAGGACCGGTCGAACAACACCATCTCCCCCGCGGCCGGCAGATGCTCCACATACCGCTGGAAATACCACTGCGTCGACTCCCGCTCGGACGGCTTCTCCAGCGCCACCACCTGCGCGCCGCGCGGGTTCAGATGCTCCATGAACCGCTTGATGGTGCCACCCTTGCCCGCCGCGTCCCGCCCCTCGAAGAGCACCACCAACCGCTCGCCGCTGGCCTTGACCCAGTTCTGCAGCTTCAGCAACTCGATCTGCAGCAGGCGCTTCTCCCGCTCGTACTCGTCCCGGCCCAGCCGCTCCTGGTACGGGTACCCCTCCCGCCAGGTGTCGACCGCCTGGCCGTCCCGGGTGAGCAGCACGGGATCGTCGTCGTCGTCATCCAGCACCTGGTAGTCACCCAGCCGCTGCAGCAGCGACGCGCTGGGCCGATCGGTACCAGTCATCGCGCACCCGCCATGGCCCCAGGCTATGTCACGCCCTGCCGACCACGCTCGACGAGCATCGGCGGTCATCGTCTCGACGGTTGTCGCCGGCGGGATGACGACAGCACCCCCTGGTGGGGCTAGCCTGTGCACGCGGCCGGAGGCATCGGTCCGGCCGGAGCGAAGGAGGACCCATGTCCGAGACCACGCCCGGCACCACGGAGGACGTCGACCGCGTGAACGCCAGCGGCCGTACCCCAGTCGTGTTCATCCACGGCCTTTGGCTGCTGCCGAGCAGCTGGGACCGCTGGGCGGAGCTGTTCGCCGAGGCCGGCTACGCGCCGCTGACCCCGGGCTGGCCGGACGACCCGGAGACGGTCGAGGAGGCCAAGGCCCACCCCGAGGTATTCGCGAACAAGACGGTCGGGCAGGTCGCGGACCACTACGCGGCCGTCATCGAGAAGCTGGACCGCAAGCCGGCGGTGATCGGGCACTCCTTCGGCGGGCTGCTCGCGCAGATCATCGCCGGGCGTGGCCTGTCCGCGGCCACGGTCGCCATCGACGGCGCACCGTTCCGTGGCGTGCTCCCGCTGCCGATCTCGTCGCTGCGCTCCTCGCTGCCCGTGCTCGGCAACCCGGCCAACCGGCACCGGGCCGTCCCGCTGACCTACGAGCAGTTCCGGTACGCCTTCGCCAACGCCGTACCGGAGGACGAGGCCCGGTCGCTGTACGACACGTTCGCCGTACCCGCGTCCGGTGCGCCGCTGTTCCAGGCCGCCACCGCGAACCTCAACCCGTGGACCGAGGCGAAGGTGGACACCGAGAACCCGGACCGCGGCCCGCTGCTGATCGTCTCCGGCGAGAAGGACAACACCGTGCCGCGCGCCATCTCGGCGGCCGCGTACCACCGGCAGCAGCACAACCCCGGCGTCACCGAGTTCGTGGAGATCCCCGGACGCGGCCACGCGCTGACCATCGACCACGGCTGGCGCGAGGTCGCCGAGACGGCCGCGGCGTTCATCCGGCGCTTCGCGTAACCGCCACCGCCACCCGCAGGCCCTGGCCGCCGAAAGTTTCGGCAGGTCAGGGCCTGCGTCTGTGTGCGCAGGGGTTGACGGGCATCAACGTCCCCCCGTAAGTTTGCGGCCTAGTCCTGGAAGTTTTCGGCCGAAACGGCCGGGCGCAAGGGGAGGCGGTCATCCATGAACCGGACCTGGTCGATCATCGGTAGGGTCGCCGCGGCAGCCCTCGCCGCCGCGGCCGTCGTGACCCCGATCGCGGTCCGGGCGACCGGCAGCACGGAAGTCGCCGCCGGTGACCCGGTCGCGACGAGGACGGCCGGGCACTGGGTGAACACGTGGGTGTCCATGCCCCAACTCACCGAACCCGGCAACATGCCACCGGCACCGTTCACACAGGACGGTCTCGTCCTGGCGAACAGCACCCTGCGGCAGACCCTCCACACCTCGGTCGGCGGGCAGCACGTCCGGCTGCGCTTCTCCAACGCGTTCGGCGGCGCGCCGCTGCCCATCACCTCGGTCTCGGTGGCCCTCCCGGTCGACGGTCAGGCGGGGGTCAGCGCCATCCGGGCCGGCACATCCCACCCGGTGACCTTCCACGGTCATTCCTCTGTGGACATCCGGGTCGGCGCGCAGGTCGTGTCCGACCCGCTGACCTTCCCCCTCGCGCCGCAGTCCAACGTCACCGTGACCAGCTACCTCGCCGAGGGCCAGGCATCCAACAACATCACCTCGCATCCCGGTTCGCGCACCACGTCCTACCTGGTGGCCGGAGACCACGTGCAGGACGCGGACCTGCCGGCGGCGACCACGACCAACCACTGGTACTTCCTCAGCGGCGTCGAGGTGTGGTCCAGGGGCAGCACGGCGGCGGCGGTCATGCTCGGTGACTCGCTGACCGACGGCCGCGGCTCCACCACGAACCTGAACGACCGCTGGCCCGACCGGCTGCTCGCCCGGCTGCAGGCCAGCCGGAGCACGGCCGGCATCGCGATCCTCAACCAGGCGGCCGGCGGCAACCGGGTGCTGAACGACGGTCTCGGACCCAACGCCCTGGCGCGGCTGGACCGGGACGTGCTCGCGCAGAGCGGCGTCAGCTGGCTGATCGTCTTCGAAGGCGTGAACGACATCGGCACGGCCGCGGCCACCGACGCCGCGCAGAAGCAGGTCGCGGACGACCTGATCGCGGCGTACGACCAGATCGTCGTTCGCGCCCACGCGCAGGGCATCCGCGTGTACGGCGCCACGCTGACGCCGTTCGGTGGCAACACCGGGTACGACGACGCCGCCGGACTGCGCGAGTCGGCCCGGCAGACCGTCAACGAGTGGATCCGCACCAGCGGCGGATTCGACGCCGTCATCGACTTCGACCGGGTCACGCGCGATCCGCAGAACCCGCGGCAGCTGCTGACGGCGCTCGACGTCGGTGACCACCTGCACCTGAACCCCGCGGGCTACCAGGTGATGGCCGACGCGGTACCGGCCCGGCTGTTCACCTGACGCCACGCTGTCGGCACAGATAAAACTCCCGCGCGGCGGCTCCGGACCGGATGGATCCGGTACGGAGCCTGTCCGTGTAACCGGCGCAACCGGCTGGGCGCCTCAGCAGTCCGTTAGAGGTGGAGGGTAATTCACGGACCGTTCCTGTGGTCATCGCAACCAGCGATGCACCACTGGCCCCGTGCTGCTTCTTGACAGTGAGAGGAACTGCCTGTGAAACGGAAGACTGCAGCGCTGGTCGCCGGTTCGGCCACGCTCACTCTCATACTCGCCGCCTGTTCGGGTGGCGGCACACCGGCGGCCGGCAACAGTCCCGGTGGTGCCGCTTTCAACGCCGCCATCACCGGCGTCGTCAACCCCTCGACGCACAAGGGCGGGGTGCTCAAACTGGTCACCACCGCGGACGCCGACTCGTACGACGGCGCCCGGTTCTACTACGCGTGGATGTTCAACTTTTCTCGTTACTACCTGCGGACACTCGTCACCGCAGCGCCGGAGCCGGGTGCGGGCTCCCTGAAGCTCGTCAATGACCTGGCGCAGAGCCAGGACGTCAGTGCGGACCGCAAGACGTACACATACAAGCTGAAGAGCGGCATCAAGTTCGAGGACGGCACGCCCATCACGTCCAAGGACATCAAGTACGGCATCGAGCGGGTCTTCGCCCAGGCGGTGGTACCCGGCGGCCCGACCTACCTGATCGCGGCGCTCGACGAGGGGCAGCACTACAAGGGCCCGTACGCGGACAAGGATCCGGAGAAGCTGGGCCTCAAGTCGGTACAGACGCCGGACAACAGCACCATCGTCTTCACGCTCGCCAACCTCGACGCGAGCTTCCCGTACAAGCTGGCCATGGGCGGCGCCGCTCCGGTGCCGCGGGCCCGGGACACCGGCTCGAAGTACACCGGCCACCCGGTGTCCTCCGGACCGTACAAGTTCAAGAACTACCAGCCGGGCAAGAGTCTCGTGCTGGACCGCAACCCGAACTGGGACCCGTCCACCGACAAGGTCCGCAACGCCCTGCCTGACGAGATCAACCTGACCGTCATCAGCAGCGACGAGGAGATCGACAACGAGCTGCTGGACGGTACCGTCCACATCAACGTCAACCAGGTGGGGGTGCAGCCGACGACCCAGACCAAGATCCTCACGAACCCGGAGTTGAAGGCGCACGCCGACAACCCGAACACCGGGTTCACCCGGTTCGTCAGCCTCGCCACCACGGTTGCGCCGATGGACAACCTCGAATGCCGCAAGGCCGTGCAGTACGCGGCCGACAAGGTGGCGCTGCAGACCGCACGGGGCGGCCCGACAGCCGGCGGAGCGATCGCGCCGTCGTTGATCCCGCCGAACCTCACCGGCTACGACCGCAGCCTGCAGCCGTTCACCGGCACGGCCGGCACGCCGGACCTCGACAAGGCGAAGGCCGCACTGCGGGCCTGCGGGCACCCCGACGGCTTCCGGACGGTCATCGCGACACAGAGCACGGCCAAGGGCAGGAAGGTCGCGGATGCGCTGCAGCAGTCACTGGCCAAAGTGGGCATCGTCGCCACCATCGACGCGACCGACCCGTCCAGCTACTACTCGACCACCATCGGCACTCCGGCCAATGTCAAACGGAAGGGTTACGGCCTCATGGTCGAGGGTTGGGGCGCCGACTACCCGACCAATGACGGTTTCCTGCAGGTACTCGTGGACGGGCGGAAGATCCAGCCGAACGGCGGCAACAACAACACCGCCGAGCTGAACGATCCGGCGGTCAACTCGCTGATCGACCAGGCGGTCACCGCCACCGACCCGGCGAAGGCCGCGCAGCTGTGGAAGCAGATCGACAAGCTGGTCATGGATTCGGCCACGTACCTGCCTTTCGTCTTCGACAAGGCACTCAACTACCGCAACCCGAAGACGACCAACGTCTATGTCACCGCATGGGTCGGCATGGTCGACTTCGTGTCGCTCGGCGTACAGGGTTAGATTCGAGCACCATTCGGGGGTAAGGGACCCCGGGCCTGGTTTTGGATGGGATCCGGCCCGGGGCCTCCACGACGTCGAGGATCGGGTACGCCCGGGCGCGGTCAGCCGGTCCGATCCCGGTCATGCCGGACGGCCCACGCGGCGATCTGGGTACGGGAGGCGAAGCCGAGCTTGGCCCGGATGTTGTCGACATGGCTTTCCGCGGTACGCGTGGAGACGACCAGCCTCTTGGCGATCTGCTGGTTGGTCATGCCCTGTGCCACCAGCTCGGCGACCTGCCGCTCGCGCCGGGTCAGCGGCGCCGGGCCGGCGGCGGGTGCCGGTGGCGGCGGCAGCTCGTCCCCGCCGAGCAGGTAGCCGAGCGCCTCCTCGACGGACAGGCTCCGGCCGCCGCGGAAGGCGCGCGCGAACGCGGCATTGCCCAGGACCGCCCGGGTCTCCCGCTCGCACCGGTCGTGATGGTCCACGAGGTGCCGGAACGCGCCGATGGGCATGCCGACGTCGGTCAGCATCGCGTCCGCGGTGCCGAGGAGGGACGCGGCCTGCCCGGGCTCGCCACCGCTGGCGGCGACCCAGGCCAGCACCTCCAGGCACAGCGCCGAGCCGAGCTCGTCGTCCAGCCCGCAGGACTGCTTGAGCCGCAGGCCGTCCAACTCGTAGGCGGCCGCGTCCCGCAGGTCGCCCTGCAACCAGGCGACCAGCCCCCGCGCCCACAGCGTGTTGGACCGGTGCAGGATCTCTCCCTGCGGCTCGGTGAGGGCCAGCACCTGCTCGGCGCACGCGACCGCCTGCTCCTTGTCGCCGGCCAGCCCGGCGGCCGCCACGAGCGTGAACAGCGTGTGCAGGCGCTGGTCCTGGTCCCGCTCGCGCTCCGGCGCCACGGCCCCCATGACCAGCGCCCGCTGCAGGGTGTCGACCGCGACGGGCAGGTCGTTGCGCATCAGCGCGGTCACCCCGCGGATGAAGGCTGCGTAGGCGAGCTCGTTGGCCGCACCCACCTGCCTGGCGAGTTCCTCCCCCTCCCCGAGCAGCCGCACCGAGATCTCGTACTCGCCCTGGGCGACCGCCAGCCTGCTGGCCAGCAGCACCGCCCGCGACCGCAGCACGCTGGGCGCCGCGGTCTGCGCCAGCGCGCGGCCCAGCCAGCGCCGGCCCTCGCGGAACAGGCCGGAGCCCCACCAGAACAGCGACGGCAGCGTCACGAGGATGCGCAGCGCCGCCTGCGCCCCGGCCGGGTCGGTGAGGCAGAACTCCATGACCGCCCGCAGGTCCGGGCGCTCGCGGTTGAGCCGGTCCAGCCAGTACGCCTGGCGGTCGCTGATCCACTCCGCCCGGGCCCGCGCCACCACCCCCGCGTACCAGTCGCGGTGCCGCCGCCGCAACGCGAGGTACTCACCGGTCTCGCGCAGCCTGTCCTGCCCGTAGATGCGGATGGTCACCAGCATCCGGTACCGGGCGACCGGCCCGCGGTGGTCCTCCCGGGTCAGGATCGACTTGTCGACCAGGGCGGCGGTCAGGTGCAACAGGTCCTCGACGGCCAGCTCGCCGCCCGCGCAGACGCCCTCCACCGCCGCCAGGTCGAAGCCGTCGGGGAAGACCGACAGGCGCGACCACAGCCGCCGCTCGGCGGCGGAGCACATGCCGAAGCTCCAGTCCACGCAGGCCCGCAGCGTCTGCTGCCGGTCGGGGTTGCCGCGGGAGCCGCCGGCGAGCAGGCCGAACCGGTCGGCCAGCCGGTCCACGATCTGCCGCGGGGTCAGCACCCGCAGCCGGGCCGCCGCCAGTTCGATCGCCAGCGGCAGGCCCTCCAGCCGCCGGCAGATGTCCGACACCGCCGCCGCGTTGCCCGCGGTCACCTGGAAGCCGGGTACGGCGGCCGCGGCCCGCTCGGCGAACAGGGCCACCGACTCGCACCGCAGCAACTCGGTGAGGCTCGCCGGCGCGCCGCGACCGGGGACCGGCAGCGGCGGTACCGACATGATGGCCTCGCCGGCGATCGCCAGCGGCTCCCGGCTGGTGGCCAGGACGCGCACCTCCGGGCAGGCGCGCAGCAGCGTCCCGACCAGCGCCGCGCAGGCGTCCAGCAGGTGCTCGCAGTCGTCCAGCACGAGCAGCAGGCACCGCCGCGCGAGGTACCCGCACAGCATGTCCACCGGCGACTGCGGCGCCCGCTGCCGCAGCCGGAGCGTGGCCGCGACGAGCTGGGCCACGGCGTGCACGTCCGGCGCCTCGGGCAGGGGCGGCTCGACCCGCGGCAACTCGGCCAGGCCGACGAACCACACGCCGTCCGGGAAGGCGCGTCGCAGGTGGCACGCCGTCCGGTGCGCCAGCCGGGTCTTACCGACGCCGCCGACTCCGGTGAGCGTCACCAACCGCCCGGCCGACAGCAGCTGCCGGACCGATGCGAGTTCGTGCCCCCGGCCGACAAAGCTGGTCACCTCGCCCGGCGGTTCCCCGTGCGCGTTGCCCACGTACCCGCCAGCCTTCCGGCGCGCCCTGGGCACACCTGGGACCGAGGCGGTCATGTACGCCAGTTTCGCAGGCGGCCGGGCTCCCGGACATCCCCAGCCGGGGATCGGGCGGTTTCGACACGCGAGCGCTACAGTCCGAGCTGATGCGCGAGGGACTCGTCAGTGAACTGCGGGCGCTGCTCGGGCGCTCGTGGCCACTGTGGATACTGCCGCCGCTCGCCGCGTACCTCGGCTGGCGGCTGCTGCCGTACAACGCGCACCTGTACGAGACGGTCATCGACTTCGACCCGCAACCCGACGGTGCCGTGCTCGCCGCCTACCGCACCGACGCCATGGCGGTCTACACCTCCGGCTTCGGCTGTGGATGCCTGCTCGCGATGGCCGCCGGGGTCTTTCTCGTGCTCCGCGATCCACGCCTGGCCGGACGGCGGGCGGTCCGGGAGGTACCCGATCCGGATCCGCCGCCGGGCGCACCTGCTCCGGTCGTCCTCATCTTCGCGAAGGCGGCCGTGGCCGCGCTGTTCGCCGTGGTCCTCGCCGCCGCCGACATGGCGGCCGCGCTGCCCACCGCGGCCGCCCATGTCGCCGGGCACTGGGGGCTCGGCGAACTGGCCAGCCGCGGCGTCGCGGTACACCAGTTGACGCTGGCCGACCGTCCCGTGTGGACAGTGGTGGCCAGCGGGGCCGCCGGCTTCGCCGCGTGGGCGGTGCTCGGCGTCGGGCTCGGCGCGATGATCGGCCGCTGGCGCCGGCTGGCCGCCTTCGCCGGTGGTTACGTCGTGCTCGGCGGGCTGCTCTACCTCGCGGCGTGGCTGGCCGGGCAGCCCGCGTCGAGGTGCCTGGTCGCCGCGCTGTTCCCGCTGGCGGTGCCGGCCGTGGTGTGGGCGGTGTTCTGGATCGTCGCGCTGAGCGCGTGGGCGCCCGCGGCGGTGGCGGCGACCGCCGTCGCGGCCGTCTGCCTGCTCGCGCTCGGGCACCAGTCGACGCAGCGGCGGCTGGCCGCGGCGTGACGCCGGCCGGTGGTGTCCGGCGCGGCCGTCACTCACGTCGGGCCGGTGCGGTGCGCCGACAGGAACGCGGTGTGCTCGGCGATCCGCAACGGGGGACCGGGAAGCCGAGGGTCGACGAGGTCGCGGTGGTACCGGCCGGCGACGGCGGTCGCCGGTTCGACAGTGACCGTCCAGTCCCGGCCGGCCAGCCAGGTGGCAGGGTCCGGCCGCGGTTCGGTCCGGAAGAGCTGGTCCATGTCCACTGTGGAGCTTTCGCCGACGCGGCGCAGCCCGCCGCGGTCCATCAGGCCGGCGACGTCGGCGCGCTCCACACCGATCTGGCTGCCCGGCGCGGACAGGTCGTCGATGTGGCTGACCAGCGCCTGTTCGGCGGCGGCGTCCAGGTAGTGCAGCAGGCCCTCGGCCAGCCAGGCGGTCGGGAGGTCGGCGGCGAAGCCGGCGTCGCGCAGCGCGACCGGCCAGTCGCCCCGCAGGTCGACCGGGACCACGAGACGCGTGCACCGGGGCTGCGCATCCTGGTCGCGCAGCACCGCGTCCTTGAACTCCAGCACCCTGGGCTGGTCGATCTCGAACAGCCGCAGCCCGGGTGGCCAGGCCAGTCGGAAGGCGCGGCTGTCCAGCCCGGCGGCCAGGACCACGACCTGCCCGATCCCGTCGCGGCAGGCGGCCAGCAGGTAGTCGTCGAAGACCCGCGCGCGCAGGCCCACGTCGGTGGATGTGTGCAGCAGCAGCGCGTCCTGCTGCGAGACCGCCGCGCCGTCCTCCGGCCACCGCAGGGAGCTGCGTACCACTCCCGGGACAGCGTCGACGAAGGCCGCCGCGAGCGGGTCCGCGATCAGCCGGTCCGGCCGGCTGGACTCGATGGCCCGCGCGGCGGCCACGCCCAGCGCCGTGATGCCCACGCCCGAGGCGATGTCCCACTGCTCGTGTTGACTCATGTCCAGTACCACGCGCGCGGCGCCGCCACGGTTACCTGATCCACGGTTTCCGCCGGTGGATCAGGGTCGCGCGCAGCGCAGGATCGCGGCGACGGACTCGTCGACGTCGGATTCGTCGGTCGACCAGTTCGTCACCGAGATCCGCATGGCGGCCCGGCCCTGCCAGGTCGTGCCGCTCATCCAGCACGTGCCTTCGTCCTGCACCCGCTGCACCACCCGGCGGGTGTGCCCGTCGTGGTCGCCGCCGGGCGCGAGGAACCGGACGAGTACCTGGTTGAGGACCACCTCGGCCAGCACCTCGACGCCCTCCTGCCCGGCCAGCCGCTCGGCGAACCGGCGCGCCAGGTCACAGCAGCGCTCGACCACCTCCACGATCCCGTCCCGGCCCAGGGCGCGGACGGCCGCGTAGACCGGGAAGCCACGCGCCCGCCGGGAGAATTCGGGACCGTGGTCGAGCGGATCGCGCTGCCCGCCGTCGCTGTGGATGAGGTAGCTGGCGCGTACCCCCATCGCGGCCCGGTGCGCGGCGGGATGCGCGCAGAACACCAACCCGGAGTCGTACGGCACGTTGAGCCACTTGTGCGCGTCGGTGGCCCACGAGTCGGCCCGGTCGACGCCTTCGAGCAGCGGTCGCAGCCGCGGGCTGGCCGCGGCCCACAACCCGAACGCGCCGTCCACGTGTACCCAGGCACCGGCGGCGTGGCTGATGTCGCAGATCCGGCCGACCGGATCGACCGCGCCGGTGTTCACGTTGCCGGCCTGGGCGCACACGATCGCCGGCCCGGTCGCGCCGGCGAGCGCGTCGGGCAGCGCGGCCGGGATCATCCGGCCCTGGTCGTCCGCCGCGACCGTGGTGATCGCGGCGGTGCCGAGGCCGAGGAAGCGCAGCGCCCGGTCGATGGTGTCGTGCCGCTGCGCGCCGACCAGTACCCGCACCGGCGGCGCGCCGACCAGGCCGTCGACCTCGACGTCCCAGCCCACCCGCCGCAGCACCTCGTGCCGCGCCGCGGCCAGCCCGGTGAAGTTGGCCATCTGGCCGCCGGTGACGAACCCCACCGACACACCGGCCGGCAGACCGAGCAGCTCGGCAAGCCAGCCGCCGGCCACCTCCTCGACCACGGCGGCGGCGGGCGCCAGGACGTGCAGTCCCGCGTTCTGGTCCCAGGTCGAGGTGAGCCAGTCGGCGGCCAGCGCGGCCGGGACGGCACCGCCGATGACGAACCCGAAGAACCGACCGCTGGGCGTGGCCACCAGGCCCGGCTCCGCGGCGGCGACCAGGTCCGCGATGACCCCGCGCTGGTCGCCGGGCCGCTCCGGCAGCGGCCCGCCCAGCGCGGCCAGCAGCTCCGGCCGGCCCGCCTCCTCGCTGCCCACCCGCCGCCGCGGCAGTTCGGTCAGATGTGCCAGTGCGTGACCGTACGCCTCAGCCAACGGGCCTGCCCAGTCCGGCTTCTCCACGGCATCCTCCCTGCTCACCTGGTGCTGTCGAAGCTATTGTTCTCCCCCACCTCGGAGGCGGGTTGCGGCGGCGCTATATCCTCCTTGACAGGTAGATTTAATGGGTTATTCTGACGCCACGGGTTCCAAGGTCCACTGGCGGCTGACCGGTAGCGCCGGAGCGCTGCCCGGGTGTTGTTGACCCGCGGCTGACCATCCCGGGTGCCCCGAGGCGCCGCGCCGACCTGCTACCCGAATCCGGAGACACCATGACGACGCCGCGCCCTGCCCTGCCGCCGCGCGGGCTGGCCGCCCTTGCCCGGCGATACGCCGCGAACCCCACCACCTGGTCGGTGGACCCGGAGTTCGACCCGGTCGACCGCTGGTACGCACGCCTCGCCAGCGCGGCGGACCACGAGGCGTGGCTGCTGACCTGGCTGCCCGGCCAGGCGACCGACCTGCACGACCACGGCGGGTCCGCGGGCGCCTTCCACGTGGTCAGCGGCGCGCTGACCGAACAGACGCCGCGGCGCGGGCTGCGGATGACCAGCAGGCGGTACCCCGCCGGCAGCACCCGCCCCTTCGGCGCCCGGCACATCCACCGCGTCGCCAACGAAGGCGTCGTGCCGGCCATCAGCCTGCACGTGTACGGGCCCGCGCTGACCAGCATGACCCGGTACCGCATCGAGCGCGGCGCGCTGTGCGTGGCGGCCGTCGAGCGCGCGGGAGCCAACTGGTGAGCCAGCGACCGCACGGCTCCCGGGGCATCGACCAGATCCTCGCCGAGGCACGGTCCCGGCTGGACCGCCACCCGCCCCGCCGCGCCGCCCGGGCGCAGCGCGAGGGCGCCGTACTCGTCGACATCCGGCCCGCCGCGCAGCGCACCGCCTCGGGCGTGATCCCCGGCGCGCTCATCGTCGAGCGCAACGTGCTGGAGTGGCGCTTCGATCCGGCCAGCGACGCGCGGCTGCCGGTCGCCGACCGGTACGACCTGCCGGTCATCGTGTACTGCCAGGACGGGTACACCTCCTCGCTGGCCGCCGCCGCGCTGCAGGATCTCGGCCTGCACCGGGCCACCGACCTGGCCGGGGGCATCACCGCCTGGCGGCGTGCCGGCCTGCCGGTCATCCCGGACCAGGTGCCGTCCCGCAGCGTGCCGGTGGGTTGAACGCCGGCTGGTCGAGTACGCGCAGCCAACTGCCATCCGGTTGCCTGCGCACCACCCACCGACCCGCTCTGCCGACCGGTGCGGGCAGTTCTGCGCGCTGTCCAGCCCGGGGGAGCGCAGGCGGAGCCGGTCTTTGGCGGAGCCGAGCACCCCCAACGCCTCCCCGGGCCGGTGCGCAGCAGCGGCGGTTGGGGGCCGCGGTTCAACCGATGGTGCCGCAGGCGTCGTCGACGGCCTTCGCGTCCGCCGTGATGCGGCTCTGCAGGGTGGCCGAGGGTGGCGTGAGGTTGTTGACGTCGGTCAGCAGTTCGTTGAAGTCGGTGGCCAGCTTCGTCAGGGCGGTACGCGCCGCGGCGTTGTTGCTCTTGGCCGCCGCGCCGTTGAGCTGGGTCACCAGCGTCCGCAGGTCGTTCTTCGTGGCCGCGGGGTCGTTCGCGTCGGCGCCCAGCTTCGTGTCGCCGTAGGCGCTGACCGTGGCCTTGCCGGCGATGCAGCCCGGATCGCTCGCCTTGGCGACGTGCGGCACCAGGAAGATGATGGGCACCAGCCACAGTACCGACAGGGACATGCCCACGATCGACATCACCTTGCCGCGCCGCACCTTGGCCGCCCGCACCAGGCCGGCGACGCCGAAGCCCAGCGCCAGCGGGATCCCGCCGATGATGCCGAAGACGAGCGACGCGATCGCGAAGCCGTTGCGGGCCTTCCGCGGCGGAGCGCTCGGGTACGGCTGCCCGTAGGGCTGGGGCGGCCCGTACGGGGTGCCCGGCTGGGGTGGCCCGTACGACCGGCCGTGCTGCGGCTGCGCGTACGGCGGCGGGCCCGGCTGCTGCTGGGGCTGTGGCTGGGGCTGCCCGTAGAGCGTGCCAGGCTGCCGCGGCGCGCCGTACGGCTGCCCTCCGGTACCGGGCTGTGGCGACGGGGTCGGCTGTTGCTGGTACGGTCCGGACACCGCTGGCTCCTTCGGGGTCGAGTCACTGGTCAGCGCACCCGCGAAGGCGTTCCATCCCGTTCCATCGCGCGCGGAACGCAGTGTGACGGCCGTCGTCGACGTGGGCGCCGGCCCCACCGCGGTCACCCACGACGACGACACGCCGCTCGGCTGGGCCCGGTACAACCAGCAGCACGCGATGGTCGGCTACCTGGCCGGACGGAGCTGATCAGGTGCGCTGCTCCACCGCCCCGCGGATGCGCGGGAATCCGGCCTTCGCGTCGGCCGGCGTCTTGAAGTACACCATGATCGTGCCGGTGCTGGCCCGGTCCGCCCACGCGCAGACGCCGACGGCCGTTCCGGCGACGGTGGCGGCGCCGCACTTGGCCACGCCGCCGAGCGGTCCGGGGTCGATCGAGGTCATGCCGGTGACCTGGACTCCCCCGGCGCCCATCCCCGCGATGAGCGGGTCGAGCGCCCTGCCGGGGTCGCTGATGGCGCGGGCGGCGCCCACGACGATGACGAGGTCTTGCTTGGCCAGGTCGCCGTAGGCGCCGGCGACGACGCTGGTGACCCCCTTCTGCTCCTTCACCTGTGCCACGGCCATGTCCAGGCCGGCCTGGATGCTCGGTTGCGTCACGCGCGGCCGGCCGTCGAGGGTCTGCGGCGCCACCAGGCGGGTGTGCGCGGCGACGGTGTTCTTCGCGGTGTGCTTGCGCAGGAGGTAGGCGCCGGTACCCCCGGCCGCACCGAGCAGCACCACCGCGGCGGTCACGATCACCACGAGCCGGCCGCCGCCGCGACGGCGGTGTGCCGGCCCCTGCACCGGAGCGGGGTGTTCGGTCAGGTACGGCGCGGCGGGCGGGTACGGATGGGGCTGGGACGGCTGGGACATCGGGTCCTCCGCGGGGTCGGTCCAGGCGCGCGGCCGTGCCGCGACCGGAGACTGTCCCCCACCCATCGGCACACGAGGGCGGCACCTGAGGCGTTCCCGGGCCGGGACGAACTGGTGCACGGAGCGCGAGCGCGTCGGGTCGCTGATGAAACGGACGGAGTAACGTCACGCCGGGAGGAATCGCCTCTTGGACAGATCCGGTGGCCCCCGACACGGAGATGTTGATGAGTGACATGCGAGAACTCGACGAACGGCCGAGCCCGGCCGGCGTCTACGACGCCGCCCTCGGTGGCACCGCGAACACCGCCGCCGACCGCGCGCTCATCGAACATGCCCGGCTGGTGATGCCCCACGTGATCGACGGCGCGTGGGCGAACCGGGGCTTCCTCCAGCGCGCGGTGAAACGGCTGGCCAGCGAGTGGAACATCGGCCAGTTCATCGACCTCGGCGCCGGCATGCCCACGCAGCGCAACACCCACGAGGTGGTCACCGAGGTCAGGCCGGACGGGCGGGTCGTCTATGTCGACCAGGACCCACGCGTGATCGCGCTCGCCAGCCGGTTGCTGGCCGGGGTGGACGGCACCGCGGTGGTCCAGGCCGACATCCGGGATCCGGAGGCGATCCTCGGCCACCCCGAGACCCGCCGGCTGATCGACTTCGACGAGCCGGTCGGGCTGCTGATGGTCGCGGTCACGCACTTCCTGCCCGATTCCGACGATCCCTGGGCAGTGGTCCGCCGCTACGTCGACGCCATCGCCCCGGGCTCCTACCTCGTGCTGTCCGCGGTCACCTCCGACCGGCAGGAGGAGACCTGGCAGTCGGTGCTCGAGCCGGGTCGCCCGCAGGGGTACGAGGGGTTCCCGCGCACCCTCGCCCAGGTGGAGCGGTTCTTCGACGGGTTGCCGATCGTCCCGCCGTACCCGGGCGCCGAGCCGGCGGTCGCGCACGTGGGCCTGTGGGGCGCCGAGGACCCGGAACTGGCCGACGACGACGGCTCCCGGCTCGCGTATGCCGCCGTGGCCCGGAAGCCGTGACGACCTACGAGGTCACGGCAGCGGACCGCGCTGCAGTTCCCGGACCATGTCGAGCGCGTCGCCCACGTGCTGGTCGATGTTCGTCATCGAGCTGAACACCTGCCGGACCGTACCCGCGCGGTCGATGACGTACGTGACCCGGCCGGGCAGCAGGCCCAGCACCGCCGGTACCCCGTAGTCCTTGCGGACCCGGCCGCCCTTGTCGCTGAGCAGTGTGAACGGCAGCCGGTGCCGCCCCGCGAAGGCGGCGTGCCGGTCCACGGAGTCGGAGCTGACCCCGATCACCTCGGCCCCCGCGTCGGTGAAGACCTCGTGGCTGTCCCGGAAGGCGCACGCCTCGGCGGTGCAGCCGGGGGTGTTGTCCTTGGGATAGAAGTACAGCACGACCACCCGCTCGCCGAGCCGGTCGTGCAGCCGCACCGGTTCCCCGGACTGCGACGGAAGGGTGAAATCCGGGGCCTGGTCACCGACCTGGACGCCTCGTGCCATGCGCTGCCTCGCCTCCCCTGAGCTGTCATGATGGTGCCGTCCAGTCCCGCAGCACGGCCGCCGGGTCCGCCACGACGGCCGGCACCGGCGTCCCGGCCGGGGTGCGGGAGAAGCGCGGCGCGGGCGCGGCCTGCACGGCACCGTCCCGCTCCGCGAGGGTTGCCCGGGCCGCGACGTGCGGGTGGCGTACCGCCTCGTCCGGCGCCAGTACCGGTGTCACGCAGGCGTCGGTGCCCTCGAACAGCGCGACCCAGTGGTCGCGGGGATGCCGGCCGAACACCTCCGCGAAGAGCTGCCGGAGCTCGGGCCAGTTGGTCCGGTCCCGGTGGTCGGGGAGCTCCCCCGGCGACAGCTCCAGGCCCTTCAGGAGTGCCCGGTAGAACGGGGACTCCAGCGCGCCCACGGCGACGTACCGGCCGTCGGCGCACAGGTAGACACCGTAGTGGGGTGCGCCGCCGTCGAGCAGGTTCGTGCCCCGCCGGTCGGTCCACTCCCCCTGCGCCCGCAGCGACCAGAGCATCTGGGACAGCGTCGCGACCCCGTCGACCATCGCCGCGTCGATGACCTGGCCGAGGCCGGACCGCTCGCGCTCGACGAGCGCGGCCAGGATCCCGACCAGGACGAGCATCGATCCGCCGCCGAAGTCGGCGAGCAGGTTGACGGGCGGCTCGGGCGGACCGCCGGCGCTGCCGAGCGCGTGCAGCGTGCCGGTGAGGCTCAGGTAGTTGATGTCATGGCCGGCGTGCCGCGACCACGGGCCGTCCTGGCCCCAGCCGGTGACCCGCGCGTAGATCAGCCGCGGCTGGCGGGCCAGGCACTCGTCGGGCCCGAGCCCCAGGCGCTCGGTCACGCCGGGCCGGAAGCCCTCCAGCAGAACGTCGGCCCGGGAGATGAGGCGCAGAGCCAGATCGAGGCCGGCCGGCGCCTTCAGGTCCAGGGCCACCGACCGCCGCCCGCGCAGCAGCACGTCCTGCTCCGCCGCGCCGATCCGCAGCCCGCCGGCCGGCCGCTCGATGCGCACCACGTCGGCACCGAGGTCGGCCAGGACCATGCCGGCGTGCGGGCCGGGGCCGATGCCGGCCAGTTCGACGACGCGGATGCCGGCCAGGGGTCCGATCACAGTCAACACGGTACCCGCGGCGCCGCCGGGCCGGCTCAGCCCTGCACGGTGAACGATCGGCTCAGGTCCGCGGTGGAGCTGTCGCCGGCGAAGACGTCGACGCGCCCGGACTCCACGACGAACCTGCCCCGGTTGTCGTAGAAGCCGAAGTCGGCGCGGTCCAGCGTGAAGCTGACCGTCCTGCGCTCACCGGGCGCCAGGCTGACGCGGGTGAACCCGCGCAACCGCCGTACCGGCTGGGAGATGCTGGCCACCGGGTCGTGGAGGTACAGCTGCACCACGTCGTCGCCCGCGCGGCTGCCGGTGTTCACCACGTCCACGGATGCGGTGACCTTTCCGCCGGGGTGGACGGTGGCCGAGCTGAGCCGCAGGTTCGAGACGGCGAACGTGGTGTAGCTCAGCCCGTACCCGAACGGGTACAGCGGCTGGCAGCTGTCCAGGTCGCGGTAGCGCGAGTCGTACTTCTGGGTGGTGTCGCAGGGGCGCCCGGTGGGCTCGTGGTTGTAGTAGATCGGCACCTGCCCGAGCGTGCGCGGGAACGAGACCGGCAGCTTGCCACCGGGGTTGACCTTCCCGAACAGCACGTCGGCGACCGCGTTGCCGGCCTGTACGCCCGGGAACCACGCTTCGAGGACCGCCGGCGCGGACGCGGCGACGTTCCCGATCGTGAGCGGCCGGCCGTTGAACAGGACGACCACGAAGGGCCTGCCGGTCGCCTTGATCGCGTCGATCAGCTCCTGCTGCCGGCCGGGCAGGTCGAGGGTGCTGCGCGAGGCGGCCTCGCCGCTCATCTCGCGCGACTCGCCCAGCGCGAGCACCACCTGGTCGGCGGCCTTGGCGGCGGCCACGGCGGCGGCGAACCCGGCGTCCGAGCCGCAGTCCGCGGCCGGGTCGTAGTCCGGCGGCTCGGTGTGCGGGAGGGTGCACGCCTGCGCGTACGTCGTCGTACCGGTGCTCTGCGCCCTGATCCCGTTCAGCACGGTCACGGCGTCCTCGTCGCGGCCGGTACCCCACCAGGGTCCGAGCATGGCGTGCCCGTCGTCGGCCAGCGGACCGATCACGGCGGTGTTCCTGGCCGGGTCGAGGGGCAGGGTCGAGGCGTCGTTCTTCAGCAGCACCATCGACCGGCCGGCGGCCCGGCGCGCGGCGGCCACGGCGTCGGGCAGCAACTGCGCGGACTGCGCCTTGCTGACGTCGACGTACGGGTGCTCGAACAGCCCGGCCCGGAACTTCACCCGCAGGATGCGCCGGACCGCGTCGTTGATCCGGGCGATGGAGATGCGGTGCTGTGCCAGGAGCTGGGCGCCGTAGTCGCGGATGAAGGTGCTGGTCATCTCGGAGTCGGTACCGGCGTTCAGCGCGACCGCCGCCGCGTCTGGCCCGTCCGCGGCGACCCCGTGCCCGCACGGGCCGGTGTCGGGCGTGCTGGGCGGGCAGGCCCGCATCTCGGCGACGGCCGTCCAGTCGCTCTCGACGAAGCCGTCGAACCCCCACCCGCCCTTGAGGATCCCGGTCTCCAGGTCCGGGTTGCCGCAGCCCGGCACCCCGTTGACCGCGTTGAACGAGCACATCGCGGTGCCGGCGCCGGCGGCCACCGCCGCCTGGAACGGCGGCAGGTAGAGGTTGCGCAGCCGCTGCTCGGACATGTCGGTCGTGTTGTAGTCGCGCCCGCCCTCCGGCTGGCCGTAGGCGGCGTAGTGCTTGGGGCTGGCGACCACCTTGTCGGCCGCGCTGTAGCTGGTGCCCTGCGCGGCCGTCACCCGCGCCGCGGCGAAGACCGAACCGAGGTACGGGTCCTCACCGGCACCCTCGGCGATCCGGCCCCAGCGCGGCTCGTGCGACACGTCGACCATCGGTCCGTAGATCTGCTTGAGCCCGACCGCCGCCGACTCGCGCGCGCCGATCCGGTCGTCGGCGGCGGCGACCTGCGGATCGAAGCTGCTGGCGGCGCCGAGCGGGATCGGGAAGATGGTCCGGAACCCGTGGATGGTGTCAAACGCGAAAAGCATCGGGATGTGCAGCCGCGACTGCTCGACGGCGACGTGCTGCAGGCGGTTGATCTGCACCGGATCCGTGAGGCTCAGCACCGAACCGAGGCCCTTGCGCACCTCGTCGTCGGTGATCATGAAGTCCGGCAGCAGCTGGATCTGCTCCAGTTTCTCCTGCAGCGTCATGCGCGACAGCAGGCCGGTCACCCGCGCCTCGATGGACTGCGACCCGGCCTGCACACCACCGCCGGTGGCGGAGCCGAACAGCACGACCGACACGGCGACCGTGGCCGCCGACCTGAACCTCGACATCCGTCCCTCCCGGGGCATGCCATATTTTGACGGTGATGGATGACGCATCTTCCCGGAGGGTACGCTGCCGGCCACCTGTCAGCGACCGGAACGGAATCCGCGGAGGTGCGCGCATGGGCATGCGACAAGCGCTACGGCCGGCAGTGGCAGGCGTCGCGGTGCTCGCGACGCTGCTCGCCACCAGGGCACCGGCGAGCGGCGCGGCGGCGGGCGACTCGCGGGCGCAGTTGCGGGCGTACGCGAGCGCCACCTGGGCCTCGTTCGTGGCGATGACCGACCCCGGCTCCGGGCTGCCGGCCGACAGCCTCGCCGCGGACGGGACGCGCAGCGTGCAGACCTCCACCACCAACATCGGCGCGTACCTGTGGAGCGGGCTGGTGGCGCGGCGGCTGGGGCTCATCGGCCGCGCCGAGCTGGTGGCACGGCTGTCCCGGACCATCGGCACCCTCGAACACCTGCAGCGCCACGCCGCGAGCGGCCAGTTCTTCAACTGGTACGACCACCGCACCGGCGCGACGCTGACGACCTGGCCACCGACCGGAGCACCGCTGACGCCGATACTGTCCTCTGTGGACAACGGGTGGCTCGCCACCGGCCTGCGCGTCGTGCAGCGCGCCGTGCCCGAGCTGGCCGGGCGGGCCGGCGCCCTGTTCGACAGCATGGACTTCGGCTTCTACTACCGGCCGGCGGTCAACCGGATCCTGTTCTCCTACACGCCCAGCACCGGGGAGTCCGCCTGCTGCTACGACACGCAGGTCAGCGAGAGCCGCATCGCCGACTACATCGGCATCGCCAAGGGCGAGATCCCGCCGCGCGCCTACTTCGGGCGCTGGCGCAGCTTCCCGGACAGCTGCGACTGGAGCTGGCAGGAGACGCGGCCGTACGGCTTCCACCGCACGTACTTCGGCGTCGACGTGTTCGAGGGCGCCTATCCGTACAACGGCACCCGGGTGACACCGTCCTGGGGCGGCAGCATGTTCGAGGCGCTGATGCCGGCGCTGTTCGTACCCGAGGAGCGCTGGGCGCCGGGCAGCTGGGGACCCAACCACCCGCTCACCGTGGCCGCGCAGATCCACCACGGGCTCGTGGACGCCGGGTACGGCTACTGGGGCTTCTCGCCGTCCAACACGCCGGAGGGCGGCTACAACGCGTACGGGGTGGACGCGATCGGGATGGATCCGGGCGGCTATCCGTCCAATGAGGACGGTACCGTCGTGGACCGCGGCTTCGCCGGCTGCCCGGGCCGGCCGGCGCTGGCCGACCCGCCCGCGTCGGCGTACACCAATGGTGTCGTCACGCCGCACGCCGCCTTCCTGGCGCTGCGCTTCGCACCGGACGAGGCGCTGGCGAACCTGCGCCGCCTCGCGCGCGACTTCCCCGGCCTGTACGGCAAGTGGGGCTTCCGCGACAGCGTCAACGTGGGCACCGGTACCGTCTCGACCGCCTACCTCTCCCTCGACCAGGGCATCGTCATGGCCGCGATCGGCAACGCGCTGGCCGGCGACATGCTGCGCGCCGCGTTCGCCGGTCCTGACGTCCAGCGGGCGCTGCGCCCTCTCATGGGCGTCGAGGAGTTCAACGCCGATCCCCGGCGCTGCACCGTCACGGGTACCGCGGGCGACGACCTGCTGGTGGGCACCGGCGGTGACGACGTCATCTGCGCCGGTGCCGGCAACGACGTCATCCTGGCCGGCGGCGGGAACGACACGGTCTTCGGCGACGGCGGCAACGACGTGGGGTACGGCGGGGCCGGTGACGACACGCTCTACGGCGGCCCGGGCGACGACCGGCTCAACGGTGGCGGCGGCGCCGACGTCCTCAGCGGCGGCCCCGGCGCGGACCGGCTGGACGGCGCGGCGGGTGCGGACTTCCTGGCGGGCGGCGACGGGACCGACCAGTGCCGGGTGGCGCCCGGCGAGGCAGCCGACGCCTGCGAGTGAGGACGGTCCGGTTTTCGGTTGTTTCCCGCCCAGGGACGTCCGCCGGGACTCTTTGCTTGACGCGCGTCGATGTCGCACGCATTGTCGGTGGATGGTCGGTGTTCCGTGCGCCACCGGCTGACCGGCCGAAGGAGAAGCATGAGTGTCCTCAGTAGACGCCCGGGACGCGCCGCCCTGGCCGCCGTGCTGGCCGCCACCGCCGGCACCGCGGTCGCCGTGCTCGCGCGGAGCGCGTCGGCCGACACCGGAGCGGCGTGCAGCGCGGCGTACGCCATCGGCTGGCAGACACCGTCGAACAACCCGCCCGACTTCGGGGCCACCGTCACGGTGACCAACAACGCCCCGTACGCGATCACCAACTGGACGATCAGCTGGACGTACCCGGCGGGTCAGGCGGTCATCGCGGGATCGCCGTACAGCGCGAACGTGACCCAGACCGGCGCCACGGTGACCGCGACGCCGCTGGGCAGCTACAACGCCAACCTCGCTCCGGGGGCGAGCACCACCTGGGGATTCCACGGCAGCTACAACGGCACCAGCAATCCGGTGCCGGCCGTCACCTGCTCGGGACCCAGCCAGGGATCCGCCAGCAACACGCTGTCC
The DNA here is from genome assembly GCA_039649115.1 of Micromonosporaceae bacterium. Taxonomy (GTDB): domain Bacteria; phylum Actinomycetota; class Actinomycetes; order Mycobacteriales; family Micromonosporaceae; genus DATEJJ01. The sequence continues at coordinate 36,942 of JBBWZQ010000386.1, read as the reverse complement.
GGGCCACTGCAGCCGCTGGGCGTCAACACCGCCGCCTGGGACACCAACTTCGTGGACCCGGCGATCGCCAGCGCCCTCTCGGCCGCCAACACATCACTCATCCGGTACCCGGGCGGCTCGTGGGCCGACCAGTACATGTGGCAGACCAACACGGTCAACAGCTCGGCGCAGCCGGTCAACTTCGCCCAGTTCTCCAACCAGGTCAACGCCATCAGCAACGGGCAGAAGTTCGTCACCATCAACTACGGCTCCGACACCCCGCAGAGCGCGGCCGCCTGGGTCAGCCGGTCGGCCACCGCCGGGCAGGGCGTCACGCTCTGGGAGATCGGCAACGAGGTGTACGGGTCGTGGGAGACCGACACCCACGCCAACCCGCACACGGCATCGTCCTACGCGAGCAACGCCCTGGCGTACATGCAGGCGATGAAGGCCGCCGACCCCAACGCGAAGATCTGCTACGACTACGCGATGGACGGCAACCTGGCACCCGGTGCCGGCGTGGACGGCTGGCAGAACTGGAACAACACGATCCTGCAGGCGGACGCCGCGTACATCGACTGCGCCGACGTCCACTGGTACCCGATCAACGGGCTGCCGGCGGAGAGCACTCAGTCGATCATGGAGCTGATCGACAACATCCCGGCCGCGGCGGCGCAGGTCAAGGCGGCACTGTCCACATACGACCCCACCGCGTACTTCGTCGTCGGCGAGACCAACATGTCCCAGACCGCCAACGCCTGGAACGAGCAGCCCGTCGGCGCCCTCTTCGCCGCCGCCAACGCGCTGGAGTGGCTCTCCTTCGGCGCGCAGAGCGTCGACTGGTGGGACGTGCACAACTACGGCACGCCGGCCGCCGACTTCGGCATGTTCTCCTCGGCCACCGGCGGCGAGCCCGCCATGAACACCCCGTACCCGCCTTACTACGGGTACGCGCTGGCGGCCAAGCTCGCCGTCAAGGGCGCCAAGGTCGGTACCCTGGCCGTGGCGACGCCGAACATCTACGGCTACTACGCCAACCTGCCAGGCGGCTCGTACGCCGTCATGCTGGTCAACGCGGACCCTGCCAACTCCTACACGGTGAGCACGTCCAGCCTGGGCATCACCGGTTCCGCACAGACGGAATACGTCTACGACAGGGCCAACCCGACGATCGCGTCGAGCGGTTTCTCCGGCAGCTCGGTCGCCATCCCGGCCGAGTCGATCGTCGTCCTGACCGGCGCGACCGGCACCCCGCCGACGGGCTCCCCGAGCCCGTCCGCGCCCAGCCCGTCCTCACCCAACCCGTCCTCGCCCAGCCCGTCCTCACCCAACCCGTCCTCGCCCAGCCCGTCCGCAGCGGGCCCGAGCCCGAGCACGAGCCCGACGGGTGGCGGCGCGGGGACCTGCTCGGCGAGCTACAGCGTGGCGAGCGCCTGGACGGGCGGCTTCGTGGCCAACGTCAACGTGACCGCGGGCAGCGCGCCGGTCAACGGGTGGCGGGTCACCATGAACCTGCCCGGAGGTACCGCCATCACGAACCTCTGGAACGGGGTGAACACCGGTACCAGCGGCACCGTCCCGGTGGCCAACGCGAGCCACAACGGCCGGCTCGGTGCGGGCCAGGCGACCAGTTTCGGGTTCCAGGCGAACGGATCGGGCAGTGGTGTCACGGTCTCCTGTGCGGCAGCCTGACCGCGCGTCAGCCGGCCGCACCGGCGACCGCGGCCGCCGCACCGCTGGTGACCACGGGGACCACCTCGAAGTCGACCAGGTCGCGCCACCGGCTGATCCAGGTCATGAGCAGGCTCAGGTCGTCGCACTCCATGAGCTGGAAGCAGCGGCCGAAGTTGGCCTCGACCCAACTGTCGACGTAGCGCAGCCCGTCCGGCATCATGCGTCCGCGCTCGCGCGCCCGTTCGTACACCGGCTTCGCGTCCTGGTCGCGGAAGCGCTCTACCACCATGAACAGCACGCCGGTCATGATACGGGGCGCGATGCTCCGCCCAGCGGCTCACCCTGACCGACCCCGCCTGGGCCGGCGGGGCTCGGGAGGCGCCGGCACCACCCGACCCATGAGCCCGAGCAGCGTCTGCCTGCTGTCCCCGGGCGCGGCCCGGTTGCGCCAGGTGTGGCCGCAGCTCTCGCAGCGCTGCACCACGACGTACCGGCCGCGCTCGTGGAGGGCGGCGACCGGCGCCATCATGCCCTGGCAGGTGGCGAGCCGGTCGCCCGGTGCCACGTCGACGTGGCGCGACCACAGGCAGCGCGGGCAGTGGTTGGTGTACCCGGTGCCGGTCACCTCGCGCCCGCAGTGGGCACAGGTGAAGTCCTCCCGGCGCCGGACGAACCCCGGGGAGTCCTCCGGCACGCTGGCCCTCCTTCTCCTCGTCGGGGCTCGGCTGGTCAACGGTACCGAAGGGCGGTACGTAGCGAATCGGCCGCGGTCTGGGCAGAGAAGGCGCGGCGCCTGCGCACCGCGGTGGCGACGGAGTCGACCCCGGTGCCGTCGAGTCCCTCGGCCGGCCGGTCGTGGCGGGTGGACCGATCAGCCGCGCAGCCTGTCGCAGCGGCTACCAGCCATCAGCGTCCCTTGTGGATGGTCGCGATGGCGGGTGGGCCGGGCAGCAGGACGCTGACGCCCCGGTAGGCGATCGCGTACCAGCCGCCGGGCAGCCACCTCGCGCACCGCGCGGTGTCCAATGTGCACACGATCGCGTCGACGCTGGCGACGCTCGCGGGTGGATGCCTGGGCAGCACGGAGGTGAGGCTCACCAGGGCGGGATGGGCACCGTACCGGCGCGGCCCCTCCCACCAGGCGTACTCCCAGCCGACGTTGCTCTGCACCAGGCCGATCCGCCGGGCGCCGCTGGCCGCCAGGCGCGCGGCCGCCGCCTCGTACCCGGCCTGCCGGTCGCGGGCGCGGACGTACCGGACCCGGTCCCGGCCCACGGCGAGCACGGACTCCTTGGTCCCCAGCGGCCGCGGCTGGCCGTACCAGAGCGCCGCCACCGCCTGCCGGTAACCGGCCAGCAGCACCAGGGCCGCGAGCATCGCCGCCACCGGCCGCCGCGGGTCCGCGCCCAAAGACCGGCTCCGGCTGTCCCGCAGGTGGCTCGCCGCCCAGCCCACCAGTGGCACCCCGGCGACGAAGGTGGGCAGGACCAACCGGTTGATCCACGGTTGCCACGCCACCAGCGCCGCGGTGAGCAGCAGGGCGAGCGCGGCGGCGCCGGCGTACCCCCGCACCTGGGCGGTGCGGCGGCGGCCGAACAGGCCGAAAGCCACGCCGCCCAGGACGGCCATGGCCTGGATCGGGTACGCCGAGTGATCCTCGTCCGGGTGCCGCGGCGTGGGCACCTCGAACGGCAGCCCGGTGAAGGTGAGCGCGGCGTCCCGCGCCGGCAGGTGCAGGGCGGCGGCCAGCGCGTCGAGCGCCGCGCCGGTCTCCCTGTTCAGCCTCGCGGACCCGGTGGCCAGCACCGAGGCCGCGATGCGCGCGGCATTCACGCCGACCGCCGCCGGGTCGTGCCGGCCCAGCGCGATGATCTGCGCGCCCGGGTCACCGGTGGGCGTGCCCCACTCCCGCGCGCACCGCGCGGTGAACGGCCCGGCCAGCGCCGCGGTGAGGGCCACCACCGCGGCGCAGCGCAGCGCGGCGCGGCCCGGCCGCACCCGCCCCACCTGCCCCGCGCCCCACATCAGCAGGAACGGGGCCAGCGTGGCGAGCGCGTTGACCTTCGTGATCGCGGTCAGCCCGCTGGCCGCGCCCAGCCAGCCGACCTCGACCCACGGGGTGCGGGCACGCAGCCCGGACAGGGCCAGGCTGGCGCCGGTCGCCACCCAGAACCCGGCCACCAGGTCGGTCTGCGTGCTGGTCGCCTCCAGCACCACCAGCGGGGCGCTGGCCACCGTCACCGCCGCCAGCAGTTGCCCGCGCCGGCCGGCACCCAACTGGGCGGCGATCCGGGAGACCACGACGGCGCAGCCCAGCGCCGCCGCCCACTGGACGACGTTGTAGAACTCCTCCGGGCCGGCCAGCAGGCGCAACTGCAGCAGCAGGTATTCGGCTCCCGGGGAGAAGCCGATCTGCCGGTGCACCGCGGTCGGGTAGAACGCGACCGACCGGTCCTGCGCCCAGTGCTCGACGCGCGGCAGGTGGTAGCCCTGCGAGTCGGCGTTGTTGGGCGGCGCGACCAGCGCGACGACCAGCTCGGCCAGCACGAGGACGACCATGCCGGCGACCAGGACGAGGTCCGGCCAGGCCGTGCCGCGCAGCGCGGCCGGTACCTTTCGCGGCAGCCGCCACCGGTGCCGGTACCCGGCGAGCACGCCACACGACGCGGCGACGGTGGCCCAGACGGCGGCAAGGGCGGCGCCGGTCAGCTGGTGCAGCGCGCCCAGCCCCTCGGTGGCCAGCACGGTCACGGTACCCACGACGAGCCCGCCGCGCATGATCGCGAGCCGCACCGGGGCGATCGCCGGGCCGACCGGCCAGCCGGCCAGCGCCGCGAAGAGCAGGGTGAGGGGAAGGAGTACCGCGAGCGCCGCCGTCGACACCTGCATGGGGACGCAGGCTACCCGCCCGGATTGCGGCGATCAGCCGGAAACCGACCGGTTCACCCGCACGGCTCAGGCTCGACCCGGGCCCGCACGCTCCCCCCGGAAGCCGGCCCGCGATCGTGGCGGCGCAGCCCGTCGCACAGGACCCCGAGGATGCGCCCGGTCGCGGACGGGTCGCCACCGGCCCGTTCGACGGCCAGATGCACCGCACCCAGCAGCGCCTGCAGATCGTCAGGTGTGATGTCCGGGCGCGCCGTGCCCGCCCGCTGGGCGACGCGCAACAGGTCGGCCATCGCCTGCTTCAGGGCCGCCGACCGCGCACCGAGTTCGGCCTGGATGTCGACGCCGCCGCGGGCGAGCGCCTCGGCGAGTGCGCGGTTGCCGGCGCCGTGCTCGGCGAAGCCGCCGATGAACCGGAACAGTCCCTCGCCGTCGTCGTAGGACCGGGCGAGGGTCTCCAGTGCCGCGACCCGGTCGGCGAGCACGGCGGCGTACAGCGTCTCCTTCGTGGGGAAGTGCCGGTGCACGGTGCCGGCACCCACTCCCGCGGCGCGCGCGATGTCGTCGATCGGCACGGCGAGCCCGTCCCGGGCGAACGCCTCGCGCGCCGCGGCGAGTACCCGCTCGCGGTTGCGCACGGCGTCGGCGCGCACCATCGGACCCTCCTCGCGGCCCTTGTTATACGGGGCGACCGCCCCGTATAGTCCCGGTAACCGGGGCGATCGTTCCGGATGTTCTAGGAGGATACATGCCCACGCCACGCGCGGTCACGGAGGAGCTGATCCGGCTGTCCGTCACCGACGACATCGCACAGGTCGACCTGTTCGCCGAGGACGCCGTGCACGAGCTGCCCTTCTCGCCGACCGGCAGCCCGATCCGCTTCACGCGCGAGCAGATGCGCGCCGCGATGTCCGCGCCGGGGCCGAAGCGGGTGGTGGACCGGAGGCTGGTCCGCATGGAGATCGAGGAGGCGACGGACGGCGCGACCGTGCTGGCGGAGTACGACATCACCGGCACCCTCGCCGCCACCGGCGAGCAGGTGGCGATCACCGGCGCCATGGTCGTCACCACCCGCGACGGGCTGATCGTCCGGTCCCGCAACTACCTGAATCCTGACGTACTGCGCCGCATCAACACACCCACGTCCTGACTAGCCTCGTCTGGTCGTCCCTCGGCTGGCCGTCCCTCGGCTGGCCGTCCCTCGGCTGGTCGTCGAGGTATGACCTTCTTCGCGCAGTGCCTCCTGAGGGTCCGCGTACGCGCGCATCCGCAGGACGCGACCGTCCTTCACGGTGAACACGTCGGCCACGGTGACGTCGTGCCAGGTCCCGTCAGCCAGCCGGCCGCGCAGACGGTGCACGACCACGATCTCGTCGCCCCGCCGGTGGGCGGTAGGCTCCGACCTCAGCTCGGCCCACATCGCCCGGGAGTCTCGCAGGTATCTGGCGACCGCCTCCGGTCCCTGGCGACGCCCCCCATTGGGAAACTCATCCGGCTCGATCCACTCCACGTCCGGATGCAGATCGGCCACGGCCCGGTCGATGTCCGCGTGCGCGAAGGCTTCGTACGCCCGCAGCACGAGGTCGACATCCGGTCCCAAGGCGTGCTGAGCGAGTCGGTCCACCCGCCCGACCCTATCGGGCTCGGGCCCGTGCCGGCTTCCGGCTTCGCTGCGGGCATACCGGCTTGCCAACCGCGATGTCCCGCGTTGGCAGGGCGGCGGGTGGGTTACCCGGCGTCTTCGCCCCGCACGTGGACCTTCAGGCCACGCTGGCGCAGCTTCTCGCTGACCTGTGCGCGGGTCAGCGCCACCAGGTGCGACCGGATCTCGGCGTCCCGCTCCAGCTCGGCGTAGGTGTCGCGCACGCAGCGTCCCAGCTCCGCCTGGTCCACCTGCGGAAACCGCTGCGCCAGCACGTCGACCTCGCGATCGAGCGCGGTCTGGGTGTCCAGCAGACCGTTGGTACCAACCGGTTCACTCATGGTTGTCATGGTTCCCGGTGCCCGGCCGGTTCACTCCTCCGGCGCCGCACCCACTGTTCACCGCGGTGACGCTGTTCCTGCATGGCAGCGGGCGCGCGATCGGCGCTGCCCTCGACGCGCTGACCCGATGATGGTGCCTCGCGACGATCGCGCCCGTCACACCACGTCGTGCCGGCCAGGTGCGGGTTGTCGCTGGAAGAGGATCAGCAGCCAGGCCAGCGAGGGCAGGAGGATCACGGCGCCGGCGCCGGTGACCACGAGGACCGCGGCGAGTACCGCCGGGGTGGCCGCCACCTCGGTGTACGGGGTGCCGGGCGGCAGCATGTACGGGTACTGCGCCACGGCCCAGCCCCACAGGATCGCGGTGACCGCGAGCGCGGCGGTGGCCCGCACCAGCAGGTACCGCCGGGCCACCAGCAGCGCGAGCGAGGCGGCACCGGCGAGCCCGGAGCCGATCACGAGGGGCAGTGCACGGTGCACCAGGTTGCCGGACAGCGCCGGGGCGTCGGCGTGCAGGACCGCGATGCCGGCCAGGGCGAGCACGCCGACGGCGAGGCCCGTGACCAGCGCGCGGCGCCGGTACGCCGCCGCCAGGTCGGGCCGGCCCAGCCGCCGCGCGTCGTGGCACAGGTACATGGCGGCCAGGTAGGCGCAGGTGCCCACGGCGAGCACGCCACCGAGCACCGAGGTGGGGTTGCACCAGCTGCGGATGAGGTTGCCGGCGGCGAGCCCCGGCGGCACCCGGCCGGACGCGACCGCCCCGGCGACGGTGCCGAGGAAATAGGGCGTCACGACCGAGGAGAGCGCGAATGCCGCGCCGAACAGCCGCTGCTGCCACAGGACGTCGCTGGCCTTGCGGAAGGCGAAGGCGGCACCGCGGGCGATGATGCCCAGCGCGGCCAGGGTCAGCGGCAGGTACAGCGTGGACATGACCGCCGCGAACACCGGCGGGAACCCGGTCCACAGCAGCACCAGCACGAAGATCAGCCAGACGTGGTTGGCCTCCCACACCGGGCCGATGACCTCTTCGATCAGGTGCCGCTGGGGACGGCCCCGGGCGGTGCCGCCGGCCAGCAGATCCCAGAACCCGGCGCCGAAGTCCGCCCCGGCGAGCAGGGCGTAGAGGGTCAGCCCGATCCACAGGACCGCCAGCATGAGCTGCGCGGCGGTCACGGCACTGTCTCCTGCGGTGCCGCCTGCGGTGGTGCCGCCTCCTGGGGCGCGGCCAGCGGACCGGCGGCGTCCTGACCGGCGTGCGCCAGCCGGCGCAACACATGGACCGACGCGACAGTCAGGACCACGTAGGTGGCCGCGACCAGGACGAGCCCGGCGGTGAGGCCGGGTGCCGGGTTCACCGCGTCGGCGGTGCGCAGGTACCCGTAGACCACCCACGGCTGGCGGCCGACCTCGGTGACCACCCAGCCGGCCTCCAGCGCGGCCACCGAGCCGGCGCCGGCCAGCACGGCCAGCCGGAGGAACAGGGCGGGGCGGGGCAGGTCACGCCGGCGCCACCAGGCCAGCAGCAGCCAGGCCCCGAGCAGGAGCAGCCCGAACCCGACGCCGACCATCAGGTCGAAGGCCAGGTGTACCGGGGTCACCGGCGGCCGGTCGGCGACCGGTACCCGGTCCAGCCCGGTGATCACGGTGCTGGGCCGGTAGCCGACCAGCAGGGACAGCCCGTCCGGGATCTCGATGGCGTACCGCAGCTGGCCGTCGCGCACGACGCCGCCCACGTGCAGCGGCACGTGCGAGCCGGTGTTGAAGACGCCCTCGATCGCGGCGAGCTTGGTCGGCTGGTAGTGCGCCAGGAACCGGGCGGCGTAGTCGCCCGCCGCGATCTGCAGCGGGGTCAGCACCGCCGCCGCCGTGAACGGGATCAGGAACCCCAGCCGGTGGTACCGGTCGCGCCCGCCGCGCAGCATGCCCACCGCGTACACCGAAGCGGTCAGGAAGCCCGTGACCATGAACGCCGCAAGGATCATGTGGATGGTCTGCGGGGCGGTGGCCGGGTTGAACATCGCCGCCCACGGCCGCACGCCGGTCACGCCGCCGTCGACCAGCCGGAAACCGCGCGGCTGGTTCATCCACGCGTTGGCCGACACGACGAAGAACGCCGAGGCCACGCCCGACACCACGATCGGTACCGCGGTCAGCAGGTGGACGCGGCGGGGCAGCCGGTCCCAGCCGTACAGGTAGATGCCCACGAAGATGGCCTCGATGAAGAACGCGAAGCCCTCCAGCGCGAACGGCAGCCCGATCACCTGCCCGTAGGTGCCCATCAGGCCGGGCCAGAGCAGACCCATCTCGAAGCTCAGGATGGTGCCGGAGACCGCGCCGACGGCGAACAGCACCCCCATTGCCTTGGCCCACCGGTGCGCCAGCGCCAGGTAGACCGGCTGGCCGGTGCGGATGGCACGCCACTCCGCGAAGGCCGTCAGGGCCGGCAGGCCGACGCCCAGGCAGGCCAGCACGATGTGCCAACCCAGCGACAGCGCCATCTGCTCCCGCGCGGCCACGAGATCGGCCGGGCCCGCCGCCCGCACACCCACCACCATGATCAGCAATTACCCCCGGCGGATGGCGGCTAACCAGGTCGCCGGCGGCTCGTGCGAGGATCGTCGCCAGGTCGAAGACCGCTTACCGTGCTCGGTGCCGGTGTTGCGGCAGCCGTCACGGTGGCCGGCTGCGTGGCGTGGCCGGATCCGCCGGGCTGGCCCCGGCGCCGGGCCTATCCGCCGGGCTGGCCCCGGCGCCGGGCCACCATCCGAAAGGACATGACATGCCATCCGCCGAAGCGACCGTGACCACGGAGCGACCCGACCGGTACATCAAGCAGCTGGTCTCCCATCTCGGCCACCGGCTGACCACCGAACTGGCAGACGACGGTACGGGCGTCATCCACCGGGGCGAGGGCCGGTGCGTGCTGACCGTCCAGTCAGGTGCAATGCGGCTGACAGCCACCGCGACGGACGCCGAGGAGCTCGCCGCCGTGCAGGACGTGGTCACCCGGCACCTGCTCCGCTTCGCCAGCCAGGAAGACCTGGACATCACCTGGACGCCGCTCGACCCATGACATCCCGTACACCCTCGCGTCAGCTGGGCCGCCGCCGGCCGCACTGGCGTACGATCCAGAGATCCGGGGACGGCGGCCCGTCACGCTCCTACCGTCAGCAGTGCCGAGAGCATTCGCATCGTGCGCAGGAGAGGCTGGCCATGGCCAACAAGTCCAACCACAAGGCCGACAGCAAGAAACAGGGAAAGACGCTGAAGGAGAAGCGGGCCGCCAAGAAGGCGAAGACGGCCGGCAAGTCGACCTCACTGATCCCGCCGGCCGGAAGCTGACAAGCGTCAGGTCCGCGCGCGACCGCCGCCGCCGTCGAGGCCCCGCCCGTGCTGGAGCGTGGACAGCAGCGCGAGCGTTGACTCCGCACCCTGGTTGACGTTGACCGTGGTGGATTCCAGGCCGTCGAAGCCACCGCCGGTGCCGGCATCCATCATGGGTACGCCGACGTCATTGTCACCGGTGAACCATGCGACGCCACGCCGCAGGCCGGTCGCCCATCGCGGGTCGGCGGTGAGCGACCACGCCCGCGCGCAGGCGTCGGCCAGCGCGGCGGTCTCGATGGGTTGCTGGTCGAAGGCCGGACGCGGCTCCGGTGGCCGCCAACCGCCCACGGGCACGAGCGACAGGTGCCCGTCCCGGGTCTGCACTCGCAGGAGCCAGTCCAGCAACGACAGGCCGTCACTGACCAGCGTGTCGTCGTGCTGGTGCCGGCCGGCGACGATCGATGCCTCGGCCAGCACCGCGTTCGCGTAGCCGAGACGGGGCTCGGGCCAGGGCCATTGCGGATCCGGGGCCGGCCGCGCGGCGGCGCCGGCTTTCAGGAGTGCCCGGGCGCCGTGGTGGTCGGGGTACCGCTCGAGCACCTCTCCCGCGCCGAGCGTGGCGAAGGCCATGGCGCGGGGCCACGCGGAGCGTTGCCCGGCACCCAGCTCGAAACAGGACAGCGCCTCGTCCCGCAGCCACGGCGTCGTGGTACGCGCCGCGACGGTACCCAGGCCCCACAGTGCGCGTCCCCACCAGTCCCCGGTACCCGCGGTGTCCTGCCAGCGCCGGTCGTAGGACAGGCGGTTGTGGAACGCGCCGGTGCTGTCCTGCGCGTGCGCCACGAAGGCCAGATACCGTTCGAGCAACCTGAGCAGTCCGGCCGTGAGGTCCGGTTCGCGGGCGAGCACCACCAGTCCGCGGGCGACGTCGTCCAGGCAGTAGCCGTGCCCCCGGCGCGGCGTGGCACCCCGCGCGTGTTCCAGCAGTCCGGTGCCGTCGGACAGGCGCACCAGGTGGTCGAAGACCGGCGCGGGTGCCGCGGGAGTCACGCGACCCGCGCGCGGTGCGACAGCAGGGAGCCGGCCAGCCGCAGGTACCGGTCGGCGATCGCCGGCCACTTCAGGGTCGGGGCGATCCGGGTGGCGCCCGCGATCATCGCGGCGGCCTGGGCCGGCTCGGACAGCACCCGGTACAGCGCGGCGGTGATGGCCCCGGGGTCGGCGTGCGGCACCAACGTACCGGCTCCGTCGGCGAGCAGCTCGCGGGCGTGCGGAAACGCGGTCGACACGACCGGGGTCAGCGAGGCGACCGCCTCGATGAGCACGCCGGAGGTCACCTGTTCGTGCGAGTCGTAGGGCAGCAGCACGACATCGGCACGGGCGACGAGCGTGCGCAGTGTCGCGCGGTCGAGGTAGCCCGGCTGGAACCGCAGCATGTCCGCCACGCCCGCCGCGACAGCCTGGCTGCGCAGCGATTCGCGGTACTGCTCGCCGTCGCGGGCCAGTACCCGGGGGTGGGTCTGGCCGGCCACCACGTACAGCGGGAGCGGGTCGAGGACGCGCAGGCCCGCCAGTGCCGCGACCGCCCACTCCACCCCCTTGCCGGGGCCCAGCAGTCCCCAGGTCAGCACGACGGGGCGGGGCGACCGCCCGCGGGACGCGACCGGATGCCCGCCCGGCCAGGCACCGTGCGGGATCACCACGACCTTGCGCACATCGACCTGGTAGCCCGCGCACAGTCGCAGGCGTCCGGTCGTGCTGAGGGTCACCACCGTGTCGGCCGCCGCCACCAACTGTTCCAGGACGTGCTTCTGGTGGAGCGTCGGGGCGGACAGCACCGTGTGCAGTACCGCGATCACCGGTACCCTGACCCGGCGCAGCACCTCCAGCACCTGGTCGCCGTCCCGGCCGCCGAAGATGCCGTACTCGTGCTGGACCACGGCGACGTCGAACCGGTTGAGGTGGGCCGCGGCGGCAGCGGCATCGCCCCGGCTGTCACTGCTCAGTTCGTGGGTCACCTCGCCCGGCGACGCCGAGTCCTGCCCGTCCACCATCCGCACGACGCCGACCTCGGTGCCCGGACTGCGCGCGAGCAGGCTCTCACGCAGCGCGGCCGCGAAGCTGGCCAGGCCGCACTGCGTGGGCGGGTACGTGCTGAGCAGACCGACGCTGCGCGGCCGGGACGATGGCAGCGCCGTCGGGGTTCGTTGAGCGTATGTGTGCATGCGCGGTACCAATGCCCACCTCCGGGGTGCGGTCGTCTGTACACGATCCGGCGCCGGGATAGAGCTACGATCCATTGAGGACAGTCGCCCGGGTACCGTTAGAGAAATACGGATCGGATGCATCGGGTATCCGACCAGCGAAACACCGCCCGGGTCCGGGGCGGTCCGGCTCTCAGCCGCTGGCGCACCAGGTGCGCGTCGGCGCCAGTGTACACGGCGGCCAGCTAACCGAGAGTCACCGTCTGCTGATGGTCGTCGAGCGGAAGGTCACCGGGCGCGGTCGCGGTGATCTCCAGACCGGTCAGTTCCGCCCGGCCCGAGATGACGGTGGAAAACGCCACGTCCGCGGCGTCCCGTCCGGTGCTGATGCGCACCAGAGTGGGGCGCGGTGCCAGCCTGGTCGCGTCCCAGACACACCAACGTCCACCGATGACCGTTTCCACGACGGCATGGAAGTCCATCGGGGACAGTCCTGGTGCGTAGACCGCGGCCATCCGCGCGGGTATCTCGACAGCGCGGCACAATGCGGTCACCAGATGGGCGAAGTCGCGGCAGACACCGCGCCCGGCCAGCAGCGTGTCCACGGCGTCGGTACGGGGATCGTCCGTGGTGGTTTCGTAGGCCACGTGCTGCCACAGGTAGGCGCAGATCGCCCGGACCCGGTCCCGCTCGTCCGCTATCTCACCGAAGTGGCTGCGGGCGAAGCCGGCCATCCGGTCTGACGGACAGTAGCGGCTGGGCCGGACCGCCACCGACAGTTGCGCCCCGGTCACCGGTTCGGCGGTCGGGGCGGCGGTGCGCACCACCGTGGCCTCGTAGCTGACCGAGAGGGTGCCCGGCTGGGCCGTGATGAGGTGCTGCCTGCCCCCGTCCGAACCGGCGATCTCCTCTGCCGTCGCGGGCACCGTGTTGTTGACGACCGCCAGCCGCTCGCTGATGTCGAGGCCGGTGCGGCGGGCGACGGCCACCTGCACGGCGAGCCGGGTCGGCGCGCCCACGTCCAAGGTGAGCAGGCAGGTGACCGTGCCGGCGGACCCGACTGGCGTCATCCCTCCCCTTGTCCCGTGACCGTGACCAGGTGTCCCGCGACTAGCAGGTGTCCCGCGACTAGAAGGACGAGGTGCGGGTGACGCTGTAGGGTGCGACCCGGGCGGCGACGACGTGCCCGAAGTTGACTATGAACGTGAATGTCTCGGTATCGCCCTCATGGGCGACGAGAAGACCCCGTACCACCCCGTCGCGCATCCAGGAAGCCAACTCCTCCTCGGTCGGCGCGGCGTCGTACACCCGCAGCACGAGTTCGTGTTCCTTGCCGACGCTGAGCAGGTAGAGCAGGCAGGTGGGCGCCCAGTCCGTCACGCGATCCACCTTTCCCGCTGCCAGGCCTGGGCCCACCATACTCCAGCGAAGTCGTGAAGTTTCATCGGACGCCGGCAAGGTGGCCAGCCGGGACACGGAAAACTCGCACCGTCGCGACCGGCCGATTGACGCGGTGTTCGGGCACGGGACACGATGCCGACGGAGCCGGCATCCACCTGACGCAAGAGGGCACTCGTCCACTCGTACATTGGAAGGAACACCGTGTCTGATCGCCCCTCGCGCCGTCGACCGGCCCTGATGGCCGCAGCCGCCGCGGCCGTGACCGTCGGCGTCGCCGCGGCCGGTTGGTTCGCCACCGGCTCCGCATCCGCCGGCACCCTGTCCGGCACGCTCTACCGGGATCCGACCTCCCAGGTGGTCAGGTGGGTCGCCGCCAACCCGAACGACTCCCGCACGACCGTCATCCGCGACCGTGTCGCCAGCCAGTCCCAGGCCCACTGGCTGTCGGCATTCAACCTCGGCACCGTGACCTCGGAGGTGTCGGCACTGGTCAACGCCGCGAACGCGGTGAGCCAGGTGCCGGTGCTGAGCGTGTACGAGATCCCCAACCGGGACTGCGGCGGCGCGAGTGCCGGCGGCGCCGCCGACCTCAACCAGTACCAGCAGTGGATCTCCCAGTTCGCGCCGGCACTCGGTACCCGGATGGTCATCATCGTCCTGGAGACCGACGCGCTCGCCCTGCAGACCTGCCTGAGCGCGAGCGAGGTCCAGGCGCGTGACCAGGCCATCGCCACCGCGGTCCAGACCATCAAGGCGGCCGACCCGAACGCCAAGGTGTACCTCGACGGCGGCCATTCCGCGTGGAACTCGGCATCGGTCCAGGCCAACCGGCTGGCCGCCGCCGGTGTGCAGTTCGCCGACGGCTTCTTCACCGACGTGGCCAACTACCAGCCGCTGGCGAACGAGGCGGCGTACGGCCGCTCGATCATCTCCGCCCTGGCCGGGCTCGGCGTCTCCGGCAAACACCAGATCATCGACACCAGCCGCAACGGCGGCGCCACCGGCGCGGCCGGTGACTGGTGCGGCGACGACAACAGCGACCGCCGCATCGGCTTGTACCCCACCCTCGCCACCGGCGACGCGAACATCGACGGGTATGTCTGGGTGAAGCCGCCGGGCGAGGCGGACGGTTGTCTCTTCACACCCGGGTCCTTCGTGCCGGACCTCGCCTTCAGCCTGGCCAGCAGCGCGCAGAACCCGTCGACCGCGCCGACCACCAGCGGCCCGTCGCCCACGCCCACGACGACACCGTCCGCCCGGCCGTCCACCAGCCCGTCGACCGCGCCCCCCAGCAGTAGCCCGCCTTCCAGCAGTAGCCCGCCCCCCAGCACTAGCCCGCCCCCCAGCACTAGCCCGCCGCCCAGCAGCGCGCCTCCCGCCGGTGGTTCCTGCGCGGCCAGCTACCAGACCACGAGTTCGTGGCAGGGTGGCTTCCAGGGTCAGGTCACCGTCACCGCCGGTGCGTCGGCGATCAGCAACTGGACGGTCACCTGGACTCTCGCCGGCGGCCAGTCCATCAGCCAACTGTGGAACGGCACGCTGACCGTCAACGGCGCCGGCGTCACCGTGCGGAACCTGTCCTGGAACGGCGCGCTCGCCGCCGGCGCCTCGGCGCAGTTCGGCTTCCTCGCCAGTGGCAGCGCGTCCGCGCCGACCCTGTCCTGCTCCTGAGCACCGACCCGGAAAGGGGGCCGCGCCGCGGCCCCCTTTCCGCCTAGCGAACCGGTGCGCGGACGTCGGTGACGGGCACGCCGCCGCGCTGCGTACCGAGGACCACCAGGCGCACCGGGCGCAGCGTCGACGGTTGCTGCGCGATGACCGCGAGCGCGAGGCTGTTGGCACCGTGCTCGTGCAGCAGGCCGGCGGGCAGGACGAAGTCGGTCTGCGGGCCGATCCCCGCGCCGTACTGGCCGAGGTTCCAGCCGTTGAGGAACACCATCACGCGGTACCCGTCCGGGACCGTCCCCGGGAAGCGCAGGCCGACCGAGGTGTCCTGGCCGCGCGGCAGGTCGAGCCGGAACGAGGTGCGGTACCAGGCGACTCCGGCCGGTACCGGGGTGCCGGCCAGCGAGCGGACCGGGGACCAGGACCGGTCCGGGTAGCCCGGTAGCGTCCAGCCGTTGCGTTCGCCGTACAGGCCGCCGGTGTTCAGCGGGCCGCGGGCCGGGTCGACCAGGTTCTCGCCACCCCGGGCACCCTGGATCCGCCACGAGATGCCGGCCGCCGAGCCGGCCAGTGCGGCACCGACCAGGCCGCGCGGCTGCTTGGCCCGGATGTCCTCGGCGGTCCAGTCGTCGTTGTGCCCCATGTTCTCCACCAGCACCGACACCGTCGCCGGGGTGCCGGCCGGCAGCAGCCCGGCCGGGACCGGGAAGTTGCCGGGCCCGGGGTCGGGATTGGCCGGCGGACCCGCGTCGGCCTCGGTGCCGCCGGCCGCGGAGCCCAGGTAGTGGCCGTTGAGCCAGACGAGGTAGATGCCCCGCTTGCCGGTGATGGCGTTGAGCGCGAGGGACGTTTCGGTACCGGTGGCGGTGAAGTGGCCGCGGTACCAGACGCTGCCGTAGTGGTAGCCGTACTCGTCGGCGTACAGGACGGGCAGCGTCCTGGGCGGGATCGGGCTCTGCGTCGTGGTCTTGTCGGCCACGGTCCAGCCGGAGTCGTCGAAACCGGGTGCCGCCTCCGGCGCCTCGGTCCGGGTGCGCCAGTCCGCCAGCGCGGGCAGGTTCACCGGTGCCGGGCCGGGCAGCGTACCGAGCAGCGACCCGCTGGAGGTGAGCCGGACGGACACCGGGGAGCCGTTGACCGACAGGTGCCGGGCCGGGCCGAACACCTCGATCCCGCCGGGTGCACCGGTGTCCGCGCGCAACTGCAGCCGCGTACCCAGTACGGAGCCGGACCGCACGAGCGAGGTGCCGCGCACGAGCACGGGTCCGGCGTTCGTGTCGAGCCGCCAGAACGGCGCGGCGGTCGCGTCCGTGCCGATCAGCAGCAGCAGCGGCGGGCGGCCACCGCCGGTGACGAGTACCCGGGCGAGCCCGGCGTGCGTGTAGTCCAGCCGCAGGTCGCCGGTGTTCGCGGCGTACGAGGAGCTGACCGCGCCGTCGAGCACGCGGACCACGGGACGGCTCGGGTAGCGCAGCACGGTGCTGCCCGCCACCCCTTCGGTGCCGTACAGCAGGGCGATGTCGCGGCCGTCGATGGTGGCCTGGGTCATCAGTTCCGAGGTGCTGTAGACCAGCCGCTGGCCGCCGAGCGTCAACCCGGCCAGCAGGATCTTCGCGTCCCGGCCGGCCAGCCGCACCGGCACCTGGTACTGACCGTCCGGAGTGGACCATGCCAGCGTGCCGGAGTCGTCGGTGGTGGCGGCGCGGTCGGTGTGGCGCAGCAACACGAACTGGGTACCCGTGTCCGGGTTGGTCCGCGCGACCGCCTGCAGCGCCGGGTTGCTGGACGCGGGCGGGCTCGCCGGGTCGGTCTTGGCCAGTTCGGGCGCCACCGCCCGCAGGAAGTACCCCTGCCGCTTGAACTCGTCGTACTTCGCGGTCAGCTGCCGCGACTCGGTGACGGCCGCGCCGTAGTCGTAGGAGGTGTAGACGTCGTTGGGCTGGGCCAGCCAACCCCAGTTCGTACCGCCGTCGGCCATGTAGTAGCTGAACCCGGTGGCCCCGCTCTGGATGACGTTGTTCTTGTAGAAGTACTTCATGTACTGGGTGCCCGTGAGCTGGCGGCACGCTTCGTAGCCGGTGTTGCCCAGGTCGATCGCCCCGGCCTGGTACTCCAGCGACAGCACCGGCGCGTCGGCGCGCACCCGTTCGGTGACGCCCTCCCCCCACGGTCCCCAGGTGGTGGCCGCGTTCGCGCAGTCGAAGGACTGCGGATAGGTGTCCACGCCGGGGATCTGCACGGCACCCGGCCCCGAGCCCCAGGTCGAGGACCAGCTTCCCGCGTCGCAACAGTCGTTGGTGGTGATCGGCACGTCGATCCCGTCCGCGCGTACCTTCGCCTGCAGCGCCGCCATGTACGCCGCGTCGGTGTTCACCTGGTACTCGTTCTCCACCTGGTACAGCAGCACCGAACCGCCGCGGGTCACCAGGTGCCGGGCGATGATCGGGTCGACGTGACCCAACCAGTCCCGGTAGGCGGCCGTGTACCCCGGCGCGCTGGTCCGTGCCCGGCCCGGTACCTGCTTGAGCCACGCCGGGAAGCCGCCCCCGGTGGCCTCGGCGTTGATGTACGGCCCCGGCCGGGCGATGACCCACAGCCCGGCCTCCTCCGCCAGCCGCAGCAGGCGGTCCACGTCCCGGACACCGGTGAAGTCGTACGCGCCCGGCCGGGGCGAGTGGTATGCCCAGTCGAAGTACAGGGACACCGCGTTGAACCCGGCCGCCTTGTCCTTCTCCAGGACGTCGCGCCACAGCGACGGACTGGGCAGCCGGAAGTAGTGGAACTCGGCCGCCTGCACCACGATCCGCTTGCCGTCGACCATCAGCGAGTAGCTGTCGTAGGTCACACTGTGCCGCGCACCGCCGGCGACCGCCGCCCGCCGGGCCACCGCGGGAGCCGCGGAGCCGAGCAGGGCGACCAGCGCCCCGACGACCAGGACGGCCAGGACGGCCAGCATCCGGCTTCGACTCATGGCGATCAGACCTCCCGTTGATGGGCAAGCGGCGCCAGGAAGCGTTCTCCTTTTAGTTGGATCGATAAACTAAATCACATCGGCTCCGGTTAATCAAGGCCGCGCCCGCCGGTGACCGCGACCGCGGTCGCGCACGGCCCGGGTCCAGCAAATGAACGATTGAGTCCGGCAATGTTCGGTCTTGACGACTTGCCCGGTTCGGTACTTTGATATATGTGGCTTACTCGATCTCTGCCAGCGCGGCCCCACCCCCACCGCTACTCACCTGTGACCGAGGTCGGATTCCAGGACTGGAGCAGACACCATGGTGCGATCAAAGCGATTCGTCCGCACGCTGACGCTCACCGCCGTGGTGGCCCTGGCCGTACCGGGGACGACCTCGGCCACGCCGTCGCGGGCCTGGGGCGGTCACGGCGGCAGCTCCCCCGGCTCGTCGCTTGCCGGCCCGGACGTCGCCGTGCCGCACCACGACGGCCAGACCTTCGACCTGGACGCCGGCTGGCGCTTCGCGCTGGTGAACTCCGCCGGGGTCACCGACCCGACCGGGGCCTTCGCCGACGCCGCGAGCCCGGGGTACGACGACTCGGCGTGGCGGACGGTCAGCGTCCCGCACGACTGGAGCATCGAGCTCAACCCGACGGCGGGACCCGCGACGAACTCCGGCACCGGCTTCTACCAGGGCGGCCTGGGCTGGTACCGGAAGACCTTCACGCTGCCGGCGAGCCTGGCGGGCAAGCACCTGTCGGTCGAGTTCGACGGGGTGTACATGGACTGCGAGGTGTACCTCAACGGCACGCTGCTGGGCGTGCACCACTACGGGTACACCGGGTTCAGCCTCGACCTGGCCGGCGCGCACGCCGACGGCCGCACTCCCGACGTGCTGGCGGTCAAGGTGCGCAACGCGATACCGAGCAGCCGCTGGTACTCGGGCAGCGGGATCTACCGCAACGTCCGCCTCGTGGCCACCGACCCGGTGCACGTCCAGCGCCTCGGCATGGCGGTCACCACGCCCGGCCTCGCCGAAACCGTAGCGGCCGGCTACGGCACCGTCCACATTGCCACGACCGTGGCCACGACGGGCGGCACCGCGGCCGACGTACGGGTCACCTCGGTCGTGCGCGACGCGTCCGGCCGCGAGGTGGGCCGCGCGACCGGCCCGGTGACGACCGGCGAGGCTCCGGTGACCGCCGCGCTGGACGTCCGGGTCGCGCACCCGCACCTGTGGGACGTCACCGACCCGTACCTGTACAGCGTCACCACCCGGCTCGCGGTCGACGGCGCCACGGTCGACAGCTACACGTCCCGGATGGGATTGCGGTGGACCCGCTTCGACCCGCAGGGCGGCTTCTTCCTCAACGGCCGGGGGCTCCGGCTGCAGGGCGTCAACCTGCACCACGACCAGGGTGCCATCGGCAGCGCGGTGAACCACGACGCGCTGGCCCGGCAGATGAAGATCATGAAGAGCATGGGGGTCAACGCGCTGCGGACCTCGCACAACCCGCCGGCGCCGGAACTGGTACAGGTCTGCGAGGAACTCGGCATCGTCATGATGGTCGAGGCGTTCGACGTCTGGAACGTCCGCAAGGTGACCAACGACTACGCGCGGTTCTTCAACACCGACGGCGACACGGACATCGGCGAGATGGTGCTGGAGTCCCGCAACTCCCCCGCGGTGATCATGTGGTCGATCGGCAACGAGATCCCCAACTCCGGGCAGGCCTCCGGAGTTCCGATCGCCCGCCGGCTCATCGACGACGTCCGCGCGCTGGACGCCAGCCGGCCCGTCGTCCTGGGCTCCGACAAGTACCGTGGCATGCCGGCTCCGGGCTCCGCGCTGGAACAGGTCCTGCTCATGCTCGACGGGGTCGGCCTGAACTACAACACCGCCGGCTCCATCGACGCGCTGCACGCCCGGTACCCGCAGACGTTCTTCTTCGAGTCGGAGTCCTCCTCCGAGACGTCCACCCGCGGCCGGTACGACCAACCCGAACAGCTCAACACGGGCGAGGACCGCACGCCCGGCCAGCGCGCCGCGTCCTCCTACGACAACAACCTCGCCTCCTGGACGATGAGCGGGGAGTACTCCCTGAAGAAGGACCGGGACCGCCCCTGGTACCTCGGCGAGTTCCTGTGGTCCGGCCTGGACTACATCGGCGAACCGACGCCGTTCAACGTCTTCCCGGTCAAGGCGTCCTTCTTCGGCGCGGTGGACACCGCCGGCTTCGCCAAGGACCAGTACTACCTGTTCCGCAGCCAGTGGACCACCGAGCCGATGGTGCACCTGCTGCCCATGGACTGGACGAACCACAGCGCCGGCGAGCCGGTACAGGTGTGGGCGTACGCCAATGTGGACACTGTCGAGCTGTTCCTCAATGGACGGTCGGTGGGGACACGCCACTTCGACCACAAGGTGACCGCCGACGGCCGGCCGTACCTGGAAACGACCGAGCCGACCGGTGACGACAAGAATGTCACCAGCGGGGCATACCCCGGCAGCTACACCGGCAGCGACGGTACCGCGGGCCACCTGCACCTGGCGTGGAGCGTACCGTTCCAGCCGGGCCGGTTGGTCGCGGTCGCCAGGCGCGGCAACCGGGTGGTGGCCAGTGACGAGGTGGACACCGCCGCGGCACCGGCGGCCATCCGGCTGTCCGCCGACCGGCGCGTGCTCACCGCGGACGGCAGGTCGCTGGCCTTCGTGACGGCCGAGGTGGTCGACCGCCACGGCGTGCTCGCACCCCAGGCCGAGAACCTGCTCCAGTTCGCCGTGACGGGTGGCCGGCTCGTCGGTGTCGACAATGGACGCCAGGAGAGTGCGGAGAGCTACAAGGCGGCGTACCGCACCGCCTTCCGCGGCAAGGCTCTGGCCATCGTCACACCCACCGGCGGCCGCGCCCTCACCGTCACCGCCACGGCACCCGGCCTGCGCACCGGCACGGCCACGGTCCGCGTCACGCCGGCGGACCGGCACGGCGGCACCGCGCAGGGTGCCGCGCCGGCCACCTGGTTCACCCCGGGGACGCGTTGGGGGTGCTCGCCTCCGCCAAAGACCGGCTCCGGCTGTGCTCCCCCGGGCGCGCCCGAGGCACCGGTACCCGCCACGCCGCCCGGCGCGTCGGGGCTCACCGCCGGCGCGAGCTTCTCCGGATCCGACGCCACCGGGCCGGCGAGCATGGTCGACGGGGTCACCGACTCGGGCGGCTGGTCCAACGCGTACACCAAGAGCGCGACCGCCCTGCTGCCGAGCATCGGCGCGGCCCGCGCGCGGGACTGGGTGTCCCTGTCGTGGCCGGCGGCGCGCAGTGTCGCCGGGATCACCGCCTGGTTCACCACCGATGCCGGGCACAGCCGACCCGCGTCGGTCCAGGTGTCCTATTGGGACGGTCAGCGCTGGCGCGCGGCCACCGGTACCAGCGTCGCCTGGGCCGCCGGCTCGAACCAGCCCACGTCCGTCACGTTCGACGCCGTCGCCACCACGAGCCTGCGCCTGGACCTGACCAGCGGCCACCCGGAGGCGCCGGACGGATTCCTGGAGATCGCCGAGCTGGCACCGGCGGCGACCTAACCAACCGCGTCCAGGAACAGCTCGACGACGGGTACGGTCACGTCGGGCCGCTGGACCGGCAGGTCGAGCGTCAGGGTGTCCGGTGCCAGCCCGCCCATGGCGGTGGTGTCGGCCGCCTGGTGCTCGTCGATGACGCGGGTGCGTACCTCGGACGCGTCGTGCAGCAGTTGCGCGTACCGCACCCGCCCGGCCAGGCCCGGCAGGTGGACGTGGCTCAGGGGCCACGCGAACAGGTGCAGGTACAGGCGGTCGCCCCGCTGGGTGTACCGGCAGTCGGGTGGCGCGACGAAGCCGCTGGCGCCGCAGCCGTGGATGGACCGCGCGTGTGGCCGCATCCAGGCGCCGATGACGCGCAGTGTCCGTTCCGCGCGGGGGTCGACGAGCCCCCGTCCGGTCGGGCCGACGTTGAGCAGCAGGTTGCCGTTCTTGGCGACGCTGTCGACGAGCATCCGGACGAGCAGGTCCGGGGACTTGTCATCGAGGTTGTCGCGGTCGTAGCCCCAGCTGCCGTTGAGCGTGTGGCATGCCTCCCAGGGCACCGCCACGCCACCGGCGCGCATCGGTGCGGCCGGCTGGTACTGCTCGGGGGTGACGAAGTCGCCGGGGATGTCGAGCCGGTCGTTGACGATGATGCCCGGCTGGAGCCGGCGGACCATGGCGAGCAGCTCGGCCGAGCGCCAGTCGGCCGCGCCCTTGCCGCCCCAGCTGCCGGGCCGGCCCCGGTAGGAGAAGTCGAAGAACAGGTAGTCGATGGTGCCGTACCCGGTGAGCAGTTCCCGGACCTGCGCGTGCAGGTACTCGGTGTACCTGGTCATGTCGCGGTGGCGGTTGGCCGCCTTGAAATCGTCGTCGTCCCGTTGCGGGTGGTGGCAGTCGACCGGGAACTGCGGGTGGTGCCAGTCGAGGAGCGAGTGGTAGAACCCGACGCGCAGTCCCTGCCCCCGGACGGCGTCGACGAACGGCGCGACCAGGTCCCTGCCGTACGGCGTGCGGGTCGCCTTGTAGTCGGTGTGCGCGGAGTCCCACAGGCAGAAGCCGTCATGGTGCTTGGTGGTGAGGACGACGTAGCGCATGCCGGCGGCCTTGGCCAGCCGGGCCCACTCCCCCGGGTCGTAGAGGTCGGGGTCGAAGTGGTCGAAGTAGGTCTGGTAGTCCTCGTCGGTCAGGCGTTCGCGGTTCTTCACCCATTCGTGCCGGGCCGCGAGTGAGTACAGTCCCCAGTGGACGAACATGCCGAACCGGGACTCGGCGAACCAGGCGTGAGGTTGCACGGTCATCCCTTCGCCGCCGGCACGCAGGCGGCCACGTGTCGGGCCGCCAGCCCTGGGTAGTACGGAATCATGACTGACTTCGCCGACGACAAGCAAGCGCAGCTGGACCGGGTACGGGTCGACCACAGCGGCACCCGGCTGACCACCGACCAGGGCATCCCGGTGCCGAACACGGACAACTCCCTGCACGCCGGGGCGCGCGGCCCGAGCCTGCTGGAGGACTTCCACCTGCGGGAGAAGGTGATGCGCTTCGACCACGAGCGCATACCGGAGCGGGTGGTGCACGCGCGGGGCTCCGGCGCGCACGGCCATTTCCAGGTGTACGAGTCGCTGGAGCGCCTCACCACCGCGGGGTTCCTTTGCGACCCGGCGCGACGTACCCCGGTGTTTGTCCGGTTCTCCACGGTGCAGGGGCCGCGCGGCTCGGCGGACACGGTCCGCGACGTGCGCGGCTTCGCCACCAAGTTCTACACCGACCAGGGTAACTTCGATCTGGTCGGCAACAACATGCCGGTGTTCTTCATCCAGGACGGCATCAAGTTCCCGGACTTCGTGCACGCGGTCAAGCCGGAGGCGCCCAACGAGATGCCCACCGGCGCGTCCGCGCACGACACCTTCTGGGACTTTGTCGCGCTGCAGCCGGAAAGCATGCACATGGTCATGTGGCTGATGTCCGACCGGGCCATCCCGCGCAGCTTCCGCACCATGCAGGGCTTCGGGGTACACACGTTCCGGCTGGTCGACGCGGCGGGGCGCAGCACGTTCGTGAAGTTCCACTGGACGCCGGTGGCCGGTACCCACTCGCTGGTGTGGGACGAGGCGCAGAAGATCGCCGGCAAGGACCCCGACTTCAACCGGCGCGACCTCTGGGAGTCCATCGAGGCCGGGGTGTTCCCGGAGTACGAGCTGGGACTGCAGATCATCCCGCCCGAGGACGAGTTCGCGTTCGACATCGACCTGCTCGACCCCACCAAGATCATACCGGAGGAGCAGGTACCGGTGACCCCGGTCGGCCGGCTGGTGCTGGACCGCAACCCGGACAACTTCTTCGCCGAGACCGAGCAGATCGCGTTCTGCACCGGCAACGTGGTACCCGGCATCGACTTCACCGACGACCCGCTGCTGCAGGCCCGCCTGTTCTCCTACCTCGACACCCAGCTGACCCGGCTCGGCGGTCCCAACTTCGCCCAGATCCCGATCAACCAGCCGGTCGCGCCGGTGCACCACCACCAGCAGGACGGCTTCCACCAGGACCGGATCCCGGTCGGGCAGGGCAACTACCACCCCAACTCGCTGGGCGGCGGCTGCCCCGCCGTCATCGAAGCCGGCGCCTTCAACCACTTCCCCGAGCGGGTGGACGGGCACAAGCTGCGCCGGCGCAGCGAGACCTTCGCCGACCACTACGGCCAGGCCACCCTGTTCTGGAACAGCATGACCGGGTGGGAGAAGCAGCACATCGTCGCCGCATACCGTTTCGAGCTGGGCAAGGTGACCCACATGCACATCCGCAGGCAGGTGGTCGACCACCTGAACCACATCGACAACGATCTGGCTGTCGCGGTCGCCGACGGCATCGGCGTGGATGCTCCGGCCAAGGCGTACGACAACCACGGCCGCTCCTCCCCCGCGCTCAGCCTGGCCACCCGGCCGGGCGGTGACATCCGGGGCCGCAAGATCGCCATCCTGGCCGCCCCCGGCGTGGAGGGCGCCGGTGTCGAGGCGCTGCGTCGGGCACTGGACGAGCAGTACGGCGTCGTCGCCGAGGTGCTCGCTCCGACCGACGGCCCCATCCCGACCGCGGAACCGGGCATCGACCACCCGGTACCGGCGACCCGCGCGCTGACCACCGTCGCCTCCGTGCTGTACGACGGCGTGGTGGTCGCCGGTGGCGAGGCCAGCGTGGCCGCCCTGGCCCGGGACGGGTACGCGGTGCACTTCGTCGCCGAGGCGTACAAGCACGCCAAGCCGGTCGGCGCGCTGGGCGCCGGGCTCGGGCTGCTGCGCCGGGCCGGGCTGCCCGGTGCCGACGGCCAGCCGTCCCCGCAGTCGGCCAGTGACGGGGTGGTGGTACAGGCCGACGGGGGTCCGGCCGGCGCGCCGTTCGTCGAGGGGCTGGCCGCCGCGCTCGCCGCGCACCGGCACTTCGGCCGCCCGCTCGACGAGGTACCGGCCTGAGATACGGTGAGCGCGTGGTGCCGCAGCCGGTCCTGAGTCCCCTGACCACGGCCGCCATCTTCCTGGTGCTGACCGTCGATCCGGGCGGCGAGGAGCAGGTACGGGACCTGCTGGCCGATCTGTCCGGGTTGCAGCGGTCGGTCGGGTTCCGGGTGCCGGAGGAGCGGCTCAGCTGTGTCGCCGGCATCGGGTCGCGGGCGTGGGACCGGCTGTTCGCCGGGCCGCGCCCCGCCGACCTGCACCCGTTCCGCGAGCTGGCCGGGCCGCGGCACCGCGCCGTGGCCACGCCCGGGGACCTGCTGTTCCACCTGCGGGCCACCCAGCCGTACCCGTGCTTCGAGCTGGCCAGCCAGATCATGGACCGGCTGCGCGGCGCGGTGACGGTGTGCGACGAGGTCCACGGCTTCAAGTACTTCGACGTCCGCGACCTGCTGGGCTTCGTCGACGGCACCGAGAACCCGGTCGGCCCGACCGCCGAGGCTGCGGTGCTCGTCGGTGCCGAGGATCCGGACTTCACCGGCGGCAGCTACGTCGTCGTGCAGAAGTACCTGCACGACCTGCAGGCGTGGAACGCGCTGCCGGTCGAGGAGCAGGAGAAGGTGATCGGCCGCACCAAGCTGACCAACATCGAGCTGGACGACGCGGTCAAGCCGACCGACTCGCACGTCGCGCTGACCGTGATCACCGATCCGGACGGCACCGAACGGAAGATCCTGCGCGACAACATGCCCTTCGGCACGATCGGCCGCGGCGAGTTCGGCACGTACTTCATCGGCTACGCCCGGACCCCGGCGGTCACCGAGAAAATGCTGGACAACATGTTCCTGGGTGATCCGCCCGGGAACCACGACCGGATCCTCGCCTTCTCCACGGCGGTCACGGGCACCCTGTTCTTCGTGCCGACCGTCGACTTCCTCGACGACCCGCCGGACCCACCACCGGCCGAGCCAGGCGACGGATCCCTTGGCATCGGCGACCTGAAACGGAGCGGCATCCGATGAACAACCTGCACCGGGAACTGGCCCCCATATCGGCAACCGCCTGGGCGGACCTGGATGCCGAGGCGCGGCGCACCTTCGGCCGGCACCTGGCGGGCCGCCGCGTCGTCGACGTGCCCGAGCCGGCCGGCGCCGACCTGTCCGCCGTGAGCACCGGCCACCTGGACGCCGTCGATCCGCCGGCCGGCGGCGTGCTCGCGCACCTGCGCCGGTCGCGGCCGGTCGTCGAGTTGCGGGTGCCGTTCACCGTGGACCGCCAGCAGGTCGACGACGTGGAGCGCGGCGCGAAGGACGCCGACTGGCAGCCGGTCAAGGAGGCCGCCCGGCAGATGGCCTTCGTCGAGGACCGCGCGGTCTTCCACGGCTATCCGGCCGCCGGCATCACCGGCATCCAGGCCGCCTCCGCCAACCCGTCGCTGGCGCTGCCCGCCGAGGTCCGCGACTATCCCAATGCCATCAGCCAGGCGATCAGCGCGCTGCGGCTGGCCGGCGTCGGCGGGCCTTACGCGCTGGCGCTGAGCGCGGCGGCGTACACCGCGGTCAACGAGACGTCCGACCACGGGTACCCGATCCGGGAGCACATCGCCCGCGTCCTGGACGGCGACATCGTCTGGGCACCGGCGATCGACGGAGCGTTCCTGCTGTCCCGGCGCGGTGGCGACTTCGAGCTTCGGCTCGGCCAGGACCTGTCCATCGGGTACCTGTCCCACGACGCGACCGGCGTCCAGCTGTACTTCCAGCAGACGCTGACCTTCCTCGTCTACACGCCCGAGGCCGCCGTCACGCTCGCGCCAGCCGCCGGGACCCCGTGACGCGCAGCAGGCTGGCGGCGATCGCGGCCAGGTAGCTGAGGGTGGCGACGGCGAGGATGGCGAAGCTGGGCGGCACCTTCGGGATCGCGTAGCTGGCGGTCAGGCCGATCCAGACGCTGGCGACGGCGATGCCGGCGGACAGGGCCAGGGCCCGCAGCGGGCGGGTGGTGAGCCGGCTGGCCGCGCCGGCGGGGGCGGCCAGCAGCCCGAGGATGAGCAGCGCGCCGACCACCTGGGTCGATTCGGCGGCGGTTGCGGCGACCAGGATCAGGAAGCCGTACCCCAGGACGCGCACGGGAACGCCGCGCGCGGCGGCCACGTCCTGGTCGAGGCTGGCGAACAGCAGCGGCCGGGCGACGGCCAGGATGGCGGCGCAGATCGCCAGGGCGATGACCGCGGACAGCAGCGCGCGGGAGGCGGAGAGGCCGAAGATGGAGCCGAACAGGACGGTGACGCTGGCCGATCCGTTGCCGGTGCCGCTGCGCGTGGTGGTGTAGAGGGTCAGGAAGAACACGCCGAGACCGAGGATCCAGGCGAACACGCCGCCGATGACCACGTCGTCGGGGCGGGAGCGGCCGAGGCTGCCCATGCCGAGGGCGACGAGGATGGTGACCGCGAACAGGCCGATCCGCGCGTCCAGCCCGGCGGCCAGCGCGGCCAGGGCCCCGGTGAACGCGACGTGGGACAGGGCGTCGGCGGTGAAGACCTGGGCGCGCAGCACCAGGAAGTAGCCGACCAGCCCGGCGGCCAGGCCGACGGCGGTGCCGGCGAGGAACGCGTGCTGCATGAACGGGTGGGCGAACACGGCGGTCAGGCTCCGGCCGGAGCCGGCCGCACGGCGCGCGTGCCCAGCCGGGCGCGGGCGGTCGAGGCGGCGTAGGTGAGGGCGTAGAGGCCGAAGGCGATGGTGGTCAGCCAGAACCCGATGGGGTACGGGGAGTAGTACGCGACGAACAGCGCGACCCAGACGGTGACCAGCGCCAACGCGACGGACAGCGTCAGGCTGTAGCGCGGCCGGGCGGTGACCAGTTGCGCGGTGGCCGGCGGCAGGACGAGCAGCGCGAAGACGAGCAGGGCCCCGGTGATCTGGCTGACCTCGGCGGCGGTGGTACCGAGCAGGAGCAGGAAGGCGGTGCCCAGGGCGCGGCTGGGTACGCCGTGGGCGCGGGCGACGTCGGTGTCGATGGAGGCGAACAGCAGCGGCCGGCCGATGGCGGCGAGGATCGCGAGAGCCGCGGCGGCGACCAGCGCCAGGATGCCGACCTGGCCGGTGGTGATGCCGAGGAAGCTGCCGAACAGCAGCGCGTTGGTGCCGTTGAGGAAGCCCTTGTACAGGGCGATGAACAGCATTCCCGAGGCGAGGGCGAAGGCCTGCACGGTGCCGATGGCGGCGGACTCCTCCGCGTAGCCGCGGTTGCCGCCTTGTGGCAGGGCGGCGATGACCAGCGCCGCGATCAGGCAGAACGCGAAGTAGCCGACGGCGAGTCCGATGCCGAGCCAGACCGCGGCGGCGGCGCCGGGGAACCCGACCACGGCCAGGGTGTGCCCGGCGAAGCTCTGCCGGCGCAGCACCATGAACCAGCCGACCAGGGCGGCCAGGACCGCGACGATGGTGCCGGCCCGGAACGCGTTCACCATGAACGCCGCCGACCACATGTCGCGGATGTCGGCGAGCAGGTTCCAGGTGAAGACGCCGGTCACCCGGCCGGCCCGTGCCGGTCGGTGTGCAGGGCGGGTGCCTCCGGGTGACCGACGACGACCAGCCGTCCGTCCGATGTGGACAGTACCTCGATCGGGGTGCGGTACAGCCGGGTGAGGGTGTCGGACGTGATGACCTGCTCGGGAGTGCCGGAGACGGCGCCGCCGGGGCCGAGGTAGATGACCCGGTCCAGGTACGGCAGGATCGGGTTGACGTCGTGCGCGACGATCATCACCGCGACGTTTTCGGCACGGGCGATGCCGGAGATGAGCCCGGCGACGGCGGCCTGGTTGGGCAGGTCAAGGCTGTCGAGCGGCTCGTCGAGCAGCAGCAGCTTCGGGGCGCGGGCCAGCGCCTGGGCGATCAGCAGCCGCTGCTGCTCGCCGCCGGAGCACTGCCCGATCGGCCGGTGCGCGTAGCCGCCCGCCCCGACCAGGTCGACCAGTTCCCGTACCCGGTTGGCCGCGGCCCGGCTGCGGCGCCCCGGTACCGGCAGCCCCCACCGGTCCCCGTCCAGCCCGAGGCGGACCACGTCCACCCCCCGTACCCGCAGCGACCGGTCGAAGCTGCGCCGCTGCGGCAGGTAGCCGACCTCGTGGTTGGCCTGGCCCGGTGCGCGGCCGAGCAGCCGGATGCTGCCCCCGGCGAGCGGGATCAGGCCGAGGATCGCCTTGAGCAGGGTGGACTTGCCGACGCCGTTGGGGCCGAGGATGGCCACGAACTCCCCCGCCGACACGGTGGCGTCGACGTGGGACCAGATGGGGCGCCCGCCCAGGACGACGGTCGCCCGGTCGACGTCGACCAGCGCCGGGCGGCCCGGCCCCCGGGCGTCGTCCGTGGCACCGGCCGGCGAGGTACCGGCGAGAATCTCCGGGGAGGTGGTGGACACGTGCGTACTCCTACTTTCCGGTGGCCTGCGCCAGGGCCTGCTTGAGCGCGGTGAGCTGCGTGACCTGCCAGTCCTGGAACGAGGCACCGGCCGGGGTCATCGTCTCGGTGATGGTGGTGACCGGGATGCCGGCCGCCCGGGCCTCGGTGACCTGAGCCTGCACGTCGGGGGTGGCGTTCTGGCTGTTGTACACGTACACCTTGATCTGTTTGTTCTTGATCTGCCGGTCGATGGTGGCCTTGTCGGTCGCGGTGGGGTCGCTGCCCTCGCTGATCGCGGTGAGGAACCCGGACGGCGTGCGCAGGTCGAGGCCGAGCGCCGGTGAGATCATCGCGAAGATCGACTCGGAGGCGCCCACCGGGGTCCCAGCGTAGCCGGTCTTGATCTGGCCGATCAGGTCGAAGTAGGCCTTGAGGTTGGTGTTCAGCACGGTGGTGTGCTGGCTGTCGAAGAACGCGGCGTCGGCCGGGTCGGCCTTCGTGAAGTCGGCGGTGATCTGGTCGATGACCTGCCGGACGTTGCCCGGGTTGTACCAGCGGTGCGGGTTGTCGCCGGCCTTGGCGCCGGCCAGGTCGCCCACGGTCAACGTCGTGCGGGCCGCCGACGGGTTGGCGTCGGCCAGCTTGGTGGCCCAGGTGTCGTAGCCGACGCCGTTGATGATGGCCACCTGCGCGGCGGCGATGGCCCGGCCGTCCGCGGCGGTGGGTTCGTAGTCGTGCGGGTCCGCGTCCGGGTGGTTGATGATGCTGGTGACCTTGACGTGCCCGCCGCCGAGCTGCTCGGCGAGGCTGCCCCAGAAGTTCTCCGCGGCCACCACGTTGATCACCTTGGCCGCGGCGGAACCGGACGAGGCCGTGCTGGGTGAGGTCGAGCAGCCGGCGAGCGCCACGGCGGCCACCACCACCGCGGCCACCACCACCGCCCCGGCAACCCGACGCGGGTGGCGGCGGGCGGTGCCCGGCGCAGGTGTCGAAGACACGGCAAGCCTCCGTTGCGAGGTCAACTGTCACCGCCACGCTAACGAAAACCACACCCGTTATCAAATGCAGTAGACCGCATGAGACGGGTCAGTGATCAGGCTCGCAGGTGCGGCAGGACGTCGGTGCCGAGCCGGGCGATGTTGGCCAGGGTACGGTCCGGGTCGCCGGCGCCTTCGACCATCAGCAGCAGCCGGCGGGCACCGGTGCCGGCCAGGGCCTCGGCCAGCCGCCGGACGCACAGTTCCGGCGGCCCGACCGGGTGGATGTCCAGCAGGTGCGACAGGTACGCGTGCGGGTCGCGGTCCGGGCCGGTACCCGCGTCGAGGCGCACGTACTGCCCGGTGGTCGCCAGCCAGCCGGGCATCGCGGCGCGCAGCGCGTCCCGGGCCTGGGCAAGGGTGTCGGCGACGTAGGCGACGTGGGCGCTGGCGTGCGGAAGGCCCGGCGTGGTGCGGTCGACCAGCGCGCGTTTCTCGGCCGTACCGGCGTGCACGCCGAGCAGCAGCGGCAGCCCGCGGTCGGCGGCCAGCGTCGCCGTCGGCGGGCTGGTGGCGGCGACCCAGACGGGTACCGGGCGGCGCGGCTCGGGTACCACGGCCACGGGCGGGAACCGGAAGAACTCGCCCTCGGCACCGACCTTGCCGGTACCGGAGAGCCAGGCGAGCAGCAGGTCGAGGGACTCGGCGAAGCCGTCCCGGTACCTGCGTAGGCCGGTGCCGAACACGTCCAGGTCGATCCACGGACCACCGCGGGCCACGCCCAGGTCCAGCCGGCCGCCGGACAGCTCGTCCAGCAGGACCGCCTCCTCGGCGAGGGCGACCGGATGCCGGTTGGACAGGATGCACGCGGCCGTACCCACGCGCAGCCGGTCGGTACGGCCCAGCAGGTGAGCCGCGAAGGCCAGGGCGGAGGGGCACACGCCGTACGGGATGAAATGGTGTTCGGCGATCCACGCCCCGTCGAAGCCGGCCCGCTCGGCGGCCAGCGCGTAGGACAGGGCGTCGCGCAGCGCCTGGGCGTGGCTGGTGCCGGCGAACTGCCCGGCGAGCAGGAACACGTCGACGCGCACGGGGGCCGGCGCGGGCCGGCCCCCGTGCTCCCGGTCAGCAGTCACGAAGCTCCGGTGACTGGTTGAGCAGCTGCCCGCGCGGCGAGACGAACGCGCGGTAGCGGTCGCCCGGCACCGCGGCCGGCCGGAACGCGGCGACCCGGTGGCAGTTCTGGAAGGCCAGCGTCACGCCGAAGTGGCGCTCCAGGCCACCGCGGATCGCGTCGCTGGCCAGAGCCCGCAACAGTTGCCCGCGATCGGCCTCGCTCGGCGGGGGCACCTCGTGGTCGGCGTACTCGTCGCCACCGGCGTGCAGGTCGGCGGCGACCTGGCTGATGACTGTCCACGCGTAGGGCAGGGACTGGCGTACGCAGTCGACGAACTCGGCCTCGCCGACCTCGCCGGCCTCGGCGCGCTCCAGCAGAGCGGTGGGTACATCCAATGACATGAGACTCTCCTTCGGTGATTTATCGATAGTTGTATGTCGGTACGGAAAGTGCGGCCGGGCCGGGCGTGAATTCGGGGTCGATCTGGCCGGC
Organism: Micromonosporaceae bacterium; assembly: GCA_039649115.1. Taxonomy (GTDB): domain Bacteria; phylum Actinomycetota; class Actinomycetes; order Mycobacteriales; family Micromonosporaceae; genus DATEJJ01. Next base: position 4,876 of record JBBWZQ010000386.1, on the reverse strand, counting down.
GAGATCTTCACCGGTCCTCGCGTTACCCCATGCCTGCGCGTTGCGCAGGTGGAACTGCACGGCCTGGCGGGTGAACCTCGCCCAGTCCCGGGGTGTCGTGTCCACAGTGGAGCGCATGGTGTCCAGGACGGCGGCGTTGGCCGGCTCCAGCCCGCCGATCGGGCCGGGCCGCCCCTGTTCGGCGGCGCGTACGTGCCGGGACACCCCGACGCTGGCCAGCAGGTCCGTGCCGACCTGCTCGCGCAGGAACGCCTCGTCGGCCGGGTCGGCGACCTTGTTGCCGACCACCGACACAGCCACCTGGTAGTCGGCCGCGTAGTCGAGGTACTGCCGGTACACGCCGACCGCGCGCACGGTCGGTTCGCACACCACGAAGGTGCGGTCGAAGCGGGTGAACAGGCCCGAGGCGAACGCGTCGGCACCCGCGGTCATGTCGACCACCACGTACTCGTCGTCGGCGTCCACCAGGTGGTTGAGGATCAGCTCGACCGCGCCGACCTTCGAGTGGTAACAGGCCACCCCCAGATCCGACTCGGCGAACCCGCCGGTGGCGGCCAGCCGGACCCCGTCCACGGCACGCACGCAACGCCGGTGGATCGGGGTGTCCCCCGCCACCCGCAACAGCCGTGATCCCCGGCCGGGCGGGGTGGTCTTCACCATCGCCGCCGTCGAGGAGATCCGCGGGTTGTCGCCGCGCAGGTACTCCTTGATCTCATCCAGGTGCTCGCCCAGCGTGGGTTGCAGCGCCGCCTCGTCGGCGTCCTCGCCCAACGCGGCGGCGAGGTTCTGGTTGATGTCGGCGTCGATGGCCCACACGGTGTGACCCCGCGCGGCCAGGTGCCGGGCGAACAACGCGGCGAGGGTGGTCTTGCCGGCACCACCCTTGCCGACGAATGCAATCTTCATAATCCGTTTTGATACCCGTTTCCATTAGCGCTGTCAAACACGGCGCGGCGCGTCGTGGTACAGCTTCTGATGAATACAGCCTTTCGTGTACCGTTGGCGCGTGCAGACGTTGACCTACGGTGACGTGCTCGCCCGCTTCGGCCACGCGCTGTCCGACGCCACCCGGGCGCGGGTGCTGCTGGCCCTGCGCGACGGGCCCGGATACCCGGCCGACCTGGCCGACCTGCTCGGCGTGTCCCGGCAGAGCCTGTCCAACCACCTGGCCTGCCTGCGCGGCTGCGGCCTGGTCGTCGCCGCGCCCGAGGGCCGGCGGACCCGCTACGAACTGGCCGACCCGCGGCTGCGCCACGCGCTGGATGACCTGCTCGGCGCGGTCCTCGCCGTCGACCCTCGGTCCTGCCCCGCCGATGCCAGCGGCGCGTGCCGCTGATGGCCGCCGCGGTCACGATCACGTCCGCGCGCCGGGCCGCGCTGTCGCGCCGGGTGCGCTGGCTGGTCACCGCCACCATCGGGTACAACCTGGTCGAGGCCGGTGTCGCGATCGCCGCCGGCGCCGCGGCCTCCTCGACCGCGCTCATCGGCTTCGGGCTGGACTCGCTCATCGAGGTGTCCTCGGCCGCCGCGGTCGCGTGGCAGTTCGCCGCCCGCGACCCGCAGCGCCGCGAGAAGACCACCCTGCGGATCATCGCCGGCTCGTTCTTCGCGCTGGCCGGCTACATCACCGTCGACGCCGTGCGCGCCCTGGCCGGATCGGGCCAGGCGCGCCCGTCCCCCGCCGGCCTGGCACTGGCGGCATGCTCGCTGCTGGTCATGCCGGTGCTGTCCGGCCTGCAGCGCCGGGCCGGGCGGGAACTGGGCTCCCGCACGGCCGTTGCCGACTCCAGGCAGACGCTGCTGTGCACGTACCTGTCGGCGGTGCTGCTGGCCGGCCTGGCGGTCAACGCCGTGCTCGGCTGGTCCTGGGCCGACCCGGTCGCCGCACTGGTCATCGCCGCGCTGGCGGTCCGGGAAGGTCGCCAGGCGTGGCGCGGCGACAGCTGCTGCGCACCGGGTCACGAGTGCGGCGCGTCCTCGTCCACCGGTACCGGCGTAGCGGACACCGCCGACCGGGACACCAGGTCGCCGGGGTGATCCAGGTGATGGGCCATCAACGGGTGGAACCGGCACGCCCCGCCGGCGGGGGCGGCGGGCGGTCGACCAGCGCGGCCAGCCGCTTCGGCGCGAGGATCCGGTAGCTGTCGGTGAGCAATTCGGCGACCTCCTCCCAGTCGACGCCGTCGTCGAGCACCATGACCACCACGTCCGTGCCCCAGCCCGCCTTGAAGAACGGGTGGCCGCCGTTGACCAGTGCGGCGATCTCGTCGCCGGGCGAGCGGAATGTCAGCACGCAGATCGGGAGCTCAGTCTCGGCGGCCCTCGCATAGGCCATCTGGTGGTCGGGGTCGACGGTGAGCACGTGGGCGAAGGTCCGCTTGCGGATCCGCCAGCGGGTGCCCACCCACGCCGCCTCCTCGTAGGTCTCCGGCAGGCCGAGGCAGACCGGCCGCAGCCGGTCGAGGATCTCGGGAGAGACGTCCGCCTGGCCGGTCACGCGATGACGCTACCGCGGCCCTCCGGCAGAGCGGCCACGCTGCCAAGAGAATTGCGGTCCACAGCCGTAGGCTCGCACGGCGCCGGGCGGACCTCAGTAGCTGAATGGTGGTGGTGCCCTCGTCGCCGATCCATTGCCAGGGGCGGGCAGCCCTCACACGCCACCGCGGTGGCCACGCCCGCGGGTGCGAGCCGGCCGCCTCTTTGGTGAGGAACATCAGCGTGGGGCGCCCGGTTTTCGGCCGCACCGACGGCAACCAGGAATGCGAGGGTGACCCGTTCGGTGTCCTCCAAACCAGTCGCCAGACTGACGACTGCTTTCCAGCCATGGCCGCCTCCCGAAAGTGTTTGTCTATCCACAAACGACGGACTTGTCCGGACGGGCCCAGGGCCGGACGCATGGGATGTGCCTGGGGAAGTCCCCCATGTTGCGACACAGCGGACCACATTGAGGCCGTCAGGCAACGCACGGACAGCAATCCGCCACAGGCAGCCACATGATGTGCCGACCCGACAGTCATGTCGCCCGCCGGTGCCCCAGATCGGCCAGCGGATGAGAGACTGCACCGGGGGCGGGGAGAAACAGCAACAGCATCCGCCGGAAATATTCGACCGGTAAGAGGCATACGACGACGGCGACGGCATGACCTACCAGGATGCGCACGGCAATCCGGACACCCACGCGGTCCCGGACGGCCACGGTACGCGGCAAAGCGAATACGTTCCGCAGGCTCACCAGACGCCGGCGGTCGTTCCTGGCCGGCACGGCGAGCCGTACGAGGCCGAGACTCCGCGCCAGCCAACGCATGCACGGCGTGACGAGAAACCAACGGCCGTCGTCGAGGAGCCACTCCCCGAGGGTGAGGCCGAGTACGTCGACTGGATCAAAGCCCTCGGCACGGAGGACGAGGCGCACGAGCAGTGGGCGACCACTCCCGCGCCGCCACCGGACGTGCTGGACGACCAGTTCGCTGATTTGACCGGGGATTGGTCGGGCGCCGACCTCGACATGGCGGACGAGTCCGCGGATGTCGAACCGGCGGCGGCGTTCGCACCCGTGCAGGTCGAGTCCACGAAGTTCGAGCCTGCGCAGGTCGAGTTTGCGCAGGTCGAGTCCGCGGAGTTCGGGTCTGTGTCGTTCGAGTCCGCGCAGTCCGGGTCTGCGTCGTTCGAGTCCGCGCAGCCCGGGTCTGCGTCGTTCGAATCCGCGCAGGTCGAGTCCGCGTCGTTCGAATCCGCACAGGTCGAGTCCGCGCAGGTCGAGTTCGCGCAGATCGAGTCCGCGCAGATCGAGTCCGCGCGGGTCGAGCCTGCGGCGTTCGAGGCCGTGCAGGTCGAGCCTGCGGAGATCGAGGCCGTGCAGTTCGAGGCCGTGCAGATCGAGCCCGCGCAGGTCGAGCCCGCGTATGACGAGCCCGTCGATTACGTGCCTTCGGGTTACGGGGCTGTGGTTTATGAGGCACCGGCCGGGTCGACCGATTCCTGGCCACAGGCGGGTGCGGGACTCACCCCACCGCATGACGCGCTGAGCGTGCAGTGGGTGCCCGCGCTGGCACCGCCGCAGCACTGGCCCCTCAGGGACGTGAAGGATTGGGTCGCGTCCGACCTTCGGCGTGACGACACCGGGCCCGCCGATGCCCCGCCCGAAGAGTGGCAACGCACTGCGGCGCTGGTGCAAGACCCGACGCCGCACGAGGCGGCCCCGCGGCACGCGTTACACGACGACTGGCCGGACGCGCCAGCGCAGCACGGCCATGTCCTGGCAGACGACGCAGGCGATGACGTCGAGGCCTACGACGACGAGGCGTTCCAGGATGAGGCGTCCGACGGTCCGGCGCTCTTTGGCGCGGCGCTTCACGAACCGGGGCTCCACGAACCGGGGCTCCACGAGCCGGGGGTCGACGAACCAGGGCTCCACGAACCGGCACTCCATGATGCCGCAACTTTCGAACCGGCACGCCACGATGCCGCAACTTACAATTACGCGCTGCATGAACCGGCGCTTCACAATGCCGCACTTGATAGTGAAGGTGTTCACGAGTCGGCGCTTCACGACGCCGCAACTTACAATGGAGCGCTTCACCAACCGGCGCCGCGCGACGGCACATCCCACGATGTCGCGCTGCACGAACGCGCGCTTCACGACGCCGATATTCACGATCGAGCGCTGCACGAACGGGCGTTTCCGGGTGCGGCGTTCGACGACAGAGCGTTCGACGACAGAGCGTTCGACGATGAGGCGTTTGACGATGGGGCGCACCACGGCGACGGGACGCGTCACGACAATGGTCAGCGTGACCACGATGGAGCACCTCGCGACGGTGCCTCCGTAGCCGGTGCACCGGGCGAGGACGACCCGACGCCGCGGCGGACGGGGCGG
>JBBWZQ010000381.1:0-21468 GCA_039649115.1 Micromonosporaceae bacterium | reverse complement strand
CCATGAGTACCACGTCGGGCCGGGTGGCCCGGGTCCGCGCCACGGCCTCGGCCCCGTCGGCGGCCTCGCCCACCACCGTGATGTCGTCCTCGGCGTCGAGCAGCACCTTGAACCCGGACCGCACCAGAGCCTGATCGTCGGCGAGCAGCACCCTGATCGGGCCTCTCATGCCTGCACCGTGCCGGCCGGGGCCAGCGGCAGTCGCGCCCTGACCTCGAACCCGCCGCCCGGCCGCGGGCCGGCCGTCAACTTCCCACCCAGCAGCCCGCAGCGCTCACGCATGCCGACGATCCCGCGGCCCGGCTGCGCCGGACGATCACCGGCGCCGTCACCGAAGGCACGGCGGCCGCCCTCGTCGGTCACCCGTACCTCCAGCACGTCGGCTCCGTGGTCGAGCGCGATCGTCACCCGGGTCGGGCCGGCATGGCGGATCACGTTGGTGATGGACTCCTGCAGGATGCGGTACACGGTATGGTCCACGGCGCTCGGCAGTTGCGTGGCGGACGACGTCACGTCCAGCTTGACGTCGAGTCCGGCCTCGCGGGCCATCGCGGCGAGTTCGTTGAGCTGTCCCAGGCCGGGGTACGGCAGCCGCCCGTTGTCCGAATCACGGAGCACCCCGAGCACCGCACGCATCTCGTGCAGCGCCTGGGCGCTGGTCTGCTCGATCGTGACCAGCGCCTCGCGCGCCCGTTCCGGCCGCCTGTCGAGCAGGTACGCGGTGACGCCGGCATGTACGTTGATGATCGCGACGGCGTGCGCGACCGTGTCGTGGACCTCCCGCGCGATCCGCAGCCGCTCACCGTCGACCCGCGAACGCGCCTCCTCCTCCCGGGTCTGTTCCGCCTGCCGGGCCCGTTCCAGCGCCTCGGCCGCCCGCGACCGGACCGACTCGCCCAGCGCGGCGGCCATGATCGACCCCGCGATCCGGAAGAACACCCACCCGAGGGCCGCCCTCGGCTGGATGTCGGCCGAGGCGATGAGCCATCCCGTGGCCAGCACGGTGATACCCACGCCGGCGAACCGCAGCGACCGGCGCCCGTCGCCGTACGCGGTCAGCGTGTACAGCGCGATGAACAGCGCGATCCAGCCCGGCCCGTCGGAGAAGCCGACGGCGTAGTAGACCAGGCTGGCCAGGGCGGTCACCAGGAACACCGGCTCCGGCCACCGGCGACGCCCGGCCAGCGCCAGCCCGCTCGCGATCAGCAGCGCGTATCCCAGGTACCCGAAGTCGGTGAACGGCCGGGCGCCCACGCCGAGCGGTTTCGCCAGGTTGCCCTGCACCTGCGTCGCGGCGACGACGAGTCCGAGCAAGGCATCCTGGGCCAGGGCCGGCACGCGGATACCCGCCATTCGGCGGTTCATGTCGTGATGATAGTTGCGCGCCGGGTCGACGGGCTCAGGTCCGGAGAGCGACCGGCTACGACGACGGGCGCGACCTGGTCCGGACCGTCTACGCAGATCTGCGTAGACGGTCCCCGGCCCTGGTCACCCCCGGTCCTCGAGTTCCTCGGCGAGCGCCAGCCAGGCGCCGGCACAGGACCGGGCCAGCTCGGCGACGGACTTGCGCCAGTGCGGCGGTACGGCATCGATGAGCTCGCCCCCCTCGGGTGCCTCGATCACGTGGTTGTCGACCCAGCGGACGAAGGCGCGGCCGCTCTCCGCGTACCGCACCGCGGGATCCCGGCTCAGGTTGCCCCGCAGCGAGGCCCAGTCGATGCTCTGCCTGGCGTTGGGCGTCCGGCGTCGCGGCGAGTCCACCGCGCCGTCGCCGGATGGCGCGCGCCCCTCGCCGGCGCCGCGCTGGTGGGGCAGTACCGGGTCGTGGCCCGTTCGCACCCGGGCCCGCACGTCCCGCGCCGTCCCCACCGAGACGCCAGCCTCCGCGGCGATGGCGCGCAGGGGCGCGTCGGGCTGCCGGGCGATGACCGCGCCGGCCCGCCGCCGGCCGGCCGAACTGTCCACCGGACGGACCCGCCCGTCTCTCCCGACGCGGCTGCTCTCCTCCTCGCCCGGCAGAACCAGGCGGCGGCGGATCGTGCTCACCGTGGTCGGGGACAGGCCGGCGGCGGCCGCGACCGCCCGGTCCGACCATTGCGGGTACAGCACGAGAATGCGGCCGGCCGCCGCCTCCCGATCGGCCCGCGAAAGCGGTAGCCCGTGCTTGATATTGGCCCCGACCGAGAGCAGAAAAGCCTCACGGTCGTCACCTTCGAAGAACGTGACGGCGATGTTCTCGTCACCCCGCAGCTTCGCCGCGCGCAGCCGGTGCCTACCGTCAATGACCCGCATCGTGCTGCGGTGCACGACAATCGGCGGGAGCCCCTGCGCCGCCGCCAACAGCTGTACGTGCTCCGGATTCTCCCCGGCCACTCGGGGTGTATCACCAGGTAGCAGCAAGGATATCGGCACCGAGACCGGGCCGCTTTCGGCGAACTCGGTGCGGTTGCCGGCTGCATCCAGGATCTCCAGGTTGCTCCACATCCGATTACTCACCCATCGTCGCGTCTGACGCGTCATCAGGAAGCAAACAAGCCTCCCTTCCGGTATCATGACGATCAATACTCGACGCGGGCAACACCGCCGGGACTCCAGCGTGGGTGGTGTTGACTACTCGAACGAGTAGCCGCGGGAGCGTATCAACCGGCGCCCTTGGCCCACGCCTCGATGAGCTCGGTGGCCTGGTTGGCGTTGAGCCGCGGGTCGCACAGCGACGTGTAGTGGCGCGGCAGGTGGTCATCGTTCTCCACCGATCCCCCGACGCATTCCGTCACGTCGTCCGCCGCCACCTCCAGGTGCAGTCCGGCGGCGTACTGGCGGTTCTCCTCAAGGATGTCGCGGAACCGCAGCGCCTCGGTGATCACGTCGGTGAGGTGGCGCGTCTTCAGGCCGGTCGGGGACTTCACCGTGTTGCCGTGCATGGGGTCGCTGAGCCAGACGACCGGGTGTCCCGCGTTCACCACGCCGCGGACGATGGGCGGCAGGGCCTCCTGGATCCGGTCGCGACCCATCCGCGGTACCAGTACGAGGCGGCCGGGCTCGCGCCGCGGATCGAGCGCCGCACACACCCGCAGTACGTCGTCGAGATTCGCGGTCGGCCCGATCTTGCACGCCACCGGATTGACCACAGTGGACAGCAGGGCGACGTGCGCCCCGGCCGGCTGGCGGGTCCGCTCCCCCACCCAGGGCAGGTGGGCCGAGCTCAGGTACAGGTCGTCCGTGTCCGGGTCGCGCCGGACCAGTCGGGATTCGTAGTCGACGACCAGGGCCTCGTGGCTCGACCACGGCCCTTCCACCGCCGCCGTACCACCGTTTCGCTGCCGGTACGCCCGCATCACCCGCTGCACCCGGTCGCTGGCTTCATACGCCCACACCAGGCGCCGCGGGTCGGCCTGGCGGGTCGCCGGCGTGGCGATATCGGAGTTGATCATGTGCCCGCGGAAGGCGGGGATGCTGGGCGGGCCGTGCCACTCGATCGCCTGCGACCGGGGTTTCGCGAACTGTCCACCTATCCGGCCGACCCGGATGACGGGCTGGCCGGTGAGTTCGCTGAACCGGTTGCCCAGCAGGTCGATGACCTCCAGCTTCTTCGATGTGTGCCACAGCGTGCACTCGTAGAGGCTCTCGGCACAGTCGCCCAGTTGAAGCAGGAGCGCGTCGGTCGGCACCAGTCGCAGCAGCGCCGCCCGCAGCTGGCGGATCTCCGCAGCGGTCACCAGGGGCTGCGCCGATGCCAGCGAATGGCAGGCCTCGGGGTACGCGGGGTGGTCCCGCCAATCCGGTTGCTGGGCCGCCGGCCTGGCCGCCCACGACCCGAGTTGGACGGATTCCGCGACCGAGCTGGGTGGCTGCATGGGTGCTCCACTCTCTGGGTGTGCCGATAGCGTGGCCCGGCCGCGGTGGCCCGCGAATCACGTCTTCGCGCCGCGCGAAGCGCCGTTTGCCGGGCGTCCGCGGGTATGGCGCGTTCACGCCAACGGCGAGGGAGGCCGAGCCCGGCCTCCCTCGCCTCAGGCACGCGGATGGGTCAGACCTGGACGCCCTTGCCCTCAAGCAGCGCGACCGTCCCGGCGATGTTGCCGGCGTCGTTCAGCTCGTCGTGGCTGACCGTGATGTTGTACCAGCCGCTCAGCGCGACAGCCACCTCGACGAGCACGAGCGAGTCGAAGTCGAGCAGGTCGAAGGAGGTCTCGGCGGTGGTGTCCGCCGGGGCCTCGTACTTGGTGACGATCAGGTTCAGCAGCTGGTCGGTCAGCGTCTGCGTCTGCGTGCTCATCGGAGGTTCGCCCTTCTCTGCATTCGGTTTGCGGTCACGGGATGCGACGGCGGTTCAGGCCGCGTTGAGGTCGGGCCAGGTCAGCGCGGCCGCGCCCCAGGTCAGCCCGCCACCGAACGCGGTGAGCACGACCCGGGATCCCGTGGTCAAGGTGCCCGCGGCGGCGGCGTCGGACAGCGCGAGCGGAATCGACGCCGCCGAGGTGTTCCCGACGCGGTCGAGGTTGACGACGGCCCGCTCCTCGGGCAGTCCCAGCCGCTGGGCCAGCGCTCTGAGGATGCGTACGTTGGCCTGGTGGCCCACCAGGTGGTCGACGGAATCCACCGGCCAGCCGATCCGGTCCAGCAGCGCGGACGTCGAATCGCCCATCCGGGTGACCGCCTCGGCGAACACCTTCTTGCCCTGCATGCTGAAATAGCGGTCCTGCGGGTCGGGTTCGCCCGGAGTGGCCCGGGCCCGGGACCCGCCCCCGGGGATGATGATGAGGTTCTGCTGCGAACCGTCGGAGCCGAGATCGACGCCGAGCAGCACGCCCGGCCGGTCGGCGTCGGGCGTCGCGGACAGCACGACGGCGCCGGCGCCGTCACCGAAGATGACGGACGTCATCTGGTCGGCCGGGTTGAGGATGGTCGAGTAGGTCTCGGCGCCGATGACCAGGACCCGCCGGGCCTGGCCCGCGGTGATCTGGGCCGACGCGGTGGCCAGGGCGTAGAGGAAGCCGGAGCACACCGCGGCGATGTCGTACGCGGCCACGGTGCCGAGGCCCAGACGGGCCGCCACCTGCGGGGCAGTGGCCGGGCACGGGTGGTCCGGGGTGGTGGTGGCCAGCACCACGGCGTCCACCGCGCCCGGCTCCAGCGGCAGGTCCGCGGACTTCAGCGCCCGGTGGCCGGCCTCCACGGCGAGATCGCCGGTGGCGACGCCGGGCGAGGCCCAGTGCCGGGCGCGGATGCCGGTCCGGGTGGTGATCCACTCGTCGGACGTGTCGAACATCGTGGCGAGTTCTTCGTTGGTGACCCGGCGGGGCGGCAGGTAGCTGCCCAGGCCGGCGACCGCGGCGAAATGCGCCATGGGAAGGTCCCCCCTTCGACTGGATCGGCTCACAAAGCACCCCGGACCCGCTGGACCACGGCCGCCGGGTCCGGGTGGGCCCGGTTCCCGCGCCAGGCCACGTGGTGGTCGGGCCGGAGCAGGACGAGGTCGCGTTCCCATACCTGCCGGGCGGCGGCGTCGGCCACCATGGTGTGGCGCACCGGCAGACCACGAGCGGCCGCCGCTTCGAGGAGCGGGTCGGCGCGGCCGTCGCCGGCGAAGTCGACGAGGGTGAAGGACGAGGCGAAGCGATCGTAGATCGTTTTCCCGTCCTTGAGGACAACGCTGGGCGGGCGGCCGCCGGGCCAGGTCGTGGGCGTGTACTCGTGGGGGCTCCACGGGGGTTCGGCCGCCTCCTCGTGGCAGACGACGGGCGAGTCGTGGTAGCGGTAGCCCAGTTCGATGCCCCGGTACTCGTTCTCGCCGCGCTCGGCGGTGAGCAGGGCCGCGACCACATCGAGCGGGGCACCTTCGCGCAGGAGGGTGCCCGCCTTGACGTGCACCCCGATGTGCCGGTGTGACGTGTGCGTGTTGCGCAGCCCCGCCGGGCGGCGTTCCGCCTCGTAGCTGTCGAGCAGGCCGGGGCCGCCGAAGCCCTGGACGAGGGCGGCGAGCTTCCAGGTCACGTCGAGCGCGTCGGCGATGCCCGTGTTCATTCCGTAGGCACCGGTCGGGAACATGCGATGGGCGCAGTCGCCGGCGAGCAGAACGCGGCCGGACCGGTACCGGTCCGCGACCATGAAGCCGGGGCGCCAGCGGGAGGTCAGCAGCACCTTGTCGATCTTCAGGTCGGTCCGCATCGTGTCGAGCAGGTAGGCCGCCGGATCAGTCGGCGGCGTGTCGAATTCCGCCGCATCCAGGCCGTTGACGTGCGCGGTCCAGGTGTCCACCTCGTCCTGGGCGATGATGACGTACCGGAAGGCGAAGTAGTGCCAGAACCGCCCGTGCCGGTGCAGGCTGTCCAGGTCGCGGCTCTTGAAGTGCACCATGAACGCGGCCGGCAGTCCGGGTACGTCGAAGCCCTCCTCGCCGATTCCGGCAACCTGGCGGACCTGGCTCGACGCGCCGTCGCACCCGAGCACGTACCGGGAACGCACCTGGACCGGGTCGTCGGTCAACACGTCGACCAGCTGGCTGGTCACCCCGTCGCCGTCCTGGGTGAGGGAATCGAACCGCAGGCCACAGCGCAGATCGATGAACCGATCGCGGCGGCAGCGGGCCCGCAGGACCGGCTCCAGTTCGATCTGCGAGATGCGCTGGCCCGGCTCGGCCGGCTGGGTACCGTCGTTGCACTCGGCGATGCGGCGCCACTGCTCCGCCACCGACGGAAGTTCCCAGGTGGTGATCGGCGTGCCGGCGAAGCCGGTCGACCAGATCACGTTGGCGCGGTGCTCCGGCGCGACACCGGCAGCCCGGACGTCGTCCGCGAGGCCGAGTTGCCGGAAGAACTCCATGCTGCGGGCGTTGACGAAGTCCAGCTTCGGATGAACGGACGTCTCGAAGCCCTGGTCGACGAGAACGCAGGGAATGCCCTGGCGGGCCAGCGCCAGCGCGGCGACCATGCCGACCGGGCCGGCGCCTACGACCAGAACTGGTACCGGATCCACGATTGAGCCTCCCGAATGGGTGTGGGGCGGTACGACCGCCCCACACCGTGTTCGCGGTTGTTCAGTGCGCTTCGCTGAGCGTCCGGTTCTCCCGGGCACGCTCGTCCGGGCCGGCCGGGGTGCCTGCCGGCTTCCGCCCGGGAATGACGGCGCCGGTGAGCGCCCGGACCCGCATCTCGGCGAACTTGGCATCGTTGCGCTCGCGGCTGGTGAGCGAGCCGATGAAGCCGAGCAGGAAGCCGACCGGTACGCCGACCAATCCGGGTTCGAAGTCGATGAACTTGAAGCTGACATTGGGGAACATGGCGTTCGAGGGGTCGCCCGAAATGCCGTTGGAGAACAGCACCATGAACATGATCACGGCCAGCCCGCCGTAGATCGTCCACAGTAGACCCCTGGTGTTGAAGCGCCGCCAGAACAGCGAGTAGACGACCGCCGGCAGGATGCAGGTACCGCCCACGTCGATCGAGGCCGGAATGAAGATGTGGGTGAGCAGGGGCGCCAGCGCCGTACCCAGGACGAGCGAGACGACTCCGATGACCAGTACGTTGCGCCGGATGGCCTTCAGCTCGGCCGCCGGTTCCAGCTGCCGGCCCCGGGCCGCGTTGATGTCCTTGGTGGCCGTGGTGACCCCGTTGAGCAGCAGCGCCGCGAAGATTGCCGCGACCGACAGCAGGGCGACCGCACCGAGGGCGGCGGACATCCACTTACCGCCGAGGTGGTCGGCGAGCTTGGGCAGGGTGATGTCGCGGGTGTCCCACTTCGAGCCGATGGCCTTGCCACCGAGGATCGCGGTCGCGCCGAGACCGAGGACGATCATGCACTGCCAGAACGCGACGGCGATCGACGCCGCCCAGCCGGCCGACCGCCGCGCGTCCCGTCCGCTGTTCGCCACGAGGTACCGCATGAAGAAGAACGGCATCCCCAGGGCCCCGGCGGCGACGGAGAAGATCTTCGACAGGTGGACCCACGGGTCCTGGTTCGAGTCGAACGTGGCACCCGTTCCGAACAGGCGGCCGGGCCCCAGCAGATCGCCGCGCTTGTTCGGGGCGGCCTGGGCCTCGGCGTCGTTCAGCAGGTGGATCGGGTTCATCCTGTACTTGACCATCACCGCGATGGTCAGCCCCGCCACCAGAGCCATGAACAGGCACACCTTGAGCACCAGCAGCCGGGTGACCCCGGTCATCCCGCCCAGGTACACCCACAGGATGGCGATCAGGGCGACCAGGGCGATCATGCCGGCGACGAAGGGCGTGTTCGCCGGGGAACTGGTGGAGAACATCCGGCTGGCGACCAGGCCGATCGACGCCAGGATGGCGATCATGAACATGCCGTAGACCACGAGGGTGACGACGGCCGACGCCATCCGGGCCGGGCGCTCCTGGGCGCGCACCGCGAACAGGTCGCCCAGCGTGTAGCCGCCCACGTTCCGCGCCGGCCCGGCGTAGATCAGCACCGCGAGCACGGTGGACATCGTGAAGGCCGTCAGGAGCATGATGGCGTCGAAGCCGCTCAGCGCGACGTGCCCGGCAATGATGATCACCGTTGAGTACATGAGGCCCATGCCGACCATCGCGAAGGTGTTCTGGCCGGCGCCGACCTTCCGCCCGGAGACGATGAAATCGTTCGGGGTACGGATGCCGCGGCGCGCCGGCAGCACGAGCGCGAATACCACGACGGCCAGCACGACGGCCAGCACGGCGGCGAGCCCTGGCGCCGCCCACGTGTTGTCCACGTGGGTCGGCTGCGGGAGCGCGTAGACGCCGGTCATCGGAGATCTCCTTCCAGGTCCGCCCGGATCTGCTCACTGAGCGGATCCAGCCGGGTCCGGGCGAACCGCAGATACACCACCGAGATCGCCACCACGAGATGGAGCGACACGAATACCACTACCAGGCCGATGTTGATCGGGCCGGCGACCCGCACCCGGAAGAAGCTCGGCACGAACGCGGCAAGCATGATGACGAGGAGCCACCACCCGTAGAAGGTGGCGCTCGACCAGGCGAGAAAGGTGTTCGACCGACGCCGCAGAACCTTGAATTGGGCGCTGTCATACACCGCCGTGTAGCGGTCACCTTTCGCGGCCAAGTCCATCGGGCTCATGACACCTCCTATCCAGGACGTCGCGCTGACGACGTCGTGCCGGGCGGTCAGTAATCGGCAGTCTCGGCCACCGCACGCCGCGCGGGCCATCGCGCATTCACGGGATGTCCGGCCGATCGGCGGGAAATGGCGTGCCGCACCGCGTGGACGGGTGATGCCGGCCGCCGGTGGCGCGGCCGATGGTGTCTGCATGACGTCGGCATTGACGACCAACGCGTGGACGTACGACGACTTCACCGGCGGCGAGCTCGATCCGGCCCGCTGGCGGGTCATGTCGATCGCCGGGGCCGACGGCGAAACGCGCCGCTACCAGGATCGCAACGCGCAGGTGCGGACCGGCGACGGGCGGCTGGAGCTGACGGTCAACCCGTTCACCCGCTTCCACGACACGGACCCGAGGCAGAACAACGCCAAGCAGATGTACCGGACTGTGCGGCGCTTCGCCGTACCGCCGGCGGGCCGGCTGACGTTCGAGGTCGAGATGGCGGTGCGGACATACGGCCAGATCCCGTACGACCTGCTGGACGCCTTCGGCACGGTGAACGTCTTCGACCTGGCGACCGGCATCGTGCTCAACGCCGCCGCGACCAACGACACCGTGTACGTGGTCGTCGAACGGCTCGTGCTGCCCGGCGTGACCCGCCCGGACGACCACTACATCCACCGGGTGGTGCTGGATGTGCCGACGGAGCCGGGGCGGAAGCACGGCTACGCCATCACGTACCTGGCCGAGCCGTCGGAGGTGGAGTTCCACGTCGACGGCCGGCTCGCCTACCGGACGCGGCTGCCGGTAGCGGTGCGGCGGTTCAACGCCGGCATGGCGCTGTTCTCGGCCCGGGACCTCGCCCGCTACCCCCGCGCGCAGCGCGAGCACGGGCAGGGCGCGACCGGCTGGTGGGGGCCGTGGCGGATCGCGACCGGCGTCAGATGAGCACATCCCCACCGTCGATGTTCAGGTTGACCCCGTTGATCCCGCGGTTCTCCAGCAGGAAGGTGATCGCCTCGGTGCAGTCCCGCATCGTCACCGGCCGCCGGGTCAGCGCCTTCTGCGCGGCGGCCTCGCGGGCCGCGGGCTTGTCACTCCAGAAGGGAGTGTCGGCGACGATGCTCGGGTGCAGCGCGTTGACCCGGATCGGCGACAGTTCCACCGCCAGCGTCCGGACCAGCGCGCTGATGCCGCCGTTGGCGGTCGTCACGGTCGTGGAGCCCGGGTACGGCCGGTGACTGGCGAGGCCGCCGAGCAGGACGGCCGCGCTCTCGTCGGTCATCCGCGGGGCGAGTACGTGCAGGACCGCCGTGTACCCGGTCAGCTTCACCGTCAGCAGGCGCGTCGCGTCGGCGGGACGGTACGCGCGAACCGTGTTGTAGTCCCGGTCGAGCGCCGTGAGCACCAGGTGGTCGACGCGGGGCACGTCGGCCAGCGCGGGCCCGATGGCCTCCGGCTCGGTCAGGTCCAGGGCGAGCCCGCGGGTCCGCCCGCCGATCTCGTCGGCGACCTGTTTGGTCCGGTCCTCCGACCGGCCGGTGATGACCACGTCGTTGCCCCGCTCGGCGCAGGACTGGGCGAAGTGCCGCCCGATCCCCGACGTTCCGCCGATGACGACGACCTGAGTGCGATCGGACACCGTGTTCCTCCATGGATTAGTGATGGGCTAGCTCTCCAGATCGGCCAGCACGTCGGCCGTTGACAGCGGTACCCCGCAGCGGTCGGCGGCGTAGCGCAGCGCGCGGAGATGGTCATCGAGCGACAGGTCGGCCAGCGCGTCCGCCACGAGAAACGGCTGGATGTCGCGGCTGAACGCGTCGCACGCGGTGATGAGGCACCCCATGTGCGCGTAGACGCCGCAGATGACGAGCTGGTCCCGGCCCGACCGGCGCAGCCGCTCTTCCAGATCGCTGCGGGAGAAGGCGCTGTAGCGCCATTTGGTCAGCACCGTGTCGCCCGGTTCGGGGGCCACATCGTCGGCAATGCCGCGATCCGCCTCCGCACCGCTCATGCCGGGGCCCCAGAAGTCGTGCAGCAGCCCCCGGTCCTGGCGGCTCATCCCACCCGGTTGGGCCGTGTACAGCACCGGTACCCCGGCCGCGCGCGCCGCCGCGAGCAGCTTGGCGACGTTGGCGACCAGCTCCGTCAGCGGCGAGCGCCCGGCCGCGAACGCGCGCAGGAAGTACCGCTGCATGTCGTGGACCAGCACGGCGGCCCGGTCCGGGCGCGGGCGCCAGGGCACCGCCGGGCGGGGCAGGTCGCCGTCACCCGGCATGCGGTACGGCGCGATCGGGGTCATAGCCATGATTCGCCTCCGATGTCATACATGCAGGGCGGCGCCGCCGTCCACGTACAGGTCGTGCATGGTGACGTGACCGGCCTGGTCGGACACGAGGTACGCGACCGCCTCGGCCACATCGCGCGGCTGGGCCAGCTTGCGCAGCGGGATGCCGACGCGGTACGCGGCCGGCGAGCCCTCGATCACCTGCCGCGGATCGGCGTCGCCGAGCATCGAACGCAGCATGGGCGTGTCGGTCGAACCGGGCGAGACCACGTTGCACCGGATGCCGCAGTCCGCGAGCTCCAGTCCCAGGCACCGGGTGAACTGGGCGGACGCAGCCTTCGAAGCGGCGTACGCGGCCATCTCCGTGCGCGGCACGCCGGCGGCGTTGGACGCCACGGTCACGATCGAGCCGCGGCGGCGGCCGATCATCCGCCGGGCCACCGCCCGGGACATGTGGAACACCCCGAACGCGTTGACCGAGAAGGTATCGCTCCACTGCCGGTCCGTCAGCTCGACCACCCGGGCGGTGTGCAGCACGCCGGCCGCGTTCACCAGGATGCCGACCGGCCCCAGCTCGTCCTCGACCCGCCGGACCAGCGCGTCCACCGCCGCGCTGTCGCAGACGTCGACGACGTAGCCGCGGGCCGACTCGCCCTCGGCCTCGAGTTTGGTCACCACGGTGGCAAGCGTCTCGCCGTTGCGGTCCACCGCCGCGACGTGCGCGCCCGCGCCGGCCAGGACACCCGCCACGGCGGCGCCGATGCCCTGCGCCGCCCCGGTGACCACGGCGACCGTCGACTCGATTCCGGTCAGTTCCATCAGGCACTCCTGCTGGTTGTGGTGGCGTGCTCGGCGTCGTACCCGAAGAGCCACGCATGCCGGTCCAGACCCGACGAGGTCTGGGCCAGGGTGTCGCGGCGGCGCTGCGCGTCCCCGTCGACCAGGTGGAAGGTGTGCGTGTTGGCCCGGGACTGGCGCTGGATGCGCCGGGTGCGGGGCAGGCGGATCCGCTCGTACCGGCGCAACGCCGCGGCGAGGCCACACCGACCCGCTTCGAGCAGACAGACCGCGAGCACGACGGCGTCCTCGATGGCCTGGTTCGCGCCCTGCGCCTGGAACGGCAGCATCGGGTGGGCGGCATCGCCGATGACGACCACCCGGCCCGAGCTGAGCCGGCTGGTGCTCTCCCGGTCGTGCAGGGCCCAGCGGCTGACCGTGTCCGCCGCGCCGATCAGCCGGGTGACGTCCGGGTGCCAGCCCGCGTACGCCGCCGCGAGTTCGGCCACCTCACCCCGCGCCGTCCACGACTCCTCCCGCCAGTCCGAGGCGGACACGGTCGCGCCGAAGCTGACCTGCCGGCCGGACGACACGGGGTAGCACACGAAGTGCTGGTCCGGCCCGAACCACAGCCGCACCCGGGGATCGGTGAGCAGGAAGGGCACCCGCTCGGCCGGTACCAGTCCCCGGTAGATCGTCTGCCCGGAGTACCGCGGCTCGTCGGCCACGATCTGTTCGCGCACGATCGAGCGGATGCCGTCGGCCCCCACGAGCAGATCCACCGCGACGGTCGTCCCGTCGGCCAGGTGCAGCCGCGCCGCGTCGGTGCCCTGCGTCACGGCGGCGAGGCGGGCCCCGAGGTGCACCCGGTCGGGCGGTACGAGCGAGAGCAGGCAGTCATGCAGGTCGGCCCGGTGCAGGGTGTAGTAGGGCGCGCCGAACCGGGCCCGGCACGCGCTGCCCAGCGCGGTGCGTTGCAGCAGCCGGCCGTCGTCGAAGCGGCGCATCTCGATCGCCTGCGGCGCGACCGCGACGGCACGCAGCCGCTCGCGCAGGCCCAGCCGGTGCAGCAGCCGGGTGGCGTTGGGCGCCACCTGGATGCCCGCCCCCACCTCGCCCAGCCGCTGCGCCTGCTCGTAGACGTGGCACTCGACTCCGGCCCGGCGCAGGGCGCCGGCGAAGGTGAGGCCGGCGATTCCGGCCCCGACCACGGCCACCTGTATCTGCGGCATGTCGTCCCCGTCAGCTCAGTCGTCCCCGTCAGCTCAGTCGTCCCGGTCAGCTCAGTAGTAGAGGAGGGCTTTACCCCAGTCCTCGTCCGGCCCGAACAGGCTGCGTGGCTTGATCACGTCGGGCATGCTGGTCAGCGCCTCGCGCGGGACCAGAGTCCCGGGCGCCAACCCGGTGACCTCGCTGTCGACGCCGAGGGCGGCCCGGACCGAGGCCGTCAGCTCCGCCTGGGCCGCGGCCCGGTGCTCCTCGGGTACCTCGATCTCGATCCGCAACGCGGTCGGTTCGGCCTTCGCCCGCCAGAACAGCACCCCGTGGGAGTCCGGCAGGTCGAAGACGACCTCCTCCAGCCGGTGCTGGGTGACCGTCGCGGCGCCGACCCGGTAGCCGAACGCCGCCCGACCGAGCACCCGGACCGTGGGCAGGTTCCAGCCGCAGGCGCAGTCGTCGTAGGAGACCGACACGTTGTCTTCGAGGTTGTAGCGCAGCAGGGGCATCGCCTCGCGGTACAGCGGCGTGACCACGAGCTCGCCGTCGCCCGCCACGCCGACCTGGCCGGTCTGCGGGTCGTACACCTCGAAGACCGCCCGGTCTGCCCACAGGTGCATCCGGCCCTCGGGGCACTCGCCGGCGAGGCTGCCGGTCTCCGTGGAGCCGTACTCCTCGATCACCGGTACCCCCCACAGCCGGCTGATCCGGCGGCGGCGGGCGTCGGTGAGCGGCTCGCCACCGACGAACAGCGCCCGCAGCGCGGGGAAGTCGGCGCCGGGCCGGTGCCCGGCCGCGGCAGCCGCGGCGCCCCAGATGAGGCATTCGGTCGGCACCGACCAGGTCAGGGTGACGCCCAGGTCGTGCAGGACCCGGACCACGCGGGCGTACGGCATGGCCAGCGACCGGTTGTCGCCGGGCACCACGGTGGCCCCGCGCAGCCGGCCGGCGGCCTGCGCGAGATGTCCCGTCAGCATCAGCGCGTACGGCGTGCGCACGAGGAAGATGTCCGTGGCGGAGATCCCGATCCACTTGCGGGCGAAGCGCTCGGCCAGGTCGACCCAGTCCTCCGGGGTGTAGAAGGACGGCGTGGGCTGGCCCGCGGTTCCGCTCGACTCGTGGTAGGTGGCCAGCCGCTCCTTCGGGACGGCGAGCATGCCGAAGGGGTAGTTGTCGCGCAGGTCCTGCTTCGTGGTCAGCGGCAGGCCGGCGAGGTCGGCGGCGGTCGCGGGCCGGGCCGAGGCCAGCCGCTCGCGGTAGAACGGCGAGCGGGCCGCCCAGCTGACGGTCTGCGACAGCTGCTTCTCCTGGAGGCGCGCCAGCTCCTCCGGCCCGTGCCACTGGCCGAGCTGCGGCAGGCTCGAACTGGTGTCGTTCACCGCTTCTCCTCTCTGGAAAGCGCCGGCCTGGTCCCATTCCGGCAAGCTTCACGTGCCAAGAGCCGGTGCGCGTTGTCCCAGGCGATCTGCCGCCACTGCTCGGGCGGTACTCGCAGCGCCTGGAATTTGGCCAGTTCCACGGCCGGGTGCTGGAGCGGGTACTCGGAGCCGAAGACCAACCGTCCGGCGCCCAGACGGTGCAGCGCCGCCTCGACCACGCACGTGTAGCCGCCGGAGGTCTCCAGCAGGATGTTGGGTTCGTCGCGGATCAGGGTGAGGGCGTAGAGGTCGATGTTGCCGATGCCGCTGTGCCCGAGCACGAAGTTCACCGTCGGGAACCGGCGGGCCAGGGCGACGAGGTCGGTCACCCGCGCGCCCGGGCGGTCCAGGCAGACCACGTACACCGGGTGGTCGTACGCCGCGGCCACGGCGACGAGTGCCGCGAGGCGGGGATCGCTCAGGCCGACGCCGTGCACGGCGGGCGAGACCTCCAGGCCGCGGAAGCTGGCGGCCTGCCCCCGGTACACGTCGGCCGGGCGGTGTGGGTTGGCGAAGAAGAACGGCACAAGGCGGCCGTCGGTACCCGCGCAGGTGTCCAGCACCCCGTCGTTGTCGGCGTCGGTCTCGACGTGCCCGCCCTCGATGAGCTGGCGGGACAGGCGGTCCAGATCGATCGTGCCGCCGGCGCACACGACCGCCCGGTCCAACCCGCAGTCGTCCAGTGTGGACAGTAGCCGGTCCCCGGCGCCTGGCCGGGGCGCCAGGCGTACGTGGAAGTCCAGCACGGGCTGCGCGGTCATCGCATCGCTCACTTCTCGATGCAGAACTCGTCGATCGGGTACCCGACGTGCCGCTGCTCGACCGGCAGGTACCCGAGCAGGTTCGTGCCCGCCGTCAACTCCGTGACGTTCAGCACCGTGCCGCCCGGCCCGAGAACCCGTACGTGCCAGTCGTCCTGGACGATGAGGTTCACCTTCACCCCGGCGGGCGCGACCGCGTCGATCGCGAGCAGCGGGCGCGTCTCGATCTTGACCCGGCCCACGGTGACGACCCGCGACTTCCCCTTCGCGTCGACGGCGAGTACCCGGCCGCCAGAGACGAGCTCGCTGAGGTAGTTGGTGCGCCCGTTGACCGACAGCGTGTACGAGTGGATCGCCCCGGCGTTGACCCGGAACGGCCGGGTCGGCATGTACGGCAGGGGGTGGGTCTCGCTGCAGCACAGGATCATGCCGGTGGCGTGCGAGCCGACCAGGATGCCCTCGTCGAGCCGGAAGTTCGTGCAGGTGTCGACGCAGGCCCGTTCGCCCATCCCGACCCGCCGGATCCCGGTGACGGCCAGCTCCACCAGCGACAGGTCGACCGCCTTGGTGACCGCGGCGGCCTTCAGCTCGGTGGCCTCACCGGGGACGCGGGGGGCGAGCATCACGCCGTCGGAGCCGTGTTCGAGAACCCCGAAGACGACCTTCGCCTCCTCGACGTCGGCCACCTGGGTGACGATGCTGCCGTCGGCGCCGGCCGCGGCGGCCAGCACGATCTCCAGCGGAATCTTGGTCGGGTCGCGGAAGTACAGCACGCTCCACTTGTCGTAGCGCGCGGCGCGGCAGGCGTCGTCGAGGCTGTCCGCGTCCGTGATCTCCACGAACCGGCCGAACTCCACATCGGGGTACCGCTGGGCCAGCTCGGTGGGCTCCCCGTGCCGGGCCGGCTCGACGATGACCAGGTCGGCCGGGGCGAGCTTGTCCGGCAGCGGCCGGTTCTGCGGGAACAGAACCTTCTTCACAGTCGGGGGAATCGGCTCCAGGTCGGCCGGATCGGCCGCCACGATCGCGTCCACCCGCTGGTGGAGGGCCTCCTCGACGATGGCCTCCTTGGCCCCGTCCACGTTGCGAATGTCCAGCCAGCACAGCTTCACGGGTATCTCCTCCGGCGGTAGGTCACGTCGCTAGAACGTCAGGGCAAGTCGCTTGTCGACCCCGTCCCCGTCCGGGACGTGCCGTGGTCCGTGCACCAGCCGCGCGACCGTGGCGGCCATCCGGCCGGGCCGCTCGGCCTGGAAGACGTTGCGTCCCATGGCCACTCCGGCCGCACCGCCGCGCAACGCCTCGGACACACTGGCCAGTACGGCTTCGGTATCGGTCGACCGCAGGCCACCGGCCACGATGACCGGGATCGGGCAGGCGCGGACCACGTCGGCCATCTGCTCGGCGGTGCCCGGGTAGTCGGTCTTGACGATGTCCGCGCCGAGGTCAGCGGCGAGCGTCGCGGCGTGGGCCACGAGCGCCGGCGCCCGCGAGTCAGTGATCTGCGGTCCGCGGGCGTACACCATCGCGAGCAGCGGGACGTTCCACCGGTCGCACTCCCCCGCCACGGCGGCCAGATCCGCGATCTGCCGGGCCTCCTGGTCTGACCCCAGGTTGACGTGCACGCTGACGGCGTCGGCGCCCACCCGCAGCGCCTCCTCCACGTGGGCGACCAGGTACTTCGCGTCCGGATCCGGCGCGTGCCGGGTGCTCACGCTCAGGTGCATGATCAGCGACATCTCGCCGAACCAACCGTGGTCCACGTGGCGCAGGCTGCCCTTGTGCAGCACCACCGCGTCGACCCCGGTGCCGGCGAGCTCACCGAGCAGGGAGTTCAGATCGCCCCGGCGCAGCGGTCCGTCGGTGACGGAGTGGTCGAGCGGTACGACGAGCAGCCGCCCGTCGCCCCGCCGGAACAGGCGTCGCAGCCGGAGGCCCCGGGCGAACGATGCGTTGAGTACAGCCATTGTGGCCTGCCTCTCTCAGATGGCGGCCGGCTCATGCCGGTCGAGGTGGAACTCGCGGTGCAGGGTCTCGACGGCGTCGACGGTGCGGTCCCGCGGGACGATCACGGACAGCCGCATCTGCGAGGTGGAGATCCAGCTCGTCGGGATCCCGGCCGCGGCCAGCGCCGCCATGAGCCGGGCGGTGTACTCGGGCCGGCTGAGCAGGCCCATCCCGATCACCGACACCTTGCCGACGTTCTCATCGAAATGCACACCCCCGCCGAAGCCGGCCGTCAGCTCGTGCAGCGCGGCCCGCACGGCGTCGACCTGGCTGCGGCGGATCGTGAAGCCCATCCGGAACTCGTTCTCGTAAGGCCCGGACCGGGCCACCAGGTCCACCACCGTGCCGCGGGCGGCCAGCACCTCGAACACGTCCGGCGCCAGGTCCCGGCGGCTGTCCCGGCAGTGCACCAGCACCCGCGCGACGTCGGGGTCATGCGTCACCGCCACGACCGCCCGCCGGGTCTCCAGCGGCCGGGCGTCCGGCCGCTGCACGACCGTCGTTCCGGGCGCCTGCGACGACGCGTTGCGGACGCGCACTTCGACCCCTTCCATGGCGGCCAGTTCGACGCACCGGGTGTGCAGGATCTTGGCCCCGGCGAACGCCATCTCCGCCATGACGCCTGGCGCGATCCACGACAGGCAGCGAGCCGCGGGCAGGATGCGGGGATCGGCGGTGAACACGCCGTCCACGTCGGTGTAGATCTCGCACGCCGCCGCGCGCAGCCGGGCGGCCAGCGCGACCGCCGTCGTGTCGGAGCCACCCCGGCCGAGCGTGGCGATGTCGCCGGCGCGGTCGATCCCCTGGAATCCCGTGACCACGGCGACCTGGCCACCGTCCAGCGCCGCCTGCACCCGGCCGGCCCCGATCCGGGAGATGAGCGCGTCGCCGTGCCGATCGGTGGTCTGGATCCCGGCCTGGTGTCCGGTGAGCGATATCGCCGGTACCCCCATCCCGTTCAGGGCGAGGGCCATCAGCGCCGCCGACTCGGCCTCGCCGACGGCCAGCAGCTGATCCAGTTCGCGGGACGCGGCCGCGGCACCGATGTCGTCCGCCAGCCGCAGCAAGTCGTCGGTGCGGTTGCCGCGGGCCGAGACGACCACGGCCACGGCCGATCCGTGCCTGCGCGCCGCGGCGATACGCAGGGCGGCCTGACGAACGCAGTCAAGCGTCTGCAACGAAGTACCGCCGTATTTCTGCACCAGCACAGCCACGCGGTCGACAGTAAGCGGCATACTGCGGCCCGACTATGACGTGCCTGCGTCGTTGCCGCCCGATTCACGTGTTCACGCCACCCCGCCAAGGCGCTTGCCGCAGACGCGGGATGGTGGCCTCACGTCATGTGCGACGCCTTTCGCCACCCCAGTATCGACGGGGAGATCTGATTCTCATGCGAAGGGGAGCGATATGGACGGGACGGATTCACGCCTCGGCGCGGACGGGCGGCCCTTCGCCCTGCTGTACCGGCCCGGCTCGGCCCGGACGGCCGGCGTGGAGATCCTGACGGGCGCGGTCGAGCGCGTGGACCGCCTGGCCGACCTGCCGCTGCCCGGCGAGCCGGCCGGTAGCGCCCGGCCCGACCTGCTCGTGGCGATCCCGTACCGGCAGATCACCGAACGGGGGTTCGCCGGCCACGACGATCACGCGCCGCTGCTCGCCATGCGCGTCCACGAGCACACCGTACTGAGCCGCGATGAGGCTCTCGCCCGCCTGTCCGAGCAGACCGTACCCGTGTCGGGCACCGGATTCGACATCAGCGACGCGGACTACGCGGCGATCGTCAAGCGGGTACTGAGTGACGAGATCGGTCAGGGCGCCGGATCCAACTTCGTCATCCGGCGTTCCTTCACCGCGCGGCTGGACGACTACTCGGTGCGCACCGAACTCGCCATCTTCCGGCGGTTGATGACCGGTGAGCTCGGGGCGTACTGGACGTTCCTGTTCCACACCGGCACCGGAACGTTCATCGGCGCCTCGCCGGAACGGCATGTCACCGTGGCCGAGGGCACCATCTCGATGAATCCCATCAGCGGGACCTACCGGCATCCGGCGAGCGGCCCGGACATTTCCGGGCTGCTGGAGTTCCTGAACGACCCGAAAGAGGCCAACGAACTCTACATGGTCGTCGACGAGGAACTGAAAATGATGGCCCGTATCTGCGGATCCGGCGGCCAGGTGCACGGTCCGTTTCTCAAGGAAATGGCCCGGCTGACCCATTCCGAATACATCCTGACCGGCCAGAGCGACCTCGACGTCCGCGACGTTCTGCGGGAGACCCTGCTCGCCCCGACCGTGACCGGCAGCCCGCTGGAGAACGCCTTCCGGGTCATCGCCCGCCACGAGACGACCGGCCGCGGGTACTACGGCGGGGTCCTCGCGCTGATCGGCCGGGACGGGGCGGGCGGCCGTACCCTCGATTCGGCGATCATGATCCGGACCGCCGAGGTCCGCGCGCACGGCGAGTTGCGCCTGGGGGTCGGCGCCACCCTGGTCCGTGACTCCGACCCGGCGTCCGAGGTGGCCGAGACGCGGATCAAGGCCGCGGCCATGCTCGACGCGCTCGGCCTCGCGGGCGCCGGCACCGCCGGCGCGCCCGCTCCCGCCGGCGCGCACGCTTCACCCACCACCCATCCGCAGGTACGTCTGGCGCTGCAGAACCGCAACGCCACACTGTCGCGGTTCTGGCTCGACACGGCCCACCGCCGGACCCCCCACCCGGTGCTGGACGGGCGGCACGTGCTGGTCGTCGACAACGAGGACACCTTCATGGCAATGCTCGGCCACCAGCTGCACGCCCTCGGCGTGCAAACCACGATCACCCGGTTCGACCGCCCGCTGCGTCCGGCGGGATACGACCTTGTCATCGTCGGTCCCGGCCCCGGCGACCCGGGCGACGCGACCGACCCGCGAATGAACACGCTCCGCGCGCTGACCCGTGACCTGCTCGCCGGCCCCGTGCCGTTCCTCGCCATCTGCCTGGGCCACCAGGTACTCGCCGCCGAGCTCGGCTTCGACATCGCCCGGTGCGCGCCGCCCAACCAGGGCGTCCAGAAGCAGATCGACCTGTTCGGCCAGGCCGAGCTCGTGGGCTTCTACAACACCTACACCGCCCGCTCCGAACACGACTTCATCCCCGGTTCCGGGCCGCGCAAGCCCATAGAGATCAGCCGGGACCACGACACCGGCGAGGTACACGCCTTGCGCGGCGCGGGATTCCGATCCGTACAGTTCCATCTTGAATCGATCCTCACCCAGCACGGCCCGTGGATCCTCGGCGACCTGCTCGTCTCGCTGCTGCGCGACGCGGGCGCGTCTACGACGAGGAGCGCGGTCCGGGCCGGCCCGCCTACGCCGCAGCGCGTAGACACTTCGCATCCGCTGACGGAAGACCTACCGGCATCGTAGGCGCGAGGATTACTTCCGTAGATCACCGACCTTAAGGGGCTCTCCCATGCGTAAGGTGTTCGCCGGTCTGGCATCGTTGATGATGCTCGCCGTCGTGGTGCAGTTCTTCCTGGCTGGCTTCGGCGCGTTCGACACCGCGCCCAAGGATGAGGCATTCCGGTCCCACCGGGCCCTCGGGTACCTGATCCTCCTCGTCGCCGTGGCCTTGACGGTGGTGGCCGCGCTGGTCCGCGCGCCCGGTCGGCTTGTCGGCCTGTCCGGCTTGGTCGTGGGGCTCACGATCCTGCAGCCGGTGATCGCGTCCATCGCCAAGGCGTTCGGGGACTCGGCCGACACCAGCACGCTCGCCGGAGAGCTGGTGTTCGGCCTGCACGCGGTCAACGCGTTGGTCATCATGTCGGTGGTCCGCATCATTCTCAAGGAGTCGCGGGCAATGGCGGCCGGGGCGAACCCCGCCCGCCCGGTCGACGGCTCGGCGGCGGCTGACCCGGCGCGATCGGCGTCATGACGACGGTCCAGTGGATCCTGCTGGAC
>JBBWZQ010000375.1:0-3290 GCA_039649115.1 Micromonosporaceae bacterium | reverse complement strand
GATCTCCGGCGCCCTCGGGCGGGAGCAGGTAACCCTGCTCGTGCAAGGGAAGCGGGGTCTGGGTGGGGTGGAGTGTCCACCGCTTCGACCCGTACAGCTGCAGCACGAACACGTCATGCGGGTCGTGGTGCGGGGTCAGCCCCCGGTTCTGCGCGGGCGTCAGGTAGACGTTGCCGTGGATGCCCGAGGTGAGCGCCGTGGCCAACCGCTGGCACACGGCCGCCAGCGCCGGCCACCGTTCGTGCAGGAACACCAGGTTGACCGTTGAGCCGGAGCGGTACTGGGCGTACAGCGACTCGAGCCGGTTGAACTTGCCCTCCACCGTGTCCTGGATCACCTCGCTGATCCGGGCCTCCTTGCCGTCCGCGACGAGGCGCAGTTCGCTCTCCCCGAGGCTGGAGTTGGCGAGGATCCCGTCCACGTCGGCGAGCGTGAGGATGGACGAGTAGTACTCCGGGTCGTCGCGGTGCACCAGGAGCGGCTGCTTCTCCCAGTACTCCGCGAAGAAGGTGTCGGCGCCGACCGGCGCGAGGATCTCGTCGAGGCCGTAGGGAGGCCGCCCCTTCTCGGCGGCCTCCCGTTGGGCCAAACTGTGGTTGGCGGTCATCTCAGTAGCAGGAGTCTTGCGGGTCGGAGTTGCAGTGCGGCCGGCCGTGGCAACGGTCCGACGGGTCCGGGTTGCAGACGTTGTAGTAGCCCGAGTCCACGAAGTCGTAGTCGCCGACCCGGTACTGTGCCGAAGGCATCGCAGACCTGACTTTGATCTGCGACTGATCGAGGGTCTTCTTCACGGCGGATCCTTTCTCGGAAGGTGGCGGAGATCTCGGAAGCCGGTAGGTGGCCGGAACCACCGCTCGGCTCGCCACCGTCACAGTGCCGTCCGCGCCCTCGGCACGGCAAGGCTTCCGGCTTGTCAGCATGCTGCGGGACAGCTTGTGGACAAGCTCTCCAGCCGACAATCGAGTCCACTGTGGATCGCCCAGAACCCTTGTCACTTAACGGATATCGGCCGATCCCAGTACTGCTTGCAGGCCCGCTGCGCGGTCACCGTCCGGGCGGACTTGCCCTCCTGCTCCAGTGGCGTACCGACGATCGGGAAGGAACCGTTGGACCGGGGATCCGGCCACTCCGGTACCCCGTTCTGCCGCATGCACTGGGCGAACTTGCGCAGATTCGCCATGTCCTGTTCGGTGACCGCGGGGTTCTTCTGCGCACTGGCCGGCAGCCGGTCCAGGATCGGCTGGCAGGCGTCCCGGGCGGCGGGGTGCGCACGCAGGGCCTGGTTGGCCGCGTCGCCGGCGCCGTCGTTCGGCAGCGACAACTGGCCGCCGGCGAGCACGAGGTCCGGATAGTTGGGTACGCCGTGGTCCCGGACGCATTGCGAGTACTCCCGGCCTATCGTCGCGATCTCCTGGCTGCCGGAGGCGGTTGCCCGCGGCGAGCCGGTCGGTGTCCCCGCACCCGGACTGCTCGACTGGCAGCCGGCGAGCGCGGCGAGCGCGAGGGCGGCGCCGCAGAGGACACCGGTGCGAAGCTGGATGGTGTGGAGTCGGCCTGTCATACAGCCATGCTGTCGACCCGCGGACCCACCGTCCTCGGAGCGCGGTCGGATCTTCCGCGACAAGCTACGACGCCGGTCATACGACCCGGGTCGGATGTTCCACGCGATGTGCGTGCCTACTATGGCACTGTGTCCAGCGCGCGGCTCCGGCCGTACCTGTACAACGCCGCCCTGGCGTTGGTGTTGGCTCTGGTCAGCGTGGCCGTCCTCGACAGTCTGTACCGCGGCCCGCTGCACGAGAAGCTGACCGTTGCCTACTTCGGTGGGCCGGCCGGCCTGCGCCACGCGCTGCTCATCTGGTGGCTCGCCAGCGCATCGATCGTCATCGGGTTGTTGATCCGGCACCGGTGGCCGCCGGCGGCACTGATCCTGGTCACCCTCGGCGCCGCCCGGCACCTGTTCGATCCCCGGTTCGGTCTGCAGGCACTCGACCTCGCCGTACCCGTCGTGCTCTACACCGTCGCCCGCACCGCCCGGGCCCGGTGGATATCGGTGGCCGCGCTCGCCGCCGTCGTCGCCGGCGACCTGCTGACCAACCTGGTCGTCCAGAACATCCCGCGCGGGGAGCCGTCGCGCCCGGCCACGATCCTGTCCGCCGCCGCCAGCGTGCCCGTGCTCGGCCCGCTCACCCGGGCGGCCGGTGAGTCGTTCGGGGCGGTGCTGATCCTGGTACTCGCCGTGGCCGTGGGCGACGGCCTGCGCAGCCGGCGGCTCCTCGTCCGCAGCATGGAGCAGCACGCCGCCGATGCCAGGCGCGAGGAGCGGCACCGGGCGGCGCTGGCCGAGGCCGCGGAGCGGGCCAGGATCAGCCGGGAACTGCACGACGTCGTCGCCCACAGCCTGTCGGTCATCGTGGTGCAGGCCCAGGGAGCCGCGGCCGCGCTGGAGCACCATCCCGCGCGCGCCGCGACCGCCGTGCAGCACGTGGTCGACACCGGTCGCGGCGCGCTCGCCGAGATGCGGCGGCTGCTGGGGCTGGTGCGCCAGGGCCGGGACAGCGGGTCGCCGGCCCTCGCCGAGCCCGGCGTCGGCGCGCTGTCCGGCCTCGTCGAGGAGGTCAGCGCCGCCGGCCTCGCCGTACGGTTGCGCGTGGACGGCGAACCCGTGGCGCTGCCGGCAAACGTGGACCTGTCCGCGTACCGCATCGTGCAGGAGGCGTTGACCAACGCGCTCAAGCACGCCGGCACGGGCGCGCAGGCGACGGTGTGCCTGCGGTTCGCCGCCGACACGGTCGAGGTGGAGATCACCGACGACGGGCCCGGCCTGACCGGCGACGCCACCGGCGGCGGTTACGGACTGCGCGGCATCGCCGAACGGGTCGACCTGCTCGGCGGCGAGCTCACCGTGGGATCCGCCGGGACCGCCGGGTTCCGGATCCTGGCCCGGCTGCCGATCGGTGCGGCGACGTGACGATCCGGGTGGTGCTCGTCGACGACCAGACGTTGGTCCGTACCGGATTCCGGATGATCCTCGACGAGACCAGCGACATCGCCGTGGTGGGCGAGGCCGCCGACGGCTCGTCCGCCCTGGAGGTGGTGGCCCGCACCCGGCCGGATGTCGTCCTGATGGACGTCCGCATGCCCGGCCTCGGCGGCATCGAGGCCACCCGGCGCATCCGCGCCACCGGTGCGCGCACCCCCAAGGTCATCATCCTGACAACGTTCGACCTGGATGAATATGTCTTCGCCGGTCTCCAGGCTGGAGCCAGCGGCTTCCTGCTCAAGGACAC
>JBBWZQ010000347.1:0-14317 GCA_039649115.1 Micromonosporaceae bacterium | reverse complement strand
GTACCGGTTGGTGAACTGCTGGGGCGCCTCCCACGGCGCGAACACGTTGAACTCGGGGTGCCCGTGCAGGTCGATCAGCCCGGGCAGGATCACGCCGCCGGTGTCGTGCACCCGCACACCCTGCGGCGGGGTCGCGGTCACGTCGGCGATCAACCCGCCGGCGACCACCACGTACCCGTCGTCCAGCGCGCCGTCCGGAGTCAGCACGCAGCCGTGCAGCGCGACCGCCTCGGCCGGGGCGGCCCGCACCGCGAGCTCGGGCGCGCGGGCGGCGGCCGTCACCGGCTGCGCATGTCCCAGGTACGCCCGGTCGAACAGAGTGTCGTGTGTCACGTGCCTCAGTGTCCGCCGGGCCGGTACCCGCGCGCCGGTGAACGCGGGTCGACTACCGGACAGGCTGATCATGTATCTGGCGTGACATAGACAGGCACCGCTGGGCGCAGCGGCGCGACCATTGGGCGACCGGGCAGCACCGGGCGCCGCGCATCGGCGCCAGCATGGGAGACGCGATCTCCAGGGAGCCAGTATGGGAAAGCGCGAGAAGTTCATCGATCCGGCTAACTGGGCGAGCTTGAAGCCGTTCGGCATCGGCGAGGGCCGGCCCAACAACTACCTCGAGATAGCCAAGGCGGTGCGGGAGAACCGGGACCGGCTGGGCTACGCGTGGCGGATCCTGCGCCAGGGCACCTGCGACGGCTGCGCGCTGGGCACCAAGGGGATGCACGACTGGACGCTGCGCGAGGTCCACCTGTGCAACGTGCGGCTGCGGCTGCTGCGCCTGTCCACCATGCCGGCGCTGGATCCCGGGGCGCTCGCCGACGTCAGCCAACTGAGCGGTCAGTCAGGTGCGTACCTGCGCGGGCTGGGCCGGCTGCCCGAGCCCATGGTGCGCCACGCGGGCGAGCCGGGCTTCCGGCCGATCGGCTGGGACGCGGCGCTCGACCTGGCCGCGGACCGGCTGCGCGCGGTGGACCCGGCGCGCACCGGCTTCTACCTCACCAGCCGCGGCGCACCCAACGAGAACTACTTCGCCGCGCAGAAGGCGGTGCGCGCGCTGGGTACCAACTCCATCGACAACGCCGCCCGCGTCTGCCACTCGCCCAGCACCTTCGGGCTCAAGGGCGCGCTGGGCGTCGCGGCGACCACGTGCTCCTACACCGACTGGATCGGCAGCGACCTCATCGTCTTCGTCGGCTCCAACGTGGCCAACAACCAGCCGGTGGCGATGAAGTACCTGTACCACGCGAAGAAGGCCGGTACCCGCGTGGTGTCCGTCAACGCGTACCGGGAGCCGGGCATGGCCCGGTACTGGGTGCCGTCCAATGTGGAGAGTGCGATCTTCGGTACCAGGGTGACCGACCGGTTCTTCGACATCAACGTCGGCGGGGACATCGGCTTCCTCAGTGGCGTGCTCAAGCACATGGTGGAGCGCGGCTGGGTGGACCAGTCGTTCATCGAGCAGCACACGACCGGGTTCGACGAGCTGGCCGGCACGCTCAAGGGACAGTCCTGGGAGGAACTGGAGGCGCTGTCCGGCACGACCCGCGAGGAGATGCTCGGGCTGGCGCAGATGCTGCACGAGGCGGGCACCGCGGTCTTCGTGTGGAGCATGGGCGTCACCCAGCACGAGTTCGGCGAGGACAACGTCCGCGCCATCATCAACCTGGGGCTGTCCAAGGGCTTCGTCGGGCGCGACAAGTGCGGGTTGATGCCGATCCGCGGGCACTCCGGTGTGCAGGGCGGCGCGGAGATGGGCGCGTACGCGACGGTCCTGCCCGGCGGGGTGCCGATCGACGAGGCCAACGCCGGGCGGCTGGCCGCGCTGTGGGGCTTCCCGGTGCCCACCCGGCCGGGGCTCACCGCGCCGGAGATGATCGACGCGGCACACGCGGGGGAGTTGGACGTGCTGGTCAGCTCCGGTGGCAATTTCACCGAGGTGCTGCCCGACCCGGCCTACTGCCGGGCGGCACTGGAGCGCATTCCGCTGCGCGTACACATTGATATTTGTCTCTCTGGTCAGATGCTCGTGGACCCCGCCGAGACGGTGCTGCTGCTGCCCGCGCAGACCCGGTACGAGATGACCGGCGGCGTCACCGAGACCTCCACCGAGCGGCGGGTCATCTTCAGCCCGGAGGTGCCCGGACCGCGGGTACCGGACGCCTGGCCGGAGTACCGCATCTTCGGTGAGCTGGCCGCCCGGGCCCGGCCGGACCTGGCCGGCGCGGTCCGCTACCCGGGCACCGCGGAGATCCGCGCGGACATCGCCCGGGCCATCCCGATGTACCAGGGGATCGAGTCCCTGTCCGGGTTCGGCGACTCCTTCCAGTACGGCGGCCCGCACCTGTGCGCGGACTGGCAGTTCCCGACCGGCGACGGCCGGGCCCGCTTCTCCGTGGTCGAACTGCCCGACACGCGCCGGCCCGACGGCACGTTCGCCCTGGCCACCCGGCGGGGCAAGCAGTTCAACAGCATGGTGCAGGAGGCCCGTGACCCGCTGACCGGCGCGGTGCGCGACGCCGTCCTGATGAACCCGACCGACGCCGAACGGCTCGGCCTCGCCGACGGCGACCCGGTCGTGCTGACCAGCGCGACCGGCGCGCTGCGCGGCCGGGTGCGCCGCGCCGCGGTCACCCCCGGCAACCTGCAGGTGCACTGGCCCGAGGGCGAGGTGCTGATCGACCGCACCCGGCGCTCGCCGCAGGCCAAGATGCCCGACTACAACGCCGTCGTCCGCGTCGCACCCGACCGCACGGAGGTCCCCTCATGACCCGCAACCGCTGGTGGCTGGCTGCCGCCGGAGTGCTCCTGCAACTGTCGCTCGGCGCCGTCTACGCCTGGAGCGTGTTCTCGAAGGCGCTGCAGAAGGACAACGCGTTCCACCTGACCAAGGCCCAGGCCGCGGTGCCGTTCTCGGTGACCATCGGCATGCTGTTCCTGGGCACCTTCCTGGGCGGCCGCATCCAGGACCGTCGCGGTCCGCGGTTGGTGGCCCTCACCGGCGCCGTGGTGTACGCGGTGGGCATCCTGCTCGCCGGCCTGTCCGGCGGCCGCGGCCAGCTGTGGCTGCTGATTCTGGGGTACGGGGTGATCGCCGGCTTCGGTCTCGGCCTCGGGTACATCGTGCCGGTCGCGATGCTGCAGAAGTGGTTCCCGGACAAGCGCGGCCTGATCACCGGCGTGGCGGTGGGCGGGTTCGGCTTCGGCGCGGTGCTCACCTCTCCGGTGGCGCAGCGGCTCGTCGACCACTACAAGGAGGTACCCACCCGGTCGTTCCTCTGGCTCGGCGTGGCATACCTGATCCTCGCCACCCTGGGCGCGTCGTTCTTCCGCAACCCGCCGGAGGGGTACCAGGTGCCGGGCTGGCAGCCGCCGGCGACGGGGTCGGTGGCCGGCACCGACCGGGAGATGACGCCCGCCCAGGCCATGCGTACCCCGCAGTGGTACCTGCTGACGGCGATCCTGATGCTGAACGTGACCGCGGGCATCAGCCTGATCTCGGTGGCCTCGTCGGCCGCGACGGACATCGCGGGGTACACCGCCGCGGGGGCGGCCGCCTTCACCGGCGTGATGGGCCTGTTCAACGGCGGCGGCCGGGTCTTCTGGGGCTGGCTGTCCGAGCACGTCGGGCGGATGAGCGCGTTCATCGGGATGCTGGTCATCCAGGGCGTGTGCCTCCTGATCCTGCCGCACGCCACCGCACCCGCCCTGTTCGCCGTGCTCGGCGCGCTGGTGTACCTGTGCTACGGCGGCGGGTTCGGCACCATGCCCGCCACGGCCGGCGACCACTTCGGGCTGCGCAACGCCGGCGCCATCTACGGCCTGATGCTGATCGGCTGGAGCATCGGCGGGGTGATCGGCCCGCTGCTGGCGGCCAACCTCATCAACGGCAAGTCCTACACGGTCGCGTTCACCACCATCGGTGTGCTGGCCCTGGTCGCCGTCGTGCTGCCGCTGATCACCCGCCCACCCGGCGTCCGGACCTCGACCGCGCCACCCGCTACCGTGCCGGGCGCAGCAGCGCCTTGAGCACGGCGCCGCTGGCGACCTGGCGCATCGCCTCGTCCGCGTCCGCCAGGTCGAACGTCGTGACCAGGCGGCGCAGGTCGAAGCGGGCGGCGAGCCGGGGCAGCAGCTCCACGTACCCGACCAGGTGCGCGCCGGTGAACGCCCAGGAGCCGATGACGTCGAGCTGCCGGTACACGATCTGGTGCGGGTTCATCGGGGTGTCGCCGCCGTCGGTGTACTGCCCGATGACCAGATAGCTGCCGCCCCGGCGCGGCAGCCGCAGCCCCTGCGCGACCGCCACCGGCGCGCCGGCGCACTCGATCACCAGGTCGGCGCCCTCGCCCCGCGGTGTGCCGGCCAGCGCCGCGTCCAGCGCGCCCGCGCTCTCGATGTCGATGTGGACGTCCCCGATGCCGCACTCGCGGGCCAGGTCCAGCCGGCCGGCCGGGCCGCCGAGCAGCACCACGCTGGCCGCGCCGGCCAGCTGCGCGAGGGCCGCGGCGGCCAGCCCCACCGGCCCGCTGCCCTGCACGATGACCGACTCCCCGAGGCGCGGCGGCCGGCGCTCGCCCAGCGCGTGCACGACCGTGGGGCCCGCGCACGCCAGCGACATCGCGACGGCCGGGTCGATGCCGGGCGGCAGCTTCACGACCGTGGTACCGGCCTCCAGGTAGATGTGGTCCGCCCAGGCGCCGGACAGCGGCTGACCCCGGTCGAGCGGCCGGTTGACCCCGTAGGTGCGGCGGTCGGCGCACAGCGTCGGCTCGCGGTGTTGCCGGCAGGCGGCGCACCGTCCACAGGAGATGGACGAGGCCCACATCACCGTGTCACCCACGCGCAGCGGATCGCCGCGCGCGTCGGTCGGCACGCCCCCGCCCCGCGCGCCCCCGCCCAGCGCGTGCACCACGCCCAGCCCCTCGTGCCCGAGGACCAGCGGCGTCGGTATCGGCAGGTGCCCGTCGCGCAGGTGCAGGTCGGTGCCGCAGATGCCGGCCAGGCCCACCGCCACCACGAGGTCACCGGGCGCCGGCGCGGGTACCGGGAACTCCCGGACCGCCAGCGGGGCACCGAAGCTCTCCAGGACGACGGCACGGGATTGCTGCACGGCGATAGCTTATGACGATGGACCTCAATCACGCGCGGCGCGGCACCGGGGAACCCCTGGTGCTCCTCCACGGCATCGGGCACCGCTGGCAGGCCTGGACACCAGTCCTCGACCAGCTCGCCGAGCACCACGAGGTCGTCGCGATCGACCTGCCCGGCTT
The DNA here is from genome assembly GCA_039649115.1 of Micromonosporaceae bacterium. Classification (GTDB taxonomy): domain Bacteria; phylum Actinomycetota; class Actinomycetes; order Mycobacteriales; family Micromonosporaceae; genus DATEJJ01. The sequence continues at coordinate 9,047 of JBBWZQ010000347.1, read as the reverse complement.
CGGCGGGTCGCAGGCGCCGCCGCGAGGTACGCCGCGTGGCATGGCCAGCGCGGTGGCGTCGCTCGCCGAGTTCTTCGCGTCGACCGGGTTGGGCACGCCGCACGTCGCGGGCAACAGCCTCGGTGGCGGGATCGCCCTGGAACTGGCCGTGGCCGGGCTGGTCCGCTCGGCCACCGCGCTGGCCCCGGTCGGCTTCTTCACCGCGCCGCAGCGGCTGCGCGCGCTGGCGATCCTCTCCGTCCTGCGCGCCGGCACCTTCCTGCCCGAGCCGTTCATCCACCGGGCGATGCGCGTCGAGGCGCTGCGTGCCGCGTGCTTCGCGCCCCTGGTGTCCCGGCCCCGCCTGCTCGACCCGGTGCGGGCCGCCGAGGACGCGCTGGCCCTGCGGCGCGGCCGGAGCTTCCGCCCGGTCGCCTGGTCGGGCCGCCGGTACCGCTTCGCCGGCTCGCCGACGGTACCGGTGACGATCGGCTGGGGTACCCGGGACCGGATCCTGGCTCCGGCACAGGCGCGGGTGGCGCGCGAGCTCCTCCCGCAGGCACGCCACGTGGCCCTGCACGGCTGCGGGCACGTACCGATGAGCGACGATCCTCGGCTGGTCGCCGCCCTGATCCTGCGGACGACCGGCGCGGTCGCTCAGTCGTAGCCCGCCCGTACGTGAGCGTCAGCAGGCGGTCAGCTCCACGGTGACCATCGAGCCGGGTTCGGCCAGCGGGAGCAGGCTGCCGGGGCAGAGCTGGCCGTCGACGTACACCTGCCAGCCGCGCGCCGCCACCCCGGCCGGCTTGCGCACGGTGATCTGGTACGTCGCGCCCCGGTACCGGCGGGTCGCCGTGTATCCGGGCCAGTCCAGCGGGAGCACCGGCTCGACGCGCAGCCCGGTGAAGTCGGGCCGGATGCCGAGGATCCACTGGGTGACGGCCACGTAGTTCCACGCCGCGGTGCCGGTCAGCCAGGAGTTCTTCGCCTCGCCGTGGGTGGGCGCGTCCGGTCCGGCGATCATCTGCGCGTACACGTACGGCTCGCACCGGTGCACCTCGCCGAGCTCCTCGCGGGCCGACGGGTTGATCCGCCGGTAGTAGTCGAACGCGCTGTCCCCGTTCCCGACGATCGCCTCGGCAATCATGATCCACGGGTTGGTGTGGCAGAAGATGCCAGCGTTCTCCTTGTAACCCGGCGGGTACGAGGAGATCTCGCCCAGCTCCATGTGGTAGTTGGCGTACGCGGGTTGCTGCAGCACGATCCCGTGCGCGCTGGCCAGCCGGTCCCGCACGCTGGACAGGGCGCGGCTGGCCATGCCGTCGTCGACGCCGACGCCGCCCAGCACGCACATGCCCTGCGGCTCGATGAAGATCTGACCCTCGTCGTTCTCGGCCGAGCCGATCAGGTTGCCGTAGTAGTCGTAGGCGCGGCGGAACCAGGCGCCGTCCCAGCCGTGCTCCGCGATGGTCGCCGCCATCTTCTCCGCGGCGGCCTGGTAGGTGCTGACCTCCTCCGGCAGCCCCTGCAGCTCCGCGATGTCCGCCATCTCCCGGGCCGCGTAGGCGAACAGGCCCGCGATGAAGACCGACTCGGCCACCCCGCCGCCCTTGTTCTCGGTGGTCTGGAACGACTCGCCGGGAGTGTCGGAGAAACAGTTGAGATTGAGGCAGTCGTTCCAGTCGGCGCGGCCGATCAGTGGCAGGCCGTGCGGGCCCAGCCTGTCCAGGGTGTACCGGAGGGAGCGCGTGAGGTGCTCGTACAGCGGGGCGCCGGTGCCCGCCTCGTTGTCGTACGGCACCTCCTCGTCGAGGATCGCGGTGTCCCCGGTCTCCTTGATGTAGGCCGCGACGCCGGTGACGAGCCACAGCGGGTCGTCGTTGAACCCGGAGCCGATGGCGTCGTTGCCCCGCTTGGTCAGCGGCTGGTACTGGTGGTACGCCCCGCCGGAGGCGAGCTGCGTCGCCGCGATGTCCAGGATCCGCTCGCGGGCGCGCGGCGGCACCATGTGGACGAAGCCGAGCAGGTCCTGGTTGGAGTCGCGGAAGCCCATCCCGCGGCCGATGCCCGACTCGTAGCCCGAGGCCGACCGGCTCATGTTGAACACGGCCATGTTCTGGTACGCGTTCCAGATGTTGACCATGCGGTCGGTGTCGTTGTCCGGCGTCTGCACCTGCAGCGTGGACAGCAGCGAGCCCCACCGCTCGCGCAGCCGGGCGTACCCGTCGGCGACCGTCTCCGGTCGCAGCCACCGCTCGATGACCGGGCGCACCCGGGTCTTGTTGAGCGTCTGCGAGCCGGGCGGGTCGAACTTGTCGTCCCGCGGGTTCTCCGCGTAGCCGAGGAGGAAGACGACCTCGTGCGAGGCGCCCGGCTCCAGCGCCAGCCGCACGTGGTGGCTGCCCATCGGCTGCCAGCCCTGGGCCACCGAGTCGAAGGAGGCGCCGCGCTCCACGGCCGCGGGGCAGTCCCAGCCCCGGTACGCGCCGAGGAACGCCTCGCGCTGCGTGTCGAAGCCGGCCAGCGGTTCGGAGCAGGCGAAGTAGGCGAAGTGGTCGCGCCGCTCCCGGTACTCCGTTTTGTGGTAGATCACCCCGTCGACCACCTCGACCTGACCGATCGAGTAGTTGCGCTGGAAGTTCGTCGCGTCGTCCTGGGCGTCCCAGAGGCAGAACTCCGCCGAGGAGAAGACCGAGAGGTCCAGCGGCGTGCTCCGCTCGTTGGTGACGCGCAGCCGCCAGACCTCCAGCGTCTCACCAAGTGGGACATAGTACAGGGTCTCCGCGCGTACCCCCGCGTGCATGGCGGCGATCCGGGTGTAGGACATGCCGTGCCGGCACTCGTAGTCGGCGAGGTCGGTACGGGTCGGTTGCCAGGAGGGCGACCAGTACTCGCCGGACTCGTCGTCGCGCAGGTAGAGGTAGCGGCCACCCAGGTCGAGCGGGGCGTTGTTGTAGCGGTAGCGGGTCAGCCGGCGCAGCCGCGCGTCCTGGTAGAAGGTGTAGCCGCCCGCCGTGTTGGAGATGATGCCGAAGAGCGCCTCCAACCCCAGATAGTTGATCCAGGGCAGCGGGGTGTCCGGGCGGGTGATGACGTACTCGCGCTGCGCGTCATCAAAGTAGCCGTACTTCATCGTCTCTCCCCACGACGGTCGGTCCCGGAATATGGGAGCGCTCCCAATTCTGCACGAACCTGTCCGCCTCACTCAAGGAACCGGTCGGGGCTACGTTACCTGCGCGTCAACGCCAGGTCAGCCCGTCCCGACTGGCACGCGCGCCGGTACAACCGTTTGTCCTCGGGCCGACCGGCGCGCACGGCGCCGCGAAACACGCAGGCCGCGATCATTGCTTTCAGCAAATTGGCACACGCCTATGCCGGCGCGGCCCCCGCCGCCTTCCCGGCCCGCGCCGGGCGGGCCGGCGCCGCGAACTGCTCGACGATCGCCCGGCAGAACGCGGGCAGGTCGGCCGGGGAGCGGCTGGAGGTGAACTGCCCGTCGATGACGACCTCCTCGTCGCGCACCTCCGCCCCCGCGTTGCAGAGATCGGTGAAGATGCCGGGCCAGCCGGTGATCAGCCGGCCGCGGACCACGCCCGCCTCGATCAGCGTCCAGGCGCCGTGGCAGATCGTGGCGACCGGCTTGCCGCTGGCCGCGAAGTCCGCCACGAAGCCGACCGCGTCCCGGTTCATGCGCAGCCGGTCCGGGTTGACCGTGCCGCCCGGCAGCAGCAGCGCATCGTAGTCCTCCGGCGAGGCGTCCGCGACCAGGCGGTCGACCGGGAGGGTACCGGCCGGCTCCAGGTCCCACTGGCAGGCCCGGATCTCGCCCGGGTGGATGGACAGGATCTCGGTGCGCGCGCCGGCGCCGTGCAGCGCCCCGCGCGGCTGCTCCAACTCGATCCGCTCGACCCCGTCGGCGGCCAGGATCGCGATCTTCTGCAGCTGCAGTTCGTGTGCCATGGTGTTCCCCCGTGTCTCGCGCCACCTACCGCGGGTCGCGTACCCCGTCCCGGTGCGGATACACGATCGATCAGGGGTTCAGCGGGCCCAGACCCAGCCGCTTGCGCACCTCGGGCCGGCGCAGCGGCGGCAGCGTCGTGGGCTCCTGCCGACGGGCGGGCAGGCCGGCCAGCAGCCGGCCGGTGATCTCCGAGATCTCCTGTACCGCCTCCTGCATGGCGGCGGCGACGGCCGGGTTGGGCCGGCCGATCCCGGTGACCTTGCGGACGAACTGGGCCGCGGCGGCCTCGACTTCCTGGCTGGTGGCGGGCGGCTCCAGGCCGCGCAACTCGGTGATGTTCCGGCACATGGTCCCTAAGATACGGCGAGCGTGTTCCAGAAGCTCGTCTCCCAGGAACAGGTAGGTGAAGCCGGCCGTGAACGTGACCCACAGCGCCAGGAAGTGGTACCGGGACCGGCGCCGGTCCGGCGGTACGATGCCGGTGTCGCTGCTGGAGTAGTCGTGCTGGAGTTCCTTGGCGATCTCCCCGCGGGAGAACTCACCGACCGTTGCGGACGGGCGCGCCTCCATGTGTCCGTCGTCGCCGATCAACGTGTTTGAGGGAAGGGATCACATGGATCCCGAGCGGGTCAACTGGGCGCGGTACGACCCCGGCCGGCGAACCGGACACTACGAGAGCTTCTACCTGCGGGCCAACCATCCGACCCGGCCGCTCGCGTGCTGGCTCCGGTACACCGTCTTCAGTCCCGAGGGGCGGCCCGAGGCGGCCGTGGGGGAGTTGTGGGCCGTGGTCTTCGACGGCGAGACCGGTCGCCACGTCGTGGGTAGGACCGAGGTGCCGATGGTCGCCTGCGGGTTCGCGGCCGACGCGTTCGCGGTGCGGGTGGGGGAGGCGAGCCTCGGGCCCGACGCGCTGCGCGGCGCGGCCGGGCCGGTCTCCTGGGACCTGCGCTACGGTGGCGGCCGGCCGCCCCTGTTCCTGCTGCCGCGCCGGCTCTACCGCGGCGGGTTCCCGAAGGCCAAGAGCCTGGTGGGGGCGCCGCTGGCCCGCTTCGAGGGCGTGCTGCGGGCGGGGGAGCGGGACATCGACGTCGACGGCTGGCTGGGCAGCCAGAACCACAACTGGGGCAGCCGGCACACCGACCGGTACGCCTTCGGCCAGGTCGCCGGCTTCGACGGCGCGCCGGACAGCTTCCTGGAGGTGGCCACCGCGGGCAACCGGATCGGACCGTTCGGCACGCCGATGTTCACCCTGCTCGTGCTGCGCCACGGCGGGCGGGAGCACGCGTTCACCGGGCTGCGCGTGGCGCGCCGGGCCACCGGCCGGTTCGGCTGCTTCCACTGGGACTTCGCGACCGGATCGGACGGGGTCGAGGTGACCGGGCACATCGAGGCGCCGTCCGGGGCGTTCGTGTGCCTCGCCTACGCCAACCCGCCGGGCGGCACCAAGTACTGCCTCAACACCAAGATTGCCGCGTGCGATCTGTCCATCGTGGACAGCAGGTCGGGCGGGACGGTGGCGCTGCGCTCGCGGCACGGTGCGCTGTTCGAGATCCTGGCGGACGATCCTCACCCGGACGTCCCAATCGCGGCATAGGTCCGTGCGCAAGGGCGAAATGCCGGACTCGGCAGGGCCGCACAACTTCCGGTCACCCATCCCGGCGGCGTCCGGCGACGTCGGATCACCCGGCCCGGCGGGACGGTCCCCTTGCCGGAACGGGTACCGGCGGGGGACGATCCCTACTGACTCGCGGGTCAGTAGGGGAGGTGGGCGTGGAGTACGACGTCGTGGTGGTGGGCGGTGGGCACAACGGCCTGGTGGCCGCGGCCTACCTGGCGAAGCGGGGGCTGTCGGTCTGCGTCTGCGAGGCGCGCGAGGTGGTCGGCGGCGCCGCGGTCAGCGAGCACCCGTTCGGGCCGGAGTACACCGTCACCTCACTGTCCTATGTGGTCAGTCTTCTCCCGCCGGCACTGGTACGGGAGCTGGAACTGATCCGCCACGGCTACCACGTGTACCCGCAGGGCCCCTACTTCGCCCCCCGGCGCGACGGCCGGTACCTGCAGTTGCCCGACGATCCGGCGGCGCGGCGCGAGCGGATCGGCGCGTTCTCCGACAAGGACGCGGCGGCCTACGAGCGCTGGGAAGCCTGGCTGTCGCGGCTGGGCCGGCTGGTCGGGCCGCTGCTGGACCAGATCCCGCCCCGGCTCGGCGGCCGGCGCCCGGCCGACCTCCTCGGGCAGGCGGCACTGCTCGGCAAGCTGCGCGGCGCGGGGGTGCGTGACGCGGTCGACCTGACCCGGCTGTTCACGTCGAGCGTCGCGGATCTGGTGGAGGACCAGTTCGACTCGGACGCGATGCGCGGCGCGCTGTCGGTGTCCGGGGTGATCGGCACGTGGGCGGGACCGCGCTCCGCCGGTACCGCGTATGTCATGCTGCACCACCACGTCGGTGAGGTCGGCGGGCAGGCCGGCGCCTGGGGTTTCCCGCGCGGCGGCATGGGCGGGGTGACCGCGGCCCTGGCCGCCTCGGCGACCGCGTCCGGCGCGCGGATACGCACCGGCGCGCCGGTGGCCCGCATCGAGGTGCGCGACGGTCGGGCGGTCGGGGTGACCCTCGCCGGCGGCGAGGAGGTGCGCGCCGGCACGGTCGTCACGACGGCGCACCCGGCCATCTCCTTCCTGCGCCTGGTCGAGCCGGGCGAGCTGCCGCCGGAGTTCGTGGCGGACATCCGGCGCTGGAAGACGCGCAGCGGCACCGTGAAGATCAACCTGGCGGTGGACCGGCTGCCCGACTTCGCCAGCAGGCCGGGCTTCGACCCGCAGGTGCACGGCGGCACCATCGTGCTGTCCGAGTCGCTGGACGAGGTGGAGGCCGCCTTCCAGGACGCGGTCGGCGGGCGCGCGGCGCGGCTGCCGTTCGCGGATGTCTGTATCCCGAGCGTGTTCGACGACTCGCTGGCTCCGCCGGGGCAGCACATCGTGTCGATGTTCACCCAGTGGGTGCCGCACGCCTGGCACGCGCAGCCGCACGGCGACGAGCTCGCCGCGTACGCGGACCGGATGGTGGCGCGGATGGAGGCGGTGGCGCCCGGCTTCACCGACTCGATCCGGCACCGCCAGGTCATCGGCCCCTACCAGATGGAGCACGAGTACGGCCTGGTCGGTGGCAACATCTTCCACGGCGAACTGACCCCGGACCAGCTGTTCCACGGGCGGCCGGCGGCGGGCTACGCCGACCTGCGCACCCCGATCCGCGGGCTCTACCAGGCGGGCTCGGCCACGCACGGCGGGGGCGGCGTCACCGGCATCCCCGGGCGCAACGTGGTCCGCCAGGTCCTGGCCGACCGCCGGTCGCTGCGCCGGCGATGACTGGTTCAGGACAGGGTGGCGGGGTCCAGGCCGAGTTCCCGGGCGGCCTGCTGGCGCGCCAGGTCCGCGGCCTGCCGCCGGCTGATCACTCCACGGTGGACGGTCACCTGGACGGACAGGCCGTCGATGAGCGCGGTGATGCGCCACGCGGCCGCCTGCGGATCCGGGCAGTCGAACTCGCCGGCGGCGACCCCCTCCGCGATCAGCCCGGCGACCGCGTCCTTCCAGCGCAGGTCCAGCCGCTTGGAGGCGCGGCGCAGGTCGGCCGAGCGCAGCGCCGCCGCCCAGCCGTCCACCCAGAGCGCCCAGGACGGCGAGGCGGCGCCGGAGGGCTGGTACAGGCGCAGCACCGCGGCCAGCCGCGAGCGCGCCGAGCCCTTGCGGGCCAGCGTCTCGGCGAGCCGGTTCAGGTCGCGCGCGGCGGCGTACTCGAACGCGGCGGCGAGCAGTTGGTCCTTCGTCTTGAAGTGGTAGAACACCAGCGCCGGGCTCACCGCGAGCGCCCTGGCCACGTCGGCCACCCGGGTGGCCGCCACGCCGCGTGCGGTGATCTCCCGCACCGCGGCACCGAGAATCTCCTCGCGCCGGACTTCCACTCTCCGCCTGGCCCTGGGCACGGGCCGACCCTACCTGGGAGGCACCATGAATACGTGGCCGGTCGCTCCGGTACCTGAGGGGGAACTGGAGCGGGCGCTGCGCCCGTTCGGCGAGTCCACCATGCTGCCCGCCGTGGCGTACACGTCGGAGGAGGTGCTGGCGTGGGAGCGGCGGCATCTCTTCGCGGGTACCTGGCCGTGCCTCGGGCGGGCGGAGGACCTGTTCGCGCCCGGGGACACGCAGCGGGGCACCCTGGTCGGGGACATACCGGTGCTCCTGACCCGCGAGTCAGGAAAGGTCCGGGCGTTCGCCAACACCTGCCGGCACCGGGGGCACGAACTGCTGCCCGACGGCGGCACCGCGGACCGGCGCGGGGTGGTGTGCCCGTACCACGCCTGGGTCTTCGACCTGGCCGGCGCGCTGCGCGGCGCGCCCGGCTTCCGCGACGTGGCCACCTTCCGGCCGGCCGACCACGGCCTCGTGGCGCTGCCCGCGCGTACCTGGCACGGCTGGGTGTTCGTCAACGCGACCGGGGACGCGGCCCCGTTCGGGGAGCACGTGGGGGAGATGGCCGGGCTGGTCGCGCCGTACGCGCCCGAGCGCCTGCGCCTGGCCACCCGGCACCTGTACCGGGTGCGGGCCAACTGGAAGGTGGTCGTGGAGAACTACCACGAGTGCTACCACTGCCCGCTCATCCACCCCGAACTGTGCCAGGTGTCGCCGCCGGCCAGCGGCGACAACTACGACCTGCCCGGCGCGTGGGTCGGCGGCGCCATGGACCTGCGCGACGGCGCCCAGACCATGTCCCTGACCGGCCGCTGCGGGGGGGCCTTCCTGTCCGGTGTGGACACCCGGCGCGTGCTGTACCTCGGGCTGCTGCCCAACCTGCTCGTCTCGCTGCACCCGGACTACGTGATGGCGCACCGGCTGGAGCCGGTGGCGCCGGACCGCACCGACGTGCACTGCTCCTGGTACGTCCCGGCCGGGGTGGCCGACGCCAGCTACGCGGTGGACTTCTGGGACCTGACCAACCGGCAGGACATGGCCGCGTGCGAGTCGGTGCAGCGCGGCCTGTCCTCGCCGCATTTCCGGCCCGGGCCGTTCGCCCCCAACGAGGACGCCGTGCACGAGTGGGTGAGCC
>JBBWZQ010000296.1:0-21301 GCA_039649115.1 Micromonosporaceae bacterium | reverse complement strand
GGCCTGGTGTGTCCGGTTGGTCGGCGAGCACGCCGAGCAGTGGCTGGGTCAACTGCGCGAGGCGATGGGCGCGGTCGACGAGCTGCGCCGGCAGGGCCCGGCACTGTAGCCGCGGCACTGTAGCCGCCCGGCCCGGCCGCCCGTCCGGCCGGGCCGGCTGATCCTCACGGGAGGAGCGGCCGCCGGCCGCACTACACTGCATGGCGAGATGGATCCCCGTACCGGTCTGCCCGTTGTCGGCATGGTGGGCGGCGGCCAGCTGGCCCGGATGACTCATCAGGCCGCGATCGCCCTCGGCCAGTCGCTGCGCGTGCTGGCGCTCTCGCCCGACGACGGCGCCGCGCTGGTGGCCGCTGACGTCCACATAGGACACCATGCCGACCTGGACGCGCTGCGTACCTTCGCGAAGGGCTGCGACGTGGTGACCTTCGACCACGAGCACGTGCCGACCGGGTGCGTCGAGGCACTGGCCGCGGACGGCGTGAACGTGGCGCCGGGCGCGGCCGCGCTGCGGTACGCGCAGGACAAGCGGGCCATGCGCGAGCGCCTGGGCGAGCTGGGGGTACCGGTACCGCGGTGGGCACCGGTGCACGGGCCGGACGACGTGGCCGCGTTCGCCGCCGGTACCGGCTGGCCGGTGGTGCTCAAGGCGGTGCGGGGCGGGTACGACGGGCGTGGTGTCTGGGTGGTCTCGTCCCCGGGCGCCCTCCCCGGTCCCGAGCTCATCGTCGAGGAGCGGGTACCGCTGCGGCGCGAGCTGTCCACCATGGTCGCGCGATCGCCGTTCGGTCAGGTCGCCGCCTACCCCGTGGTGGAGACCGTGCAGCGCGACGGCATCTGCGTGGAGGTACTGGCCCCGGCGCCCGGCCTGGACGAGGCGCCCGCGCTGCGCGCACAGGAGCTGGCCATCCGGCTCGCCACCGAGCTGGGCGTGGTGGGCCTGCTCGCGGTGGAACTGTTCGAGACGGCCGGCGGGCTGCTCGTCAACGAGCTGGCCATGCGGCCGCACAACTCGGGCCACTGGTCCATCGAGGGCTCCCGGACCTCCCAGTTCGAGCAGCACCTGCGCGCGGTCCTCGACTATCCGCTCGGCGACACCGCGCTGGCCGCGCCGGCGGTCGCGATGGCGAATGTGCTCGGCGGGCCCGGTGGCATGGCGATCGACGAGCGGCTGCACCACCTGTTCGCCGCGGATCCGGGAATCAAGGTGCACCTGTACGGCAAGCAGGTCCGGCCGGGTCGCAAGATCGGCCACGTGACCGCGCTGGGCGAGGACATGCCGACGGTACGGGACCGGGCGGTGCGTGCGGCGCGCTGGCTACAGGAGGGGCACCAGTGATCACGGTCGGCATCATCATGGGCAGCGACTCGGACTGGCCGGTCCTGCGGGCCGCGGCCGAGGCGCTGGACGAGTTCGACGTGGGCTACGAGGTGGCGGTGGTGTCGGCACACCGCACGCCCCAGCGCATGCTCGGGTACGCCGCGGAGGCGGCCGGTCGCGGGCTGCTCGTGATCATCGCGGGAGCCGGCGGGGCGGCGCACCTGCCCGGCATGGTGGCGGCGGCCACCCCGCTCCCGGTGATCGGGGTGCCGGTGCCGCTCAAGCACCTCGACGGTCTGGACTCGCTGCTGTCGATCGTGCAGATGCCGGCGGGGGTACCGGTGGCCACGGTGTCGATCGGCGGCGCGCGCAACGCGGGACTGCTCGCGGTACGCATCCTCGGTGCCGGCCAGCCGGCCCTGCGCGAGCGGATGGCGGGGTTCCAGGAGAGCCTCAAGGACCTGGTCGCGGAGAAGGACGCGGCCCTGCGCGCCAGTCTCTGAGGAGGCGTCAGCGCAGCCGGCCGATCGCACCACGGAGGCGTTGGATGTTGCGCCGCCGCTTCTCGTAGTTGGCGCCCAGGGTGACCAGCGTGACGCCGACCAGTCCCATGACCACGAGCAGCAGCGCGACGGCGGAGAGCACCGCGACCTCGTACAGCGCGGCGATCGTGAGGACCACGCCGCCCACCACCACCGGCGCCTGCTGGCGGCGCATCGAGCCGTAGGCGACCGTGGCGGCGGCGCCCAGGATCAGCAGCGCGCGGCGCAGCGGGGTCTGCCCGCTGGTGAGCACGATCGCGAGGCTGGGCAGGAACGCGGAGGCCAGCGCGACACCGTACGCGTACCAGCTGGAGATCTCCGGGTGCCGGCGGTACTCCACGTACCCGGTGATCAGGGCCACCACGGCGACCGCGAGCGTGTACGCCTCCGTCAGCGCGACGTGGGTGATGCGCATCAGCAGCCACCAGGCGACCACCTCGTGCGCCGCGCCGAACCAGATCAGCACGCTGCGGTACACCCGGGTGCGACCGGGCCGGGCCGCCGCGACCCCGAGCACGGTGCCCCAGATCGTGCAGAAGATCGCGAGGTGCGGCAGCGACCGGCTCGCCAGCAGCAGGGCGAGCACGGCGCCCGCGTACGAGGCGGCCTCCACCGTGGTCGACTCGCTCACGGCATCGGGCCGGCGCAGCCGGGGCAGCAGCGCGGCGAGCACCAGCAGCGCGCTGGCCACACCGGTGACGAGGAACGCCGACCAGTACACCGGCAGCCCGGCCACCAGCCCGGCGACCAGCGCGAGCAGGTGCCCGGCGGACGCGGTGACCAGCCAGCCGACGATCCGGGCCACGCGGCTGCGGCCGAACAGCGCGGCGGCCAGGCCGGAGGCCACCGCCGCGGCGAGCCCGGCCAGGGTCATGGTCCTGGTGGCCAGGCTGCCGGCCAGGCCCGCGCCGCCGGCGAGCACGCAGATGACGATCACGAGCCGGCGGGCATGATGCAGCGCGCGGGCGGCGAGCGCGTCCGGCGGCGCCGGGGTCAGCGCCACGCCCAGGCCGGCCAGCGCGCTGACGGCCAGGGCCGAGATCGGCCCGTTCACCCAAGGCATGCGCAGCGCGGCCGGCGCGATCAGCAACGTGATCGCGAGGCCGGGGATGACCACCGCCACCGCCCGCCCGACCACCATGGCCTGGCTGCCGCCGAGGCCGACCGCGGCCAGCGCGGCGGCGACCGTCAGCAGCACCGCCGCGACCACCTCGTTGCCGGTGCCGACCCAGCTCGCCAGGCCGTCCAGCGCCTGGTCGGCGCGGGCCGGCGGCCCCACCCAGATGCGGTGCAGCCACGGGTACGGGCCGAACAGCGCGGCGGCCACCGACGGCGCCAGCCTCAGCATCGCGATCGCGGTCGCCGGACCGGCCGCGAGCAGCACCGCATAGCCGGGACGCAGCGGAGCCCGCCGGGACCGCGGGGCCGGATCGCCGGCGCGCAGCCCGGCGCCGGACAGCGAGGCACGCCGGGCGACCACGGCCACGTACAGCAGCTCGGCGAGCACGACGAGCAGGGCGGTGCCGGCGGCGTACACCTCCGTCGGGTACACCGTGCGCACCGTGCCGATGGCGATCGCGGTGCCGGCGACGGCCAGGCCGGCGGTCAGGTAGGGCAGGTAGGTCTCGTCGTTGTAGCAGGCCAGCCCGACCACGCCGAGGCACACGCAGAGCGCGGCGAACGCCGCGGTGAACAGCACGCTCTCCGGCGCGTGCCGCGCGAAAGCCACGCAACTGGCCGCACCGGCCAGCGTGACGACCGCGCCGGACAGCGCCGATCCGCCGATCGTCACGAGGTGCTCGGTGCTGGTCGCGGCCGCGCCGGTCGACCAGGCACGGCGCCGGGTCACCGACGCGACCGCCGCGACCGCGGCGAAGACAACCGTGGATCCGATCAGCGTGGTACCGGTCTTGTCGGGGGCGACCAGGCTCGCCGCGACGGTGTCGGCGAACAGCAGGGTGCCGACCGCGCCCCGGGCCCACGCCACCCGCGGGTCCAGCGAGGCGGCCGCGGCCAGCCCGGCACCGGTGGCCACCACGCCGCTGACCAGGATCGGCGACCACCAGTCCAGGCTGAACCCGGCCGGGATGGCCAGCGCGGCCAACCCGACCCCGATCACGCTGGCGATCTCCGCCCAGGGCCGGGGCAGCGCGATGGCCGCGGCCAGCGCGAGCAGGAGCAGGGCGACCGGCGTCTGCGCGCCGTAGGAGGCGGCCGGCGACACGTGCCAGTGCGCCAGGTCCGTGTGCCAGACCGGGCTCACCGCCCGCAGCACCGCGACCGCGCCGGACAGCGCTCCGACGGTCGCCGCCATGGCCGCGGCCGAGGCGACGAGGCTGCCACCCACGATCGGTCCGCGGCGCCACGCCGGCGGCATCGAGCGGATGCCGAAGGCGAGGAGGAGTACGAGTACCGAGACGGTGGCCAGCGCGTACTTGGGGACGATCAGCGACGCGACGCGGGCCACCGCCGCGACCGCCGCCGTGGTGACCAGCACCGCGGCGAGGTCGGCGCCGGACAGCCGGGTCGGGCTGGGCAGCCGGTCGGCCCGGGCGGCGTCCAGGAACGGCGCGAGGAGCAGGGTCAGGCTCGCGACCAGCAGCAGCACGGCCACGCCGACGTCGACCAGGGAGGTGGTACGGGTGACGAACGTGGCGACCGCCACCGCGAGGGCGCCCAGCGTCGCGCCGGTGACCAGGATCGGGCTCGGTGCCTGCTGCGCCACCTGTGCCAGGGCGGCGCCGGCGAGGGTACCGGCGACCGCCAGGTAACTCGCCGCCAGTACCGGCAGCGGGCCGGAGCCCGCGGGTGCGAGCGCGACGGTGCCGAAGGCGACCGCCCCCGGCAGCGCGAAGGCGGCACCGGCCAGCGCCGCGTCCCCCGCGTAGGAGACGTACCGGCCGAATCGCGTGCTCGGCGACAGCCGGGGCGGTGCGCCGATGGCCGTGCCGGCCAGCACGATCACGGTCAGCGCGAGCGCACCGGCGGACGCCCGGGCCAGGGCGACCTGGGTCGCGTAGAGCCCCAGTACGGACGCCGCGCCGATCCTTATCCACGCCGAGCGCGCGGTGTTGGCCAGCAGCCCGAAGGCCCCCGCGGTCACGGCTCCCACCAGCAGCAGCGCGGGAGTCGCCGCCCACGGCAGCCCGAAGCCGGCCGGCATCAGGAGCAGCGTGAGCGTGAGCCCGATCGTCGTGCCGTCGGTACGGGTGCCGGGCGGGAGCATGCCGGCGGCCGCGACGGTGAGCAGGATCGCGGCGACCGCGAGCTGCCACCCGTCCGGACCGGCGGCGTGCGCCAGGGCCAGCGGGTACCGGTGCAGGTCGGCCTTCCAGGCCGGAGCCGCCGCGTGGAGCGGTGCCTTGATCGCGTCGAAGCCGCGACCGAGGATGATCAGACCCAGTCCGGCGGCGGCGAGGGCTCCGGCGGTGGACGCACCGCGCCTCGCGATCGGCGCGATGAACCGCACGCCGAACGACGTGACGAGCACGGCGATGGCGGACACGACCAGGCCACGGCCGGGCACCGCGACCGCGGCGAGCCGGCCGGTCGCGCCGATGACCGCCAGCGTGGCCAGGCCGGCGCCGATGTCGGGCAGCGGCCGGCGGGCCAGCAGCAGCCCGCCGGCGAGCCCCGTGACGCCGGCGAGCAACAGGCCGGCGGCTCCGGCCAGCGCCTGGGTGACGGTGTGCGCCTGGGCCAGCGCGACGGTCGCGGCGCCGGCACCGGCCAGCACGCCGAGCGCGTGCAGGCCCCACACCGCGTCGAGCAGGTACGGGGTGCCCTCGCGTCGCGGGTCGCGGGTGTGCCGCAACAGCAGGGCCAGCCCGATGTCCAGCGCGGCGACCGCGGCCAGGATCGTGGCCCACCCGGCGAGCGTGTGGACGACGGTGAACCCGAGCAGCAGCGGCAGTACCGGCTGCAGCAGCAGGACCGCCGCGAACCGCGGCACGACCAGGTGACTGATCCACCGGTACCCGGCCGCGACCGCCGCGGCGACCAGCAGCACGATGCCCGCGAACGCGGCCCCGGACAGCCCGCTGTCGGACAACCACTCCGCCGACCAGGCGGTGTACCCGTCGATCAGGACGAACAGCAGCCCGACGACGGTGACGGTCTCCGCGGTGGCGGTCAGCGCCCGGCCCGCCAGCGGCATGGGCACGGCGAGCAGGGCGACCGTCAGCAGGACGAACAGCGCCTCCCGCCCGCCCGCGCCCAGCGTGGTGCGCAGGTACCCGCTCAGCGCCATCGCGGTCGCGGCGAACAGCAGCGCGCCGAGCCCGAGCAGCGCGTTCTGCATGGATCCGGTGGAGGCCTCCGGCTGGTGCACCGTCGGCGGCTGGCCGGCCCCGTTGGCGACCAGCGGGAGCTGCTTGCCCGGCCGGGCCGGTCGCGCGGTGACCGTGACGGTACCGTCGGGCAGCTGGCGCGCGGCCGTCAACGGTGCCGGACGCTGCTTGGCCCGCGTCGGGGTACGGGTGGCCGCCCGGCGCACCACCCCGCCCACCCCGGACCGGTCGGCGACCGCCTTCTGCAGCAGCGACCGGGTCGCGATCGCGCCCTGCAGCCGCTTCTGGAGCAGCGAGCGCTCGTCGACCATGGCCACGTTGCGGAACTGCATCTTGGTGATCACCTGGCTCAGCTCGGTGATCTCCTGCTCGACCGAGCGCCCGCAGTTCGGACACCCGGTGATGGTGTCCGCGCGCGCCCCGCAGTTCGAACAGGGGTACGTTCCCACGGCAGGCCTCCAGTCCGCCCGACATCCGCATCGCTGGCCGGATTGTTCAAGGATGCCGATAGACCCGGACCCCTGGCTAGTCGCCTGGCCGGTGGAGGGGAAAAGGGATCAGACGTTCAGCGTGGGTCGGCCCATGCCGCGGTACTCCCAGCCGGCCCGTACCCAGAGTCCCTGGTCGAGGCAGTTACGGGCATCGATGATGCGCCGCGCCGCCACCAGTTCGGACATGGTCGCGGGGTCGGCGTTGCGGAACTCCTCCCACTCCGTCAGCAGGCACACGAGGTCGGCGCCGGTCACCGCGTCGGCCAGCGTCTTGGCATAGCCGACATCGGCCAGCGCGCGTTCCGCGCCGACCATGCCCTCCGGGTCGTAGACGGTGACGGTCGCGCCGGTCCGGGACAGCTTGCGGGCCACCGCCAGCGCGGGTGAGTCGCGCACGTCGTCGGAGTTGGGCTTGAAGGTCGCGCCGAGCACCGCGATCCGGCTGCCGGACAGGTCCGGACCGTTCGGGCCGGCCGGGCGGTCCAGCAGTTCGGCGGCGAGGCGGACCACCCGGCCGCGGCGCCGCTCGTTGATCAGGTCGACCTCGTGCAGGAAACGCAGTGCCTCGCCGACGCCCAGTTCCTGGGCCCGCGCCTGGAATGCCCGGATGTCCTTGGGCAGGCAGGCGCCGCCGAAGCCGAGACCCGCACGCAGGAACTTGTTGCCGATGCGCGGGTCGTACCCGATGGAGCGGGCCAGTTGGGTGACGTCGGCGCCGGAGGCCTCGCAGACCTCGGCCATCGCGTTGATGAAAGAGATCTTCGTGGCGAGGAACGCATTGGCGGCGACCTTGACCAGCTCGGCGGTCGCGAAGTCGGTGATCACCACGGGCACCTCGCGGTCCTCGGTGGTGGCGAGGTCGAAGACGCCCTTGTGCGCGGTGTAGAGCATGCCCTGCGCCCACTCGCTCTTCACGCCGAAGATCACCCGGTTGGGCCGCAGCACGTCCTCGACGGCGACGCCCTCCTGCAGGAATTCCGGGCTCCAGGCCACCTCGACGCCGAGGCCGGCCGGCGCGTGCCGTCCCACGAGCTGCTCGACCCACTCGGCCGTGCCCACCGGCACGGTGGACTTGCCGACGATCAGCGCCTTGCGGGTCAGGTGCGGCGCCAGGCCGGACACCGCGCTCTCCACATAGGTCAGGTCGGCGGCCATGCCGTCCGCCCGCTGCGGCGTGCCCACGCAGATGAAGTGCACGTCGCCGAAGCTGGCGGCCTGCTCGTAGTCGGTGGTGAAGCGCAGCCGCCCGGCGGCCAGGTTCTTGTGCAGCAGCTCGTCCAGGCCCGGCTCGTGGAAGGGCACCTCGCCGGCCGCCAGCTTGTTGATCTTCGGCGCGTCGATGTCCACCCCGAGCACCTCGTACCCGAGCTCCGCGAAGCAGATCGCGTAGGTCGCGCCCAGGTACCCGGTGCCGATGAAGGTCAGCCGGGGACGGGGCGCACCGGAGGGCGCGACGGGCAGGGAGAGCGTCTGCAGAGGCTGGTTGCTCGGGTACGCGATGGTCACGCTGGTCTCCGCTCGCACAGGTTGCCGCGGGGCGGCGCCGGGGGGAAGGGGGCCGGGGCTGCGTCGTACTTATGTGGTTGTGCTCGGGCGCCGGTGCCCCGGGCCGTGCCGCACGCCATAGTCCGTTTCCATGGCGACTCGGCGAGGATAGTCGGTAACCGGACCGAGTGGGTACTCACGATTAGGTTACCCATCGGTAGGCTCGCGTTGGCGGGCGCTCCTGGCGCGACCGGCAGGGTGGAAAGGCCATAATGAGCAAGTTCGATGTGTACCGGCTGCCGGAGGAGCACGAGGCGGTCCGGGAGGCGGTTCGCGCGGTGTGCGAGGGCAAGGTGGCGCCGAACGCGGCCGCCGCCGACGAGACCGGCGAGTTCCCCCAGGCCTCCTACGACGCATTGCGCGCCTGCGACTTCCACGCCCCGCACATACCAGTCGAGTATGGCGGTGCCGGTGCCGACGCGCTCGCCACGGCCATCGTGATCGAGGAGGTGGCCAGGGTGTGTGTGGCCTCCTCGCTGATCCCCGCCGTCAACAAGCTGGGCACGATGCCCCTGCTGCTGGGCGGCTCGGACGAGGTGAAGCGCCGCTACCTGGCGCCGGTGGCGGCCGGCGAGGCGATGTTCTCGTACTGTCTGTCCGAACCGGAGGCGGGCAGCGACGCGGCGGCGATGACCACGCGGGCGGTACCGGACGGCGACGAGTACGTGATCAACGGGGTCAAGCGGTGGATCACCAATGCCGGTGTGTCCGACTACTACACCGTCTTCGCGGTGACCTCGCCCGGCGCCGGCACGCGCGGGATCTCCGCGTTCGTCGTGGAGAGGTCCGATCCCGGCGTGAGCTTCGGCGCGCCGGAGAAGAAGCTCGGCATCAAGGGCTCGCCCACCCGGGAGGTCTACCTCGACGGCGTCCGGGTACCCGCGTCCCGGATGGTCGGCGACCCGGGCGAAGGCTTCCGGCTCGCGATGCGCACGCTGGACCACACCCGGGTCACCATCGCCGCGCAGGCAGTGGGCGTGGCCCAGGGCGCCCTGGACTACGCGATGGGGTACGTGCAGGAGCGGCGCCAGTTCGGCCGGCGCGTGGCGGACTTCCAGGGCATCCAGTTCATGCTGGCCGACATGGGCATGAAGCTGGAGGCGGCGCGGCAGCTCACGTACGCGGCCGCGGCCCGGTCCGAGCGGGGTGACGAGGACCTGACGTTCTTCGGTGCATCGGCGAAGTGCTTCGCCTCCGACACCGCCATGCAGATCACCACGGACGCGGTCCAGCTGCTCGGCGGGTACGGGTATACGAAGGACTACCCGCTCGAGCGGATGATGCGGGACGCAAAGATCACTCAGATCTACGAGGGTACGAACCAGGTGCAACGCATCGTCGTCGCGCGGCAGATGCTCAACGGATAGGTCCGATACGGTCGCCGGATGAGCGCGGAGACCCGTCGGCAGGCACATGCCCGCCGTCGTCACGCTTGACGACCTGGCTTCCAGGATCGCCGCCGATCCGGATGGACACCGGTACGAGGCTGACGGGGTTACAGCCGGGTGGTCATGTCCGGGTCGCTGGGCGGATCTGACATGCGCTGGGTCGGTGCGTCGGGAGTGATCTCGCCGCCCCACGGGGCCGCGGGCGGCGCGGTCGGCGGCGCGGCCATGGGGTCCGGCGCCGGGGACGGCGGCCAGAGCGGCGCCGGTGGCGGCGGGTAGCCGGCCGTCGGCTGGCCGAAGCTCGGTGGCGTGCCGAAGCTCGGTGGCGCGCTGAGACTCGGCGGCGGCGCGCTGAGACTCGGCGGCTGGCCGAAGCCGGGCGGCTGCCCGGTGCTGGGTGGCTGTCCAGTACTGCGTGGCTGGTCGAGAGCGGGGGCCGGCCCGAAGTCCGGTGACTGGCCGAAGGCGGATTGCGCATAGGCCGGCTGGCCGTGAGCGGCCGGCGCGGGCATGGGCGGGGCCGGTGCGTACGATCCCGAGGCCGGCGGCGCGCTGGTCGGTGCGGGTGAGGCGGGCGCCGCACTGGTCGGTGCGAGCGCGCCGGGCGCCGGATACCCGAGGCCGGGCGGGGCCGGGTAACCCGGGTACGCGAGCGCGGGAACCTGAGCCGGACGCGGCTGCGCGTACCGGCGCCAGCGGCGTGGCGAGAGCGCGGTCAGCAGGAGCGGTACCGCCAGCAGGACGGTGATCCCGAGCAGCGGTTGCTGCGCCGCGCCCTGCACACCGAGGACCGACCTCGGCAGCTTCGACATGACGCTGAGGCTCGACGACGCCCACAGCCCCGTGCCGAGGAACGCGAGCCCCGCGAGGACCGGGCCGGCCGGGGACAACCGCGCCTGCGTCAGGAGGGCGTACAGGCCGCCGGCGGCGAGCAGCGCCGCCAGCCCGACCAGCATCGAGACCGTGACGCGGGTATCGAAGCGCTCATACTGCGTGAGGAGCTTGATGAGGCCGATGCCGGTCAGTACGTAGATGACGGGCGCGAGCACGGCGGACAGAACGATCGAACCCAGGTGGCGCACGGTGCCTCCCGCGGGGCTGGACATCGACCGGAACGTACCCCGTCGACGCAACCCCGCGGGTCACACGAATGGTTCGAGCTACTGGTTCGCGCTGGTGCCGCGCAGCGGCGTGTCCCAGGGCGAGAGGCCCTTCGCCGGTACCGGCTCGGTGGTCTCGTCCGGGCCGGTCCGGGCCGGCCACGCGGTCGGGGTGCGGGTGGGCAGGTCGCTGGTCGTCGACGTGTCGCCGGCCGTCGTGGTGGCACCGGTCCCGCGGAACGCCTCCCACGGGACGCCGCCGGCCAGGGTGTCGTCGGTCAGGGTCGACTCGGTCGCCTCGGCCTCGGCGGGCACCGCGTCGGCTCCCGTGCGTGGCCAGCGCCGCCAGCGGTCCGCACTGACGACCGCCACCAGCAGCGCCGCCCCGACGGCGAGGGAGGCGCCGGTGGTCAGCGGCAGGGTAAGGTCGGCGGTCTGGTGCGCGATCTTGACGTTGTAGCTCAGCGCGTCGAACACGCGCCTGGGTGCGATGAGCAGCGCGACATAGCTCCCGGCATAGACCACGCCGGCGACCAGCGGGCCCACCGGCGAGATGCGCAGGGTGGCGATCAGCCCGATGACGATCCCGGCCACGGCCAGGAAGATCAGCGGGCGGATGAAGTCATGCGTGTGGTACGTGCCGGTGCTCGTCACGTTGGCGAAGGCCTTCGCCGAACCTGCCTGGCCGAACGCGAGGAGCAGCCAGCCCAGGGGTACGGCGACGATGCCGGCGATGAGGCTTCCGAGGTGTCGCATACCGGGCACCGTACCGTCTCTTCTGTCCTCAGGCACAGACCGGAGGCCGGGGCCAGCGGGGCGGGTCGTGCTGCATGATGGTTCACCGTGGGTGACGTGCTGTGGCGGCCGCCGGCCGATGTCCGGGAAACGACCAGGATCGGGGACTTCCTGCGCTACCTGGAGCGCGAGCGGGGCCTGGTCTTCGCCGACTACCAGGAGCTCTGGCGGTGGTCCGTGGATGACGTGCCGGTCTTCTGGCGTGCCGTCTGGGACTACTTCGAGGTGATCGCGCACGCGGCGCCGGCGCAGGCGCTGCCCGAGGTGGTGATGCCGGGTGCGCGCTGGTTCCCCGGTGCCACGCTCAACTACGCGGAGCACGTGCTGCGCACGCCGGGGCTGGCCGGTGCGGATCCGGTGGTGTTCGGGTACTCGCAGACCCGCGAGCCGGTCGTACTGTCCGCATCGGACCTGCGGGAGCAGGTACGCCGGGTGCGGGCCGGGCTGGGCCGCCTGGGCGTGGGGCGGGGCGACCGGGTTGCCGCGTATGCGCCCAACATCCCGGAGACCTACGTGCTCATGCTGGCCTGCGCGAGCCTTGGCGCGATCTTCTCCTCCTGCGCACCCGAATTCGGCACCCGCAGCGTGACCGACCGGTGGCGGCAGGCCGGACCGACCGTACTGGTCGCGGTCGACGGGTACCGGTACGGCGACAGGCCGGTCGACCGGCGTGCCGAGGTGGCGGCGATCCGGGAAGCGCTGCCCTCGCTCGTACACACTGTCGGTCTGTCCTATCTGGACGAGTTCGCCGAGTGGCCCGGCGGCATCATGCCCTGGTCGGAGCTGGCGGCCCCCACCGACGAGCCGCTGGCCTTCGCCCCGCTACCCTTTGACCACCCGCTGTACATCCTCTATTCATCCGGCACCACCGGTCTGCCCAAGCCGATCGTGCACGGGCACGGCGGCATCCTGCTGGAGCACCTCAAGGCGCTGGCGCTGCACCATGACCTGGGCCCGGGCGACCGGTTCTTCTGGTTCACCACCACCGGCTGGATGATGTGGAACTTCTTGGCATCGGGTCCGGCCGTGGGCGCCGCGATCGTGCTGTTCGACGGCAACCCGGCGGCGCCCGACCTGGGCGCACTGTGGCGCCTGGCGGGCGAGCTGGGCGTCACCTACTTCGGCACCTCCGCACCGTTCCTGCTGTCCTGCCGCAAGGCGGGCATCGTGCCGCGGGAGATCGCCGACCTGTCCGCCGTGCGCGGCCTGGGCTCGACCGGTGCGCCGCTGCCGCCGGAGGGCTTCAGCTGGGTGTACGAGGCGGTGAACGGCCGGCTGCAGCTCGGCTCGCTGTCCGGCGGCACCGACGTGTGCACCGGGTTCGTGGGCAGTTCGCCGCTGCTGCCGGTGTACCAGGGGGAGATCGCGTGCCGGATGCTCGGTGCCCGGGTGGAGGCGTTCGACGGCGCCGGCAAGCCCGTGATCGACCAGCTCGGCGAGCTGGTGATCACCGCGCCGATGCCGAGCATGCCGGTGGGCTTCTGGAACGACCCGGACGGCTCCCGGTACCGGGAGGCCTACTTCGACGTGTACCCGGGCGTGTGGCGGCACGGTGACTGGATCACGATCACCTCCCGCGGTACCTGCGTGATCACCGGCCGGTCGGACGCGACCCTGAACCGCGGTGGGGTACGGCTGGGCACCGCCGAGTTCTACTCGGTCGTGGAGGGCCTGCCCGAGGTGCTCGACTCCGTCGTCGTCCACCTCGAAGACGCCGCAGGTGGCGCCGGGGAGCTGCTGCTGTTCGTGGTGCTCGCCGAGGGGCTGTCCCTGGACGACGGGCTGCGTTCCACGATCGTGCGGGAGCTGCGCTCGGCCCTGTCGCCCCGGCACGTACCCGACGAGATCCACCAGGTGCGGGCGGTACCCCGGACGCTGTCGGCGAAGAAGCTGGAGGTACCGGTCAAGAAGATCCTCACCGGCACCCCGGCCGAGGCGGCGGCGGCCAGGGGCGCGCTGGCCAACCCGGAGTCCCTGGCCGCCTTCGAGGAGTTCGCCAGCCGGCGCGCCGGTATCAGACCGTGACGATCGAGATCAGGTCGTCGAGCCCGGCAAGGTCGTCGGCGTTGCGCGTGTACACGGCGGCGTTGTGCGCATGAGCGGTGGCGGCGATCAACAGGTCCACGATCCTGGGCCGCGGCTGGCGTCCGGCCTCGACCACTCGCGCCGCAAGAGTTCCGTAGCTGTCAGCGACCGCCTCATCCACCGGTAGCGGATCAAATCGTCGCTGCAGGCCGCTGAGCCGGCGCAGCCGGCTCGCCCGGATCTGCGGAGTTCTGGCGACCAGGACGCCGAAGTGCAGTTCCGCGATGCTCGCAATGCTGATGGCAAGTTCCCCAGGGATCGGCGCAACGTCGGTGGCGATCAGGACGCTGGTGTCCAGGATGCCGCGGCTCACCGCTCTTCCCAGGGATCGGCGAGGGAGTTGTCCACGAGATTGCGGTCCGCCACCCACGCCGCGTCGGAAGGTTGGGCGAAGATCTCCGCGAGGTCCTGCCAATGCCGCCATGCGCGCGGGCTGACCGGTCCGAGTACGGCTGCCGGACGGCCAGCCACGGTGATCGTCACATGCTCACCGGCCTGGGCGCGGCGCACCAGATCGCTTGCGTTCTGCCGCAGCTCCCGAACTCCGACCGCACTCACCCTGCCAACGGTAGCACATGTGCTACAACCCATCACCGTCTCCTAAAGCCCTTTGGCAGAGCCAGGATCCGCCAGCGTGACGGTGACCCGTTCGGCGGCGGCGCGCGCCGCCAGCCGAGCCGGGTCGAGATGTCCACATAGGACGATTGAGGCGCCGGCCGCGAGCGGGGCCAGCAGCCAGTCCAGATCGTCCGGGTACCGGGCGGCGTCCACCAGGACCCGGTCGCCGGCGCCGATACCCAGCTCCGCGGCGCGCGCGGCGGCCCGGTCGACCAGTTCCCCATGGGTACTCCCGGGCACCGCGGGCATGTTGTCGCGCGCGGGAACGATCGGTACGAACCGGTCGCCATGCCCGCGTACCTCGCTGTTGAAGTCCACGCATCCGGCCGGTATCTGGTCCAGTGGCAGCGGCATGCCCAGCGGCCGCAGCCCGAGCACGTAACGTTCACCGGCCACGGCGGGGTCCGGCGCGGCGTCCGGGACATCCGTGCCGAGGAATGCCACGCTGACGCCCGACGGCAACGGCACGGTGGTCACGATCAGCCCCGCCGACCAGCAGCCGAGCAGGACCGCGGCGGTCTGCCAGTGCGGCGGTACCCGTACCAGTGCCACCTCCTGCGGCTGCGCGCCGACGCTGTCGACCACCAGGTTCGCCGTCTTCGCGACCCAGTTGGCCAGGGTGGCTCCGGACAGTTCGGCGCGTTCCCCGGTGCCGTCGTCGTAGTAGGTCACCAGGGGACGGGTCGGGTCGGTCGCGACCGCGGCGGAGAGCAGGGCACCGAGGGTAGTCATGGTGGCACGTGTACCACATGCCCTCCGTGGTACTCATTACGTGGTCGTGGCGTTGGCCGGGTCGTCGCGTTGCGGTCACTGGTGGGATGGCCGGCGGGCGTAGGCTTGCGATGATTGGCGTGGAGAGGCGTGGAGAAATAAGCGAGAAATGGGGAGACCTGTGCGCGCGAGGAGCAACACGAGCGAATGCAGCGGGTCCCGCAGCCGTGAGGGGAAGGTAGTGCTGTGACCGGCCGGCGTGAGCCCCGCGTACTGGTGGACGCGACGAGTGTTCCGGCAGACCGCGGTGGCGTCGGGCGCTACATCGACGGATTACTTGGCGCGCTGGACAAGGCCGACGCCGACCTGGTGGTCGTCTGCCAGCGCACGGATGCGCAGCGTTACAGCCGGTTGCTGCCGAACGCCGAGGTGCTCGCCGCCCCGGCCGCCGCCGCGCACCGGCCCGCGCGCCTGGCCTGGGAGCAGACCGGCCTGCCGCTGCTCGCCCAGCAGGTGGGCGCGGCCGTGCTGCACTCGCCCTTCTACACCTGCCCGCTGCGGGCCGCCTGCCCGGTCACCGTCACCGTGCACGACGCCACCTTTTTCACCGAGCCCGAACATTACGAGAAGTCGCGGGGCACGTTCTTCCGCAGCGCCATCAAGACCTCGCTGCGACGGGCGGCCCGGGTGATCGTGCCGAGCAAGGCGACCCGCGACGAGCTGATCCGCCTGCTGGACGCCGACCCGACCCGGCTCGACGTGGCCTACCACGGCGTGGATCACGAGGCGTTCCACCTGCCCAGCGACGACGAGAAGGCGCGGGTACGGGCCCGGCTGGGCCTGGGCGAGACGCCCTACATCGCGGTCCTCGGGGCCAAGGAGCCGCGCAAGAACGTGCCCAACCTGATCCGGGGCTGGGTCTCGGCCGTGGTCGACCGGCCCAACCCGCCGGCCCTGGTGATCGCCGGCGGCTCGGGGCACGACGACGAGATCGACCACGCGGTGACCGAGGTACCGGGCCCGCTGCGCCTGCTGCGCCCCGGCTACCTGCGCTACGCCGATCTCCCCGGCTACCTCGGCGGGGCGCTGGTCGCCGCGTACCCCTCGCACGGGGAGGGCTTCGGGCTGCCGATCCTGGAGGCGATGGCCTGTGGCGCGCCGGTGCTCACCACCCCGCGGCTGTCCCTGCCCGAGGTGGGCGGCGACGCGGTGGCCTATACCGGCGAGCGCCAGGAGGAGATCGGGCGCGACCTGCGGGCCCTGCTCGACGACGAGAACCGCCGGCTGACGCTGGCCAAGGCCGGCTTCGACCGGGCCAAGGAGTTCACCTGGGAGTCCAGCGCCGAGGTACACCTCGCGGCCTGGGCACGGGCGGTGGCTTGACCCTGCTGTCGCCTTCCGGACGCGGTCGTTCCGCCGATTTAACAGACCCTGTGCGGCGCGGGGCCGGCACCGAGGGCATGATGGTCCGATGTTGCACGCCGTGATCCTGGCTGGTGGCAGCGGCACTCGCCTGTGGCCGCTGTCGAGGGCTGCCAACCCCAAGTTCCTGCATGCTCTGACCGGCACGCCGGCCACGCTGCTGCAGGCCACCGCCGACCGGGTGGCACCCCTGACGGACGCGAGCCGGACATATGTGGTCACCGGTGTCTCGCACGCGGTCGCCGTGGCGCGGCAGCTGCCGGAGCTGCCGGAGGAGAACCTGCTGATCGAGCCGGCGCCGCGGGACTCCTGCGGGGCCATCGGCCTGGCCGCCGCGGTCATCGCCCGCCGCGATCCCGACGCGGTGATGGCCTCGTTCGCCTCAGACCATCTGGTACGCGACGAGGAGCGCTTCGTCGAGGTCCTGCGCGAGGCGGTCACCGGTGCGGAGCAGGGCTTCCTCATGACGGTGGGGATCTCGCCCAGCCACCCGGAGACCGGGTACGGCTACCTGGAGTGCTCCGGGGAGGTGGCCGGCGGTCCGGTGCGCCGGGTGCACCGGTTCAAGGAGAAGCCCTCGTACGAGGTGGCCCGCAGGTACGTGGAGTCCGGCCACTACTTCTGGAACGCCAGCATGTTCGTCTGGCGGGTGGCGCAGTTCCTGCAGGAGCTGGAGCGCCAGCAGCCGGAGCTGTACGCGGGACTGGACCGGATCGCCGACGCCTGGGACACCGACCGGCGCGACCAGGTGCTCGCCGAGGTCTGGCCGGGGCTGCCGAAGATCTCCGTCGACTACGGGGTGATGGAGGGCGCGGCGGCCGCCGGGCTGGTGGCGACGGTACCGGGGGACTTCGGCTGGAACGACGTGGGCGACTTCCACACGCTGGGCGAGGTGCTGCCGGCCAACAACGGCGACAACGTGGTGCTCGATCCGGGTGAGAAGCCGCAGGTCCTGCTCCTGGACTCGACCGGCGTGATCGTCGTACCGCAGTCCGGCCGCCTGATCGCGACCCTGGGCCTGCAGGACATGATCGTGGTCGACACCCCGGACGCGGTCCTGGTGTGCCCCCGCAGCCGCGCCCAGGAAGTCAAGCGCCTGGTCGACGCACTCAAGGACCAGGGCGACTTCCACCTCCTCTAGCTCCGCCCGCCCGAGATCACCGCAACTTCGTGAAGTTGCGGTGTCCGGGCAAGCCAACACCGCACGTCATTGACGTTGCGGCCCCAACTGGCCGGGGTAGCCGACGGCGAGGGCGGCAACCGGGAAGCCGGGGAGTTGGGTGAGGTCGGCGATCCGGGCCGGGTCGGCCGGGAGCCAGGCGGTGGCCAGGCCCTCGGCCGCCAGGGCCACGCGCAGCCGGTACCCGTCGGCGCCGGCCCGGGCACAGGTCACCGGGTCCGGTCCGGCCGCCACCAGCAGCACGACCTCGGCCGCCCCGACCACCTGCTCGGTCAGCTTGTCCCGGGCACCCGCCTCGGCGAGGCGCAGGCTGGCCGCGCCGAGCAGGTCGAGCGTGCGGCGCAGCAGGGCCGGCTCGACCGGTACCTCCGCGAACCGCTGCGCCTCGGGCAGGCTCGCCGCGTCCCGCTGCCCCGCGGCACGCGCCTCGGCGGTACCGAGGGAGAACAGGTCGTGCGCCACGTCCCGTACCAGTGCCGCGGCGCCCGGACCGTCCGGCTCGCCCCGGGCCGCGAAGCCTCGTACCGCCGCGACGGGTACCTGGTCGTACTTGCCCTTGACCAGCTCGGCGGCGGCACACAGCTCGTCGATCACGGCCATCTGGGTGATGTGCAGCTCGTTGCCGAACGCGTCCCGCTCGCCCCGGTAGTCGCGCAGCGCGGCGATGCCGGCGGCGCCGAGCGCCACGTCGGTCAGGCCGGTGCGCCAGGGCCGGCCCATCGTGTCGCTCACGATGACCGCGACGTCCAGCCCGTGCCGCTCCCGCAGCGCGGTGCGCAGCGCGCGCGCCGACGAGTCCGGATCGACCGGCAGCAGCACCAGGTGCCCTCTGTCCACGTTGGACGCGTCGATACCGGCGGAGGCCATGACGAAGCCGTGGTGGGTCGCCACGATCCTGGTCTGCCCGCGCCGCGCGACCCGTCGCGCGGTCTGGTCCGCCAGTACCTCCTCCCGCGCCGCCTCGCGCTCCGGCCCGCCCGTGGGTACCGCGACCAGCTGGCCCTCCGCCTTGGATATGATCTTGCTGGTCACCACCAGGACGTCCCCGTCGACGAGCCAGGGAGCGGCCGCCGTGATCATCGCGGCGAGGTCGTCCCCGGGGCGCACCTCGCCGATCCCGAGCACCGGCCGCACGGTCAGCTCCATGTGTCCACCCCCGCGAGCTGCAGCGCGGCGCGCGTCATGGTCGCGGTCGCCGCGTCGTCGGTCATCCACAGTGGAGTATCCCGCACCTGTGCCCCCGGTATCCCGATCCCGGCGTCCGAGGTGTCCACGAGCCACCCGTCGAGTACCCCGCCGGCCGAGCGGGCACCGTACATGGCGCCGACGCCCGCTGCTGTGCACGGCACGTCCAGCGCGGCCAGGCACTTGTCGGCCATGCCCCGCACCGGCGCGCCGCCGATGATCGGCGAGACCCCCACCACGGGAGCCGGACCGCTCACCAGGGCCTCGCGCAGCCCGGCGACGGCCAGGATGGGCGCGATGGAGACCACGGGGTTGCTCGGCGCGAGGAGGACCACGTCGGCCGAGCCGAGCGCGTCGAGCGTGCCGGGCGCCGGCTTGGCCACCTCCGCTCCCACGAAGACGAACCGCTGCGCGGGCAGGCCGGCCCGGTACCGGATCCACCATTCCTGGAAGTGGATCGCCCGCTGGTCCGGATCCGCGACGACCACATGGGTCTCCAGCCGCTCGTCGGTGGCCGGCAGCATCCGCACCCCGGGCTTCCAGCGGTCACACAGCGCCTCGGTCACGGCGGACAGTGGGTAGCCGGCGTCCAGCATCCGGGTGCGTACCAGGTGCGTCGCGACGTCCTTGTCGCCCAGCCCGAACCAGGCCGGCTCGGCGCCGTATGCGGCCAGTTCCTGCTTGACGACCCAGGTCTCGCCCTGCCGGCCCCAGCCACGCTCGGCGTCGGCCCCGCCGCCCAGCGTGTACATGACGCTGTCCAGGTCCGGACAGATGCGAAGGCCGTGCAGGGTCACGTCGTCGCCGACGTTGACGATCGCGGTCACCTCGGCGTCGATCTCGCGCGCGAGTGCCCGTACCCCCTGCAGGAAGCGCGCCCCGCCGATGCCCCCGGCCAGTACGACGATGTGCATGTCGCCATCCTCCCGCGCCATGTTCCGCGGCCGGCACCGCGGGGTGCGGTCGCGCCGCGCCCCATGTTCCTCTAGATTTGCCGCTTGACTGCTCCGTTCATCCGTCGCACGGCCGCGGGCGACGCGGCAGACCTCGACCACCAGCCGCGCTAGGGGGACTCGTGACGACCCAGCCGCCAGATCCGGCACCACCCTCCCTACCCGCCGGGTCCCCACCGCCCGCGCCGGACAAGGATGCCCGGCCGGCCATCGCGCCCTACCGGGAGCTGGCGGCGCTCGCGCTGCTCGGCGCCAATGCCGCGTTTCTCGCGTTCGCGGTCATCAGCCTGTTCACGGTGTTCGTCGAGGACGCCCGGGTCACCAGCTTCTCCGGGCGGGCGGACGGCCAGTTCGGCACGTACGTCGGGCTGGTGTCGATCTTCTTCCCGCTCGCCGCGGTCCTCATCGCCACGCTCATCAGGCCGGCCGCGCCGCGCGGCAAGATGATCACGATGGTGGCGCTGGTCGAGTACGGGGTGTCCGTCGTGTTCGGGCTGGTGTGCCTGTTCGCGGGGTTCATCCAGACGGTCGGCGCGGACTACTCCGGCGCGATCATCGACGCGTTCCTGGCGCTGCTCGCCCGGCTGGTCTGGCTGATCCTGCTCGGCTTCGGCGCGTTCGTGGTGGCCCGGGTGTTCCAGAGCCTGTACTTCGTGCCGAAGCCCAAGCCGGTGCCGGTACCGCCCGGGTATCCCCAGGGCTACAACCCCGCGTACCAGGCGGCCTACGGGCCCAGCGGCGCGTACTCCACGGTGCAGGGGTACCCGCAGGGCTACGCCCAGCCCGGGTACCCGCAGCAGGGCTACCCCCAGCCGCAGCCCGGGTACCCGCAGCAGGGCTACCCGCCGGGCGGGTACCCGCAGCAGGGCTATCCGCCGGCCGGGTACCCGAGCGCCGGTGCCCCGCCGCCCAGTACGCCGTTCACCGCCGGTCCGCCGGCGCCCACCGGACCGCCGGCCGAACCCGCTCCGGGTGTCGGTCCACAGGGTGTCGGTCCACAGGGTGCCGATCCCACCACGGCCTTCGCCCAGACCGGGTGGGCGCCACCGGCCACGCCTGCGCCGCCGGTGACCTCGGCCCCGCCCGTGACGTCGGCCCCCCCGGCGACCCCGGCCCCGCCCTTCCCACCGGCCCCCGTGTCCGGGCCGGGTGCGGTGCCGCCCGCGTCATCGCCGCCACCGGCGCCGTCCGGGTCGCCCACGGCTCCCCCGGCCGGCGGCCCGGCCGACGAGGAGAGCGACAGCACGCAGCTGATCCCGCAGCCGCCCCGGCAGTCCGGGGGTGAGCCGTCGAGCGAGGAGTACCGGCCACAGCCGTCCGGCGGCCGGCGGCCGGACGGCGACGAGGAGCCGACCCAGCCCTGGAGTTGAGCGGCACCCATGTGATCTTTGTCGCGCGGCCGGGCCGCGGCGGATCCACCGTGCGCATCCGTGGCAGCCAGCGCTTACGCTGCACGGGTGGCCGAATTGATCGAATCGAGCCTGCGGCGGGTGCTGCGGCGGGCGGCTGACGGTCGGACGCTCGACGTCGACGAGGCGGCGATCCTCCGGGGCGCCCGGGGCGCCGCGCTGGACGCACTGCTGGCGGCGGCCGGTGCGGTACGCGACGCCGGGCTCGCGGGGGCGGGGCGGGCCGGCACGGTCACGTACTCGAAGAAGGTCTTCATCCCGCTGACG
>JBBWZQ010000327.1:0-14398 GCA_039649115.1 Micromonosporaceae bacterium | reverse complement strand
GCTCGCGCAGTTGCCCCGCGGCGGTGTACCGCTCGGCCAACCGCTCCACGCTGCGCCGCGCCTTGGCCGCCTCGGCCAGCACGGCGATCTGGTCCGCGGTGCGGTCCCGCGCCTCGTCCGCCAGCTGGTCCGCTTCGGCCAGTGCGATGGCCAGCGAGTGCCGGGCAGCGAGCGCCGCCGCGATCGCTCGGGCGCTGCCGTCCACCGGCACCCCCCGCGCCCGCAGCCGCCGGCCCTGGTGGCGGGCGAACTCGGCGGCCTGCGCCGCATCCTGCCGCGCGCGCGCCACCTCGCTCTTCGCCGCGTCCTCCTGTGCCAGCCGTGCCCGCAGCACCGCCCCCAGCCGGAACCTACTCATGGTCGCCCCCATCCACGAGGGCGCGCAGGGCGGCCCATGCCTCGGCGGCGGTCGCCCGCTGCGCCATGTCCTGTTGCAGGAAGCCTTCGATGCCCGGCCACAGCGCGCGCGCCCGGTCGGCCTCCGGGTTGCTGCCCGGCACGTAGGCGCCGATCTCGACCAGCTCGCGCACCTCGCGGTGCGCGGCGAGCAGCCGGCGCAGCGAGGTGGCGTCGCCGCGCTGGTCCACTGTGGTCACCGCGGGCGCCACGCGGGAGACCGACTCCAGCACGTCGATGCTCGGGAAGTGCCCGGCGCTGGCCAGCCGGCGGTCCAGCACGACGTGTCCGTCCAAAATGGACCGTGCGGCGTCCGCGATCGGCTCGTTGTGGTCGTCGCCCTCGACCAGCACGGTGTACAGGCCGGTGATGCTGCCCCGAACCCCCGGTCCGGCCCGCTCCAGCAGCTGGGCGAGCATCGCGAAGACCGACGGCGGGTACCCGCGGGTGGCCGGCGGCTCGCCGACCGACAGCCCGACCTCGCGCTGCGCCATGGCCGCCCGGGTCACGCTGTCCATCAGCAGCAGCACATCGCGCCCCCGGTCGCGGAAGGACTCGGCGATGCGGGTGGCGACGAAGCCGGCCCGCAGCCGCACCAGTGGCGGCTGGTCGGAGGTGGCCACGACCACCACCGAGCGGGCCAGCCCCGCCGGGCCCAGGTCGTTCTCCAGGAACTCGCGCACCTCCCGGCCACGCTCGCCGACCAGAGCCACCACGGTGATCTCGGCCTCGGTGTTCCGCGTGATCATCGAGAGCAGGCTGGACTTGCCCACGCCCGAGCCCGCGAAGATGCCCAACCGCTGGCCACGTCCGCAGGGGATCAGTGTGTCCAGCGCGCGTACCCCCAACGGCAGCGGCTGGCTGACCCGCTGCCGCTGCAGCGCGGAGGGGGGAGCGAGGTCGACCGCCGCCCACTCGCAGCCGGCCAGCGAGCCCTTGCCGTCCATCGGGCGGCCCAGCCCGTCCAGCACCCGCCCGCGCAGCGCCGGTCCGACCGGTACCCGCAGCGGCGCTCCGGTGGCCACCGCGTGGCTGCCCGTGCCGATGCCCGCCAGCGGGCCCAGTGGCAGGCAGCGCAGGCGGTCACCGTCCAGCGCCACCACCTCGGCCGCCACCGCGTCGGACCCGTCGCCCACGCGGACCAGCTCGCCTACCCGCGCGTTGACTCCGGCGACCGTCACGCACAGCCCGACGACGCTGGCGACCTTCCCGTACGCCTGCGGGCGGGCGGCCCGCAGCGCACCGTCCAGCCGCTGGTCCAGGCTCGTGGTCACGCTTCCAGCGCCTTCCGTACGCGCTCGACGGCGGAGGCCAGCCGAGCGTCCACTGTGGTCATCGCGCACTCGGCGAGCGCGTCGCCCGCGGCCAGCCCCGGGTTCGGGCGCAGGAGCACCGGCCGGCCGTTGTGCACCTGCCCGCACTCGGGTGCGGTCGAGCCGGTGAGGATCAGGTAGTCGTCCGGGTTCAGCAGGACGGTGACCGGCCCGTCCGGCGGCACGAGCGACATCGCGCGGCGCAGCGCGTCGCGGCCGGGCTCGGCGGCGATCGCCAGTTCCCGGCCCAGCAGCGTCTCGGCGATCTGCCAGGCGGCCTGCAGCACCCGGTCCTCCAGCGCCGCGACGTCCAGTACCGCACGCCGCTCCATGTTCCCGACGGCGCCCACCACCGCGGCGACCGCCCGGTCGAACGCCGCCGCCCGGGCCAGGTCCGCCAGCCGCGCGCCGGCGGCCTGCTGCAGCGCCACGGCCTGCGCCGCGAGCTGCGCCGCCTGCTGCCCTTCGCCCCAACCCTCCGCGTACCCCGTCGCCCGGGCCTGCGCCCGCACCCGTTCGGTCAGCTCGGTGGGCGCCCGGGGGGTGCCGCGCAGGTCCACGTTGAACCGCGCCACGGTCACGTCGACCGCCTCGGGGCCGCGGACGATCGCCTCAGTTGACATATTCATCCTCGTCACCCCGGCTCACCTCGATCTGGCCCGCGCTCTCCAGCCGCCGGATGGCCTGTACGATCTTGGCCTGCGCCTCCTCGACCATGCGCAGGCGCACCGCGCCGAGCAGGTCGACCTCCTCGGACAGGTTCTCCCGGCCGCGCTCGGACAGGTTGCGGGCGATCTTGTCGTGGACCTCGGGGGTGACACCCTTGAGCGCCGTTGCCAGGTCGCTGGTCTCGACCTCGCGCACGACCAGCTGGATCGCCCGGTCCTCCAGGTGGGTGATGTCCTCGAACATGAACATCTTCCGCCGGATCTCCTCGGCGAGCTCCGGGTTGCGGCTCTCCAGACCCTCCAGGATCAGCCGCTCGGTGCCCCGGTCGGACCGGTTGATGATGTCCACGAGCGGCTGCAGGCCGCCCACCACGGACAGCTCGGTCGGTTGCAGCACGGAGGACAGCTTGCGCTCCAGGGTGGTCTCCAGCTGCCGGATCACCTCCGGCGACGTGCGGTCCATCACCGCGATCCGGTGCGCCACGTCGGCCTGCAGGTCCGCGGCCAACCCGGAGAGGATCTGCGACGCGGTCGAGGCGGCCATGTGCGCCAGGACCAGCGCGATGGTCTGCGGGTGCTCGTTCTGCACGAACGACAGGACCTGGCGCGGGTCCGCGTGGCTGAGGAAACCGAAGGGCACGTCCGTGAGCGACGCGGACAGCCGGTGCAGGATGTCGGTGGCGCGCTCCGGTCCGAGCGAGGCCTCCAGCAGGTCCCGGGCGAAGTCCAGGCCGCCCTGCGCGGCGTGCTTGGGCGCCCGGGCGATCCCGTACGCCTCCGCCAGCACCGCCTCGGCCGCGCCGAACTCCACGCCGCCGCCGAGCCGGGCGATCTCGGTGGACAGCTCCTCGACCTCGTTCTCCCGAAGCAGGGACAGGACCCGCGTCGAGTCCTCCCGGTCCATCTGCAGCAGGAGCACGGCCGCCTTGCGCGCCCCGCTCATCATCGGGTTCGTCTTGTCCATCGCGCGTCACCCTCTCCGCGACTCGGCGAGCCAGTCCCGGAGGACCTGCGCGACGTTGTCCGGCTGGCGCTCCACGAGCGTGGAGATCTCGGTCCGGTAGTCCGGCCGGTCCTCCGGTGCCAGGGCCGCGCGCGCTTCGAGTGCGGCGAGGTCGCTGTCGTCGCCGATGGCCGCCGGCGCACCGCCGGTCTTCCGCTTTCCGGCGGTGGCCTGGATCCGCTCCAGCTGGGCCACCTCCTCGTCGGACAGCCGGCTGCGCTTGGACTTGCGCGACGCCCGCCAGGCCAGGAACAGCAGGGCCAGCACGGCGGCCACCATCACGCCGGTCTTCGCCATCGACATCAGCTGCTCTTGCTGGGTGGCCTTGTTGGCGTCCGCGATCGCCGCCTTCGCCTTGTCCGCGGTCGTCTGGTCGAAGGGCATCGAGCCGACCGCGATGGTGTCGCCACGGGAGGGCGTCAGCGCCACCGCCGAGGAGACCAGGCTCTGGATCTGGCCCAGGCTCACGTTCTTCGCGGTGCTGGCGTCCAGCAGGACCGCCACCGACAGCTTGCGCAGGTTGCCCGGCGCGGAGTTGCGCGTCTCCGACACCAACCCGACCGCGTTGTCCTGCGTGTTGGTCGAGCGGCTGTAGGTGCCGGACCCGGCCACCCCGTTGGGCACCTGGATGTTGTTGGGGCCCAGCACACCGCCGGTGTTGCCGCCGGTACCGGCGTAGGTCTCGGTGTTGTTGCTCTGCGACAGCGGTGGCGTGGACGGGCTCGGCGCCACGTACGTCTGCGTCTTGGTCTGCGTCTGGTCGTAGTCGAGGTCCGCGGTCGTCTTCACCACCACGTGCCCGTTGCCCACGACGCTCGCCAGCATCTGCTCCAGCGCGGTGTTCATCCGCTGCTCGAAGTCGCTGGTCTGCTGCTGGCGCAGCCCGGTCGCGGCGGACACCGCCTGTCCATCCCCTGTGGACAGTACGGTCCCGTCCGCGCTGGCGACCGTGACCTGGCTGGGATCCAGGCCGACCACGCTCGCCGCGACCAGGTGCACGATCGCCTGGATCTGGTCCTGCTGCGGGGTCTTGCCCGACGAGATCAGTACCGACGCGGTGGGCTTCTGCTGGTCGTCGGCGAAGACGTCCTTCTGCGGGATGGCGAGGTGTACCGTCGCGCTGCGCACCCCGTTGATGGACTTGATGGTCTTCGCCAGCTCGCCCTCCAGGGCCCGCTGGTAGCCGACGTTCTGCATGAACTCCGACGTGGTGATGCCCTGCTTGTCCAGCAGCGCGTAGCCGGAGTCGGACTGTGCCGGCAGGCCCTGGCCGCTCATCTTCAGCCGCACGTCATAGACCTGGCTCTGCGGCACCATGATCGTCGCACCGCCGTCGGCCAGCTTGTACGGCGTGCCGTTCGAGGACAGCTTGTCCACGATCGCGCCGGCGTCGGTGGCCGACAGGTTGGAGAACAGCGGCGCGTACGAGGGCTGCGCCGCCCAGGTGGAGAACGCGTAGCCGCCGACGGCGAGTACCAGGACACCGAGGATCGTGACCGCCTTCTGTCCAGGCGTGAACGATCCGAAGGTGGCGGCGAGCCGGCGGCCGGCAGAGGTCACCCGATCGCGCATCAGGCCTGCATCCTCATGATCTCGTTGAAGGCGTCGACCGCCTTGTTGCGGATGGCGACGGTCAGCTCGGTTGCCAGGCTGGCCTCGGTGCTGGCGACCATGTACTGCGCGGGGTCGCTGAGCGTACCCGCGGCCGCCTGTACCGCGAGGTTGTCGGCGTTGGTCTGCACCTGCTGGAGCTTGTCCAGCCCGTTCGCGAGGACGTTGGCGAAGTTCGCGCCGCTCGCCGGGTTGGTGGCGGTGGTGCTGAGGACCGGGGTGACGGGCGCGATGGCGCCGATGGCCGGGATGCTCACGCGTTTCTCCCCAACTGGATGGCGGCCTGGTACGCGTCCCGCGCGCGATCCACCACGGCGAGGTTGGCCTGGTATCCGCGCTGCGCCATGATCAACTCGGTCATGTTGGTACCCAGGTCGATGTCCGGGTACCGCACGTAGCCCTTGGCGTCGGCCAGCGGGTTGGCGGGCTCGTACACGATGCGGCCGGCCGCGCTGCCGAACAGCGCGCCGCCGACCTGTGCTCCGTTGCCGTCCGAGGCCGGCTGGGCGATGATGTAGCGCTCCTGGAACGCCTTGCCACTGGTGCTGGTCGCGTCGTTGATGTTGGCGATGTTGTCGGAGATCGCGTCGAGCCAGGTGCGGTAGACCGTCGCGCCGGTGCTGGCGATCCCGATGGCGCCGAAGATAGCCATGTCCCTCAGCCCTTGATCACGTCGTGCAACTGGGTGTACTTGCTGTCCAGAGCGCGCAGCGCCAGCTGGTACCGCAGACCCGTGTCGACGTTGGACAGGGTCTCCTCGTCCAGGTTCACGTTGTTGCCGTCCAGCCGGGTCGGTTCCAGAGAGGTGGCGAGGCTCGGTCGCACCTGGTCCAGACTGGTGCCGCCGGCGAGGGCGGACTGCAGTGCCCGTTCGAACTCGACCTTCTGCGCGCGGAATCCCGGCGTCTGTACGTTCGCGATGTTGTTCGCGATCGCTTTCTGCCTCGCGGCCAGGCCGTCAAGCGCGACCCGCAGTGCCGAGGATGCGACATCGTCGAACACGGCAGCTCCCTTCGTCGCTGGGATCCGCCGGTCCGTGGCGAAAGACTGAGCGCTCCGTGCTCACTGCGACCTATCGGAGTTCTCTTTGTCGTGTTGAGGGTTTACATCGCGCAATCGACATATGCGGGGCGGGGGACCGGCCGCTGGGCGGTCTGCACCCGCTCCAGGAGCGCCGCCTGCTGGCGGTTGACGACCATGCCGCGCGCGAGAGCCTCGGTCGCGGCGAGCTGCCGGGCGAGGATCGCGTCGGCGCGCTGGCGCAGCTCCAGGGGGAGCGGGCCCAGGCCCGCCGGTGGGCGCCAGGGGTCGGTCAGCGGGTGTTCACGCGTGGCGTGCTCGCCGGTGAGCTGTGCCTCCACCGCCGCGACGTCGAGCTCCAGCTCGTCGAGGGCGGCCGTCCACGCCTTGTACCAGTCGGTACCCATGTCTCATGCCGACTTGGCGTGCGCCGCACCGGCCTCCGCCAGGACCGCCTCGCGCCACGCGTCGCGCAGCGGCTCGACCAGCCGCTTGCAGGTGGCGGTGCGGTCCGCGTCGGCCTGCACGGCCGCCCCGATCAGCTCGGTCAGCAGGTACCCGTACAGCGCGGCCAGCGCCGGCGCGCCGTCCCAGGCGCTGACGTCCAGCGACGTGCGCAGCTCCATGATGATCGCCTGCGCCGAGTGCAGCCGGCCGTTGGCCGCCTCGCGGTCCTGCCCGCGCAGCGCATCCTCGGCGTGGTCGAGGTCGAGGAGCAGCCGGTCGTACAGCATCAGCAGCAGCCGCGCCGGGGAGGCGGTGCTGACCGAGTCGGCGAGGTACCGGGTGCGCAGCGAGGGAGTGGTCATCGTCGTCCCTTGTCAGTTCGACTTCGTCGAGGTCGTCGGCAGGTTGGCGATCTGGCCGGCGAGCCAGTTCGACTGGTCCTTCAGCTTGCCCAGCGCGACCTCCATCGCGGTGAACTGCCGGGTGAGCGTTTCCTGCCGCAGCGCCAGTCGGTTGGTCCAGTCGTCGATCTGGTCGTTCAGCGTCTTCATCTCGCTGTTGCGGCCCTGGATGGCCGTGGTCAGCGTGCCGGTCACCTTGTCGGTGGCGCCCTTGGCAACCGTGGTCAGCGTGCTGGCGAGGCCGGTCTGCACGGCCGACTGCACGCCGGACGGGTCGGCCTGGAAGGCGGCGATGAACGCGCTGCGGTCGAACTTGAGCGTGCCGTCCTGCTGCAGCTGGACGCCGAACTGCTGGAAGCTGCCGTACCCGGTCTTGCCGTTGGCGACGGTGGACAGGATGGTCTGCGAGAGGTCCTGCACGGTGAGGTCGCCGAGCAGCGCGCTGGCCGCCCCGGCCGCCCCGGTGGCGGTGTTCGCCGGGGTGTAGGTGGTCTGCTTGCTGATCTCGGCGAGCGCGGCGTTCGCCGCGTCCACCATCATGCCGACCTTGTCGGCCAGCCCGCCGGCGTCCGAGCCCACGGTGACGGTCACGCCGGTGCGCAGCGCGGTCGCGGTGAGCGTGACGTTGGAGATGAAGTTGGCGAAGGTGTTGGTGCTGCTGGTGATGGTGTAACCGCCGCTGCCCACGGTGCCGACGGTCAGCTGCGCGTCGGCGGCGGTGACCCGGTCGACCTGCGAGCCGGCCAGGCCGGACACGCTGAAGGCGTTGGCGGCGCCGGTCTTGCTCGACACGAGCTGCAGCACCGGACCCTGGTCGCTGGTGATGACCGTGGCCTTGACGCCGAGGCTGGTGTTGGCGTTGATGGCGTCCGCGACGCCCTGCGGGGTGTCGGTAGTGACGGCGACCGCGGTGGCCGCACCGCCGTTGACGGAGACGTAGACGTTGCCGTCCGTGGTCACCCCGCTGGACGGGAGGATGACCGTACTGGTCTGCGCGGCCGCCAGCGCTGTCACGTCGAAGGTGTACGTGCCGCTGGGCGCGCCGGCGGCGGCCGTTGCCACCACGGAGGACGTCGAGGAGGTGGCCGTCGCGGCCTGCCACGTGATGTCCTTCGTCAGCGACTCGGTCATGATCTGCAGCGCGGACATCTTGGTGTTGACCGACTGGTACGCGCCGACCGCGCTCTGCTCGGTCGCGACCTTGGCCTTGAGGTGGGCCTGCGGCTGCGACTCCAGTTGCATGAGCTGCGAGATGATCGAGGTGGTGTCGAGGTTGCTGACGAGCCCGCTGATGCTGCTTGTGCCGGACACTGGTACGCCTCCTCCCCGGGGTTACGGGTCCTGTGCCGCGGGTGCGGCACCACGCAGGGGCGGATGGGGACCGTTCCGCCCCTGCGTAGCTCAAAGGTGCCTGACGGCCGCAGGTCAGCCCTGCAGCAGCTTGAGCACCGACTGGGGGGCCGAGTTGGCTTGCGCGAGCATGGCCGTGCCGGCCTGGGACAGGATCTGCGACCGGGTGAAGGAGACCATCTCCTGCGCCATGTCGGTGTCCCGGATCCGGGACTCCGACGCGGACAGGTTCTCCACCGCGACGTTCAGGTTGTTGATCGTGTGCTCGAACCGGTTCTGGTACGCACCGAGCGTCGCCCGGGTGGTCGAGACACTGCTGATCGCGGTGTCGATCGCGGTGATGGCGGCAGAGGCGTTGGTGCTCAGGTTCAGCGCACCGGTGCCCAGCGTGGTCGAGTTGACCGCGCCGATCGTGATGCCCAGCGTCTCGCCGCCGTTGGCGCCGATCTGGAAGACACCGCCGCCGCCGAGGGTCACGCTGGCGGTGTC
The DNA here is from genome assembly GCA_039649115.1 of Micromonosporaceae bacterium. Lineage (GTDB taxonomy): Bacteria > Actinomycetota > Actinomycetes > Mycobacteriales > Micromonosporaceae > DATEJJ01. The sequence continues at coordinate 5,700 of JBBWZQ010000327.1, read as the reverse complement.
GGCCGTGGTGCTGTAACCGAAGTCGCCCGCCGTGTTACCGGCAACCGACAGGGTCGCACCGGTCGCGACGGTCGCGCCGGTCCCCGAGGTCTCCAGCGCGATCTTCCACACGCCGTTGCCGGCGTCGGCCACCTGGACCTTGACGTCGCCGTTGGTGTATCCGGCACCGACGGCCGCGGACAGCGCCGTGTCCACCGCGATCTGGAGGTCGGTCTGCAGGTGCGAGGCGCTGTTGTAGTGGCCCACGCCCAGCGCCGCACCGGTGGACGTGTTGTTGTCCTGCCCGGTCAGCACCGCGGTCAGCGTGCTGGCCGCGATCGTGGTACCACCGATGATCGTGCCGTTGAAGTCCAGCTGCATGGTGCTGAAGTCCTTGCCGGTCACCGGGCTCACGCCGGTGACGGCCTCGGCGACGACGCCGGGGGTGGAGCCGAAGGTGCCGTCGAGCAGCTTGGTGTTGCCGAACGACGTGGTGTTGCCGATCCGGTCCAGCTCCGAGTTCAACTGCGCGAACTCGGTCTGTGCCGCGGCCGTGGCCTGGGTGGTCTGCGACCCCGTGTTCGAGGACTGGACCGCCAGGTCACGCATGCGCTGCAGGATCGCGTGCACCTCGGTGAGCGCGCCTTCAGCGGTCTGTACCACGCTGATGCCGTCCTGCGCGTTCTTGACCGCGGTCTTCAGGCCACCGACCTGCGCGCGCAGGCCCTCGCTGATGGACAGGCCCGCCGCGTCGTCGGCCGCCCGGTTGATCCGGAAGCCCGACGACAACTTCTCCAGCGACTTGGACATGCTGTCGCTCGTCACCGAGAGGTTGCGGTACGCGTTCATCGCCGCGATGTTCTGGTTGATACGCAGACTCATGACTGTTCCTCCATGAAAGTGAGTCCGTGCCGGCCCTTCCTTGAGCCGGTCGCTTGTTGGATCGGCGTGCCCGCCGGGTACCTGAGCATTTGCCAGGTGCGAAAACCTGCTACGCGGACGCCCGCACGGGCAGCCCGTTGATGGACGTCATGGAGAGCCTGCTGTGCAGGTCGCCGTGCGCGGCGATGTCGGCGAAGTAGGACGCCCGGCGGCGCGCGACGCAGCCGTCCGGACGGGTCGCCGGCGCGATGGCGCCGGGGTTGAGCTGAGAGTTCAGCCCGTCCCGCAGCAGGGTCAGCGCCTCCGCGCGCAGTTGCGAGACGCGCGACTCGGTCACGCCGAGCTCGGCCGCGATCTCGGTCATCGGGCGCTCCTCCATGAAGTACCGGGTGACCACCAGGCGCAGCCGCTCCGGGAGTGCCTCGACGGCGTTGTACAGGTACCCGATCCGCTCGCGGTGCAGCAGCAGGTCCTCGGGTCCGGCAACCTGGTCGGCCACCATCTCCTCGGCCGCGCCGGCGGTGAAGCCCTGCAGGCTGAGCACGACGGCGCGGTGCACGTCGTCCTCGATGGCACCGATCTCGTCGGCCGCCACGCCCAGCGCCTCGGCCAGCTCGGTCGCGGACGGGGCCCGTCCCAGCAGCGCGGTCAGCTGCTCGCGGGCGGCGTCCACGCGGCGGGCGCGGTGCCGCACCGCCCGGCTGGCCCAGTCCATCCCGCGCAGCTCGTCGAGCAGGGCGCCGCGGATGCGTACGGTCGCGAAGCGGGCGAACGGCACCTCGCGCGCGGGGTCGTACGAGCGGGCGGCGGTGACCAGGGCGGCGAGCCCGGCCGAGGTGAGGTCGTCGCGGTTGACGTGCGCGGGCAGCCGGCTGGCGATCTCGCGGACCAGGTGGCCGACGAGCGCCATGTGTGACCGGACGAGATCCTCGATTGCGCGGTCTGCGGCGTTCGCAGTGGTCATTGGAATCCCCTTGTGTGTCGGTGCCTGACAAGGGGAAACCTTCTGTTACGCAGGGTTCGGGTTCTGGTCACGTTCCGTTGCTGGTTGGTTGCGGCAAACCGGACAAAAAGCAACGCGTCGCGGGAAGGGCTCAACTCGCCGCGCCCGCGGCCGACCAGACATGCGGAACCAGCCAGGCGAAGGCGGTTTGATCGGCCGGCAGTGCCGGTCAGATCGCGGAATCGGGAGGCGAGTGTCGTGGGTCTGACGGCTCTGTCCAGCGTGTTGTGGCGGATGCGCGAGTTGCTGGAGCTGCTCCTGTTCAAGCTGGAAGAGGAGCAGTTACTGCTGGCCACCGGCCGGGCGCGCTGGTTGGCGCACGCCACCCGCGAGGTCGAGTTGGTCCTCGAGCAGATCCGCCAGGTGGAGATCGTGCGGGCGGCGGAGGCACAGGTCGTCGCGCTCGACCTCGGCCTGCCTCCCGCGGCGAGCCTGGGGGAGCTGGCCGAGGCCGCACCCACCCCGTGGTCCGAGCTGCTGCGCCAGCACCGGCAGGCATTCATCACGCTGACCGCCGAGATCAACAACCTGGCCGAGGCGAACCGGGAGCTGCTCACCACCGGGCTGCGCGCGGCCCGCGAGACGGTCCTGTCGGTGGTCGGCACCGCCGACACCTACGGTGCCCGCGGCAAGACAGACCGCGGCACCCGCCGGGCGCACCTCGTCGATGAGGCGATCTAGATGGACAGCTCCTTCGGCGGCCTGAACACCGCCCTCTCCGCCCTCTACGCGCAGCAGCGCGGCCTGGCCGTGACCGGGCAGAACATCGCGAACGCGAACACCGAGGGGTACTCGCGGCAGCGGGTACAGATGCGGGCCGTGGGTGGCCCGCCGGTGGGCGCGATCTACTCCGTGGACAACGGTGTCGGCGGCGGCGTCGAGGTGGCCGCGGTGACCCGGCTGCAGGACGAGCTGCTGGTCTCCCGCTCCCGCACCGAGCACGCGCAGGACTCGTACCTGACCGGCGTGAAGTCGACCTACGCGCAGGTCGAGCAGATCTTCAGCGAGCCGAGCGACACCGGGCTGCAGGCCCAGCTCGGTGAGCTCTGGTCGAACCTGCACGACCTGGCGAACAACCCGGGCGACCTCGCCACCCGCAGCACCGTGCTGCAGCAGGCGCAGGTGGTGGTGACCGGCTTCAACTCGGCGCACGCCAACCTGGCCGCCAGCTGGACGGTATCCCGCCAGGTCCTGGACTCCCGGCTCACCGAGGTGAACACCACGGCCGACACGGTGGCCCAGCTCAACCAGGCGATCCGGGCGGCCGTCAACGCCGGTTCCCCGAGCAACAGCCTGGTCGACCAGCGCGACGCCGGCATCATGCGGCTGTCCGAGCTGACCGGCGCCACGACCATCAACCGGAACGACGGCACGGTCGACGTGTACCTGTCGGGCTCCATCCTGGTCGGCGGTGACGTGGCCCGGCACCTGCAGGCCACCGGCGCCACCCGGCTGGAGGACGAGGGGATCGTCCCGGTCGTCGTGCAGTGGACGGACACGCTGGCCACCGCGAGCGTCGCGGGCGGCGAGGTGGCCGCCGGCATGCAGGCGCTCGGCCAGATCCTGCCGACCCAGTCGGCCAGCCTCGACCAGATCGCCGTGAGCCTGATGACGGTGGTCAACACCCAGCACACCGCGGGCTACGACCTGAACGGCACGGCCGGGGTCGCGTTGTTCAGCGGTACCGGCGCCGCCGACCTCGCGGTCGCGATCACCGACCCGCACCTCGTCGCCGCGTCCGCGACCCCGGGTGGCAACCTCGACGGGACGAACGCGACCGCGCTCGCGGCGCTGGCGACGGTGACCGGCGGGCCGGACGTCGCGTACCGGCAGATGATCGCCAACCTGGGCGTGACCGCGCAGAGCGCCGGCCGCCGGGTGTCCATCCAGGACGGTGTCAAGCAGCAGGTCGACAGTGCCCTGGCCGCTCAGGCCGGCGTCAACCTGGACGAAGAGATGACCAACATGCTCGCGTACCAGCGGGCCTACGAGGCGGCCGCGAGAGTCATGAGCGTCATCGACAGCAGCCTCGATACCTTGATCAACCACATGGGCGTGGGGTGATGGCGGATGAGTCTTGAATTCAGGGTCACCCAGCGGTCCCTTTCCCAGACGGCGCTGGCCGGCCTGCAGGGGAGCCTGGCCAAGCTGGGCGACCTGCAGCAGCAGATGACGACCGGCAAGCTGATCAACCGGCCGTCGGACTCGCCGACCGGCACGATCCAGGCCATGCAGTTCCGCGCCGACATCCGCGCGCAGGAGCAGTATTCGCGCAACGCCCAGGACGGCCAGGGCTGGCTGGGGATCATCGACTCCACGCTGGGCGACATGACCACCCAGGTGCAGCGCGCCCGGGACCTGACGCTGCAGGGCATCTCGACCGGTACGACCAGCTCCGTGCAGGGGCGCATCGCGCTGGCGACCGAGATCGACAGCATCCGCCAGTCGCTGATCGGCAGCGCGAACACGACGTACCTGGGCCGCCCGGTCTTCGGCGGCACCACGGCCGGCGCGCTCGCCTACGACCCGAACGCCAACTACCTGGGGGACGCCGGCTCGATCAACCGGACCGTCGGCCCCGGCGTCTCCGTGCAGGTGGACTCGTCCGGACCCGGAACCTTCGGCACCGGTACCGGCCAGCTCTTCACGGTGCTCGCGCTGGTCTCCAACGATCTCCGCAACAATCCTGGTGCGCTGACGGCGGACCTCGCCCAGCTGGACACCGCGTCCGCCACGCTGCAGACGCAACGCTCCGATGTCGGTGCCCGTTACAATAGGATCGCTCAAATGAAGCAGATCGCAGACAATCGGATTTTAGACCTGAAAGCCCAGCTATCGGACATCGAGGATATCGACCTCCCGAAGACGATCACTGAGCTGCAGCTCCAGCAGACCGCGTACCAGGCGGCACTCTCGGCGACGGCGAAGGTACTCCAGCCCTCGTTGATGGACTTCCTGAAGTGAGCGTCGCCGGTCCCCCCGGTGACGTGCCCTTGATCGAGTTCGTCTTGCCGATGCCCGGCTTCCCGGACCACCGGCGCTTCCTCCTCCTGCGGCTGGAGGACGACGGGCTGATCTACGCGCTCACCTCCGTCGAGGACCCGTCGCTGCGCTTCATCGTGGTGCCGCCGCCGCCGTTCTTCCCGGACTACGCACCGGAGATCGACGACGAGACGCTGGCCCTGCTCGACGTGCACGACGCCGACCGCCTGCTGGTCCTGCTCGTGGTGACCACCGGCGCGACGGCCGACGACGCGACCGCCAACCTGCTCGCCCCGATCGTCGTCGACCAGGCCACCCGCCGCGCCGTGCAGGCCGTACTGGCGGGCAGCGGCCTGCCGGTCAGCCGGAAGCTGCTGGCGGTGGCGTGATGCTGGTCCTGACCCGGCGGGCCGGGGAGAGCGTGATGGTCGGCGACGAGGTCGTGATCACCGTCCTCGAGATCCGCGGTGACGTCATCCGGCTGGGCATCAGCGCCCCGCGCAGCATCCAGGTGCACCGCGAAGAGGTCTACCGGGAACTCCAGGCTGCCAACCGCCAAGCCGCATCCCCCACCGACCACGCGGTCCAGGCCCTCACCAACCTCCTCCGCTCCCCCTGACCCAGCCGTCTCCCCAGCCGTCTCCTCAGCCGCAACTTGATTGAAGTTGCGGCATTGCGCTGGCGCTGACGCCGCAACTTCAATGAGTTGTGTCGATCTTGGCGGCCCGGCCGCGCCCGGGCCTGGCGCGGCGCGGGGTGAGGTGGCCCGGCGCGGCGCGGGTGGCGCGGGTGGGGTGGCCCGGCGTGGGTGGGGTGGCCCGGCGTGGGTGGGGTGGGCCCGGCATGGGTGGGGT
>JBBWZQ010000290.1:0-3203 GCA_039649115.1 Micromonosporaceae bacterium | reverse complement strand
CGGTGGCCGACGAGGTGGCCACCGCCGACGGGGAGCCGCTGCTGGTGCTGCGCAACGTGCGGCTGACCGCGGCGCAGGTGCAGCAGCTCGCCGCGACGCTGTCCGAGCTTGCCGGCGGGCTGGTCGACGCCGGTCCCGGCGAGTACCGCTACGGCGTGTTACTCAGCCTGTACCGGCCGCGCCAGCCCGACCCGTCCGCGGGCTAGTGCCGCTGGGACTGGTGCCGCCGGGGCTGGTGCCGCTGGGGAGGCGGCCGGTGAGGTAGCGCTGCACGGTGGGACCGATGCGCGCCGCGAGCGTGTCCGGGCTCATCGCGGCCACCGGTGGCAGGCGCAGGATGTTGCGGCACAGCGCCAGGCCCAGCATCTGCGTGGCGACCAGCCCGGCGCGCTCCGCGGCCTGTGCCCGGTTGTCGACGAGGTGCCGCACGACCGGGACGAGCTGCCCGCGGAACGCGGTGCGCAGGCGCTCCGCGGCGGCCCGGTCGGTCGCGGCGGAGCGCAGCAGCATCAGCAGCCCGTCGTCGGCCGCCGCACCCTCCCACCGGTGGAGGAAGTGCGCGACGAGCGTGACACCCAGGCGCCGCTGGGGAATGCGGGTCAGGTCGGGCAGCCGCAGGTCGATGTCGACGGCCGCGGCGAACAGCTGGTCCTTGGTGCCGTAGTAGCGCATCACCATGGACGGGTCGATGCCGGCGTCCGCCGCGATGGCGCGGATGGTGGCCTTCTGGTACCCGTCCGCGGCGAACCTGGCCCGCGCCGCGCGCAGGATCTCCGCGCGGGTCGCGTCGGAGCGCCGCGGCGTCCTCGTCGACGGGGCCACCATGCCGACAACCGTATGCGAACACTTGTTGACATGCCAGTTCCGCCACCCCTATCATTCAGCCAACAACTGTTGGCCAACAACTGTTGGCGAGGGACGCGATGGCGGCGCGGAGCTACGACGTGATCGTGGTGGGGGCCAGGGTCGCCGGTGCGGTGACAGCGCTGCTGCTGGCGCGACAGGGCCTGCGGGTACTCGCGGTGGACCGCGCGACGTTCCCCAGCGACACCCTCTCGACCCACCAGATCCAGGTACCAGGGGTGGCGCGGCTGCACCGGTGGGGGCTGCTGGACCGGCTCGCGGCGACCGGCACGCCGGCGACCCGGGAGGTGCGCTTCGATCCAGGCCCAGCTGTCCTGGTTGGACGGTTCCCGATGTACGAGGGCGTGGACGCGCTGTACAGCCCGCGGCGTACGGTCCTGGACGCACTGCTCGTGGATGCCGCCCGGCAGGCGGGTGCCGAGGTGCGGGAAAACTACCTCGTCGAGGAGCTGCACTGGGTGGACGGCCGGGTCGCCGGCATCCGGGGCCACGAGCGGGGCGCCAAGCCGTGCACCGAGACCGCGCCGCTGGTGGTGGGCGCGGACGGCAAGCACTCCCTGGTGGCGAAGGCGGTAGCGGCGCGGCGCTACCGGTACCGGCCGCCGGCCACGCTGGCCTGCTACACGTACTGGTCCGGAATGCCCGCAGGCAGCACTGGGGAGCTGTACCAGCGGCCGGGGCGGGCGGTGGCCGCCTTCCCCACCAACGACGGGCTCACCATGGTGTACGTTGCCGCGCCGGTCGCCGAGCTGCCCGCGTTCCGGGCCGACGTGCCGGGCCGGTACCTGGAGACGCTGGACCGCTGCGGCGACCTCGGGCAGCGGGTACGCGCGGGGGAGCGGGCCGAACGGTGGCGCACCACGCCGGACCTGCCGACCGCCTTCCGCGTCCCGTACGGGCCCGGCTGGGCGCTGGTCGGTGACGCCGGCCTGGTGATGGATCCGGTCAGCGCCCAGGGGATCAGCAACGCGCTGCGCGACGCCGACCTGCTCGCCGGCGCGGTCCTCGACGCAGGGCTGGCCGGTGACCACGGGCTGGCCGGTGACCAGAGGCTGGCCGGTTACCACCGGAGCAGGGACCGGGCCGGCCGCCCGATGGACGACTTCACCGCCCGGCTGGCCAGGCTCGGGGCACCGGGCTGGCGGGAGCGCGCGCTGCTCACCTCGCTGGTCGGTCGGCCGGCCGAGATCGACCGGCTGCTCGGCGTGTTCGCCGGCATCGAGCCCCTGCGGCGGTACTTCTCCCTGCCCAACGCGCTGCGGCTGATCCTCGACAAGAGACTCCCCACCGAGAGACAAGCCGTGAGACGAGCCAAGAGACGAGCCGAGAGACGAGCCAGGAGGACATGAGTGCTGCGCGGTGGCCCGATCTGCGGCAGGGTGGAGCGCGTGGGAAGCATGACGAGAGATCAGGCCATCGCGTTCCTCGCTGAGGGCACCCATACCGGGAAGCTGGCGACCGCCTCGCCGGAGGGCGCGCCGCACGTCGCGCCGGTCTGGTTCCTCGTCGACGGTGACGACCTGGTCTTCACGACCGGGCGGGACACGGTCAAGGGCCGGCACCTGCGCGCCAACCCCCGTGCCGCGCTCAGCGCCGACATCGAGGAGTTCCCGTTCACGTTCGTGACCGTGCGGGGCGCGGTCACCGTCGAGCAGCGCGCGGCCGACCTGCTGTCCTGGGCCACCCGGCTGGCTGCGCGATACGTGCCGCCGGAGCGGGCGCAGGAGTACGGGCGGCGCAACGCGGTGCCGGAGGAACTGCTCTGCCGGCTGCACATCGATCGCGTCGCCAGCTACGCCGACATCGCCCGGTAAGCCGCAAGCCGTACGAGGCGAACAGCGGACACGAGCCAGCCAGTCGACGACCGAGCCACAGGTGATGTTGAAGGCCGTCGCCGTCATCGCCCGGGCCCGGTCCGAGGCGGCGAAGGCGGCGACGTTGCCCACGTCTTCCAGCGTCGCGGCGCGCCGCAGCATCGTCTGCCTGACGATCGTCTCGGTGACCGCCCCGCGCGTGTCGAAGTCCTCGGGGATGGACTCCGGTATCCCGCCGGTCTGCAGGATCAGCACCCGGATGCCGTGCGGTCCCAGCTCGCAGGCGAGGTTGCGGCGCAGCGACTCGACGGCGCCGAACGCCACCTGCAGCATCGGCACCACCTCGCCGGTGCTGGGCAGGGTGTAGGCGACGAAGCTTTGGTGTGTCAGTTCCTCCGTTTCCTCGACGCGGATGCCGGTGTGGCGCAAGACTTCCACGATGGCCCAGGACCAGAAGGCGCGCTCCTCCTCGTAGGTCAGGTCCCGGCGGGTTGCGGTGGCCAGGTCGGTGGCGCCGACTCGGTC
>JBBWZQ010000281.1:0-11154 GCA_039649115.1 Micromonosporaceae bacterium | reverse complement strand
CCCGCTCAACGCCAATGTAATCGCCGTAGTCTACCCATTGCACGCAGGCGCGAGGCACCACACTGCGAAGGGGGATCAGCGGTGTTCCTGGGTAATGCGGTGATTGGATTGCGTGAGGGTCTCGAATCCGGGATCGTGGTCATGGCCATAGTCGCGTACCTCTCCGGCCGGGGTCGCCCGCGGGAGATCCGGCTGGTCTGGACCGGTGTCGTCGCGGCGGCGGTTGCCTGCCTGGGCATCGGCGCGATCCTCGCGGTCACCGCCGCCGAACTGAGCGGAAGCGCCCAGGAAGCCTTCGACGCCGTCGCGTGCACCGTCGCGATCGTCTTCATCACCGGGATGATCCTCTGGATGCGCCACTCCAGCCAGGACGAGCGCCGGGAACTGGAGGGCAAGCTGTCCCGAGCGCTGCGCGGCGGCCCGATGGCGGTACTGGTCGTGGCGTTCCTGACGGTACTGCGGGAAGGGTTCGAGGCCTCCGTCTTCGTCGTCGTCCTGTCCCAGCACGCTGGCAGCGGTGCGGCAACGTCGATCCTCGGCCTGCTCAGTGGCCTCGTCCTGGCGGTCGGCCTGGTCTGGATGCTGCACTCTGGGCTCATCCGGATGGACATCGCGCGCTTCCTCAACATCACCGGCGTGCTGCTCGTGGTCATCGGCGCCGGGATCCTCGCGCACCTCGTCACCGCGCTCCAGGCCCTGCGCGTGCTGCCCGGCGCCTCCAGCGTCGCCTTCGACGTCTCGTCGGTGATCCCGGTCGGCAGCTGGTACGGGGACGCCATCGCCGGGCTATCCGGCATCTCGTCCCGCCCGACCGTCTTCGCCCTGGTGGCCTGGACCGGCTATGTCGTCGCGGTGCTGGCGGTGTTCCGCTTCCTGCTGCGCATGCCCGCCGCCCGCCAGCCGCTGCAGCCCACCTCCGCCGACCGCTGAGCGGCTCCCCCGCTCAGCGGTCGCCGCCGAGCAGCCCGCGACGGAAGATCTCCCGCTCGGCCAGCACCCCCGCCTGGAAGCGGCTCTCCGCACCGAGCCGCTCCATCACCTCCGCGATGTGCCGCCGGCAGGTGCGCACGGACAGCCCCAGGCGGCGCGCCACCACCTCGTCCTTCTTGCCCGCCGCGAGGTGCCGGAGGATCTCCAGTCGCAGTTCGTCGGAGGAGTCCCCGTCGTGCCCGCAACCGTTGGCGGCGAAGGACTGTGCCGAGTCCCAGAGCAGTTCGAACGCCGCGCTCAGCGATTCCACCACCGCTGAGTTCCGGACGACCGCGATGCCCCGTACCGGCTCGTGGCGCTCGCCGAGCGGTACCAGCGCGGTGCGCCGGTCGAACACCACCAGCCACCGCGACTCCCGGCCGGTGGTGCGCACCTGCGCGCCTCCGTCGCACAGCAGGGCGAGTTGCCGCCGGGCGGCCGAGTCGTGGCGCATCGCCTGGTCGAGCACCAGCCGGATCGCCGGGCCGTGCGCGTTGGTCGCGGCCACCGGAAACAGCCAGCGGATCGCGGCCACCTCCCGGGCCGGGTCGATCACGCGGACATCCGTCGTCGCGGCGTGGAAGTGCTCGACGAGAAGCTTCACCACCGTACCCGCGTCGGCCTGCACCACGTCGATCGCGTTGCTGGGCGTCCGCTGGCGCAGACCGTCCAGATAGGACGGAAGCAGCCCGAGGATCTTCTCGCGCGCCTTGACCAGCGTTGCCTGTGCCCGCTGCAGCCGCGCCTCCTCCTCGAAGATGAGGTCGACCACCGCGCACTCCGGTCCGACCGTGTCCCAACAGCCGTCGCCATCCGGCGCGGGACGGACCAGGCGGTGGGCACGCAGCACGTGCAGCGCGGCGTCGAGATGGGCGCAGTCCAGACCGAGCGTGGCCGCGGCGTCGGATTCGATGCGACCGCCGTGCATCGCAAGGAACTCGTACAACGCGACCGCGTTCTCGGTCATGGGCGGTAATAAGTCGGTCAGCGCAGCCGCCGACCTGTTCTGCACGAGTGGCGACTCATGCTCCTGACCATCCATGGCAGACCTCCCTCGCCGCGGACTAAATCGCAGTCCTTGGCGTCCCCGTTGAGATCGTCGTGCCGACAGGCGAAATCCTACCCGAATGAAAAGATCCTAAGCTACGTCAATGTAATGCACGGGCAGTTTGCGTCCGGAAACCGATACACGATATACGCGCCGGGTTTTGTCGTTTTTGAGACAGCGGACAAATCAGCGGACACCACCAGCAGTCATCACTCGGCTGCGTTCCGTTCTCGTCAATTCCGCATCGGACCACGGTCGTACCACCCAGGTCGTAGGGTGCCGGCAAAGATCGGACCGCGCGCAGAGGACGGGGACCGGTGCCCGGCGACAGCATGGGCACATGCCCACACCCGCCCACTCACGCCGGTGTCCGCCCAGATGACCGGGGCACCGGCGGCACACCGTCCCCGCCGTGCGCGGCGGATGCTGGTCGCACTGACCGGGGCCGCGGTCGCCGCCGCATGCGCGGTCGCGATCGGATACGCGGTCGTGAACCGGCCCACGCTCCGCACCGGGGTCACCGGCCCACCGGCCACGAGCAGCGCCGCCGTCACCCGCGGCCCGGTGACCGAACGGATCCAGGTCGGCGGCACCCTCGGCTTCGACGGCTCGTACACGGTCGTCTACCAGGGACCGGCCGGGGTGTTGACCTGGTTGCCGCCGGCCGGAACGACGGTCAACCAGGGCGGTGTGCTGTGCAGCGTGGCCAACCAGCCGGTCCGGCTGCTGCTGGGCGGGGTGCCGGCATACCGGGCACTCGCGGCCGGGATGACGGACGGGCCCGACGTCCGGCAGTTGGAGCGCGGTCTCGTGGCGCTCGGCCTGGATCCCGGCCACCAGATCGCGGTGGACAACCACTTCACCGCGGCGACCCGGGCGGCCATCCGGCGCTGGCAGGCGGCGTGGGGCTGGCCGTCGAGCAGGCGTACCGGCCAGTTGCCGCTCGGCCAGGTCGCGTTCCTTCCGGTACCGCTGCGGGTGGCCGGTGCCCAGGCGGCACCCGGCACCGGGATCAGCGCCAACAGCCCGGTGCTCACCGCGACGTCGACGAGGCAGGTGGTCACCGCGCAGGTACCCACCGACCGGCAGGGGGACATCCACCCGGGCACGCAGGTTCTCGTCTCGCTGCCGGACGCCGCCGCCGTGCCGGGTACCGTCACCGCCGTCGGCCAGGCGCCCGCGACCGGGGGAACCACGGCGAGCCCGGGTACCGCCGACAGCGGCCCGCCCACGGTGGCGGTCACCATCTCGGTGCGCCTGCCGGCCGGTACCCGGGCGATGAACCAGACCCCGGTCCAGGTGGGCATCACCACCGCGGCGCACGAGCGCGTGCTGCGGGTACCGGTGGCGGCGCTGCTCGCCCGGCCCGGCGGCGGGTACGAGGTGCGCCTGGACTCGGGTGAGCTCGTCCCGGTGGAGCCGGGCCTGTACGACGACGCCTCCCGTCTCGTGGAGGTCAGCGGCGAGGGACTCGCCGAAGGACAACAGGTGGAGGTACCAGCGCAGTGACTCCCGTACTCGAACTGATCGACGCGAGCAAGGTGTACCCGGGGGACCCGCCGGTCGCGTCGCTGCGTGGCGTCACGATGACCGTGTCGAGCGGCGAGTTCGTGGCGGTCATCGGTCCGTCGGGCTCGGGCAAGACGACCCTGCTCAACATCGCGGCGGGGCTGGACCGGCCCTCGGACGGATCGGTACGCATCGCGGGGCGGGCCGTCGAGCACCTGTCCGACCGGCAGCTCTCCGGGCTGCGCGCGTTCCGGCTGGGCGTGGTGTTCCAGCAGTTCTTCCTGCTCGACCAGCTCACCGCCCTGGAGAACGTCGCGGCCGGCCTGCTGTACCGCGGCATACCGGCCGGCGACCGGCGGCAGGCGGCCCGGCTCGCCCTGGACCGCGTCGGCCTCGCGCACCGGGCCGGGCACCGCGCGTCGAAGCTGTCCGGCGGCGAGCGGCAGCGGGTCGCGATCGCCCGGGCGGTGGTGGGGCGGCCGGCCGTGGTCCTCGCCGACGAGCCGACCGGCAACCTCGACTCGACGACCGGTGCGGAGGTTCTGGCTCTGCTGCGCGAACTCAACGAGGAAGGCACCACACTGGTGGTCATCACCCACGACGTCAACGTGGCCAGCGCCATGCGGCGGCACATCGAGTTGCGTGACGGCGAAGTGGTACGCGATTCCGGGACGGCGCGATGAGGTCGCGGCTGCGCGCCGGCGACGTGCTGCCGGTCGGCACCGTGGGCCTGCGCACCCGCCGGGTACGGGCCGCGCTGTCCGCGCTGGGCGTCGCGATCGGCATCGCCGCCATGGTCGGCGTGCTGGGCATCACCCGGTCGAGCCAGGCCGACCTGCTCGCCCAGGTGGACCGGTTGGGCACCAACCTGCTCACCGTGACCAGCGGCCGCACCATCGCGGGCGGCGAGGCGAAGCTGCCACCCGACGCGCCCGGCCGGATCGGGCGCACCGAGGGGGTGACGGCCGCGGCGTCGACCGCCGAGCTGACCAACGTGCAGCTGTACCGCACCGACCGGATCCCCCGCTACCGCAGCGGCGGGCTGGCGGTGCGCGCCGCCGACCCGTCGGTACTGTCCACACTGGACGGGCGGCTCGCGCGGGGCGCGTTCCTGGACACCGTCACCGTCAACTACCCGACGACCGTTCTCGGGTACTCGGCCGCGAAGTTCCTCGGCATCGCCAACCTCACCGGTGCCCCCCAGGTGTACCTGGGCCAGCGGTGGTACGCCGTCATCGGCATCCTGGAGCCGTTCGAACTGGCGCCCGAGCTGGACAACTCCGCGCTGATCGGGATGCCCGTCGCCACCCGGGACTTCGGCTTCGACGGCCACCCGAGCCGCATCTACGTGCGGACCGAGACCGACCGGACCGCCGGCGTGGCCGGCATGCTGGCCCGCTCCACCAACCCGCGGGACCCCGAGGAGGTGTCGGTCAGCCGGCCGTCCGACGCGCTCGCCGCGCGGTTGGCCATCGCCGGCTCGACCACCACCCTCTTCCTCGGGCTCGGCGCGGTGGCGCTGCTGGTCGGCGGGATCGGCATCGCCAACGTCATGGTGATCTCAGTGCTCGAACGGCGCAACGAAATCGGCCTGCGCCGCGCGCTGGGCGCCGCGCGTGTCCATGTCGCGACCCAGTTCCTGGTCGAGTCCCTGCTACTCGGGACCGCCGGTGGCGTGCTGGGCGTGCTGTTCGGCGCCGCCGTCACGTACACCATCGCGTACCAGCGAGACTGGCAACCCCTGATCCCCCCGGCCGCGGTGTGGACCGGGCTGGTGGCGGCGGGCGGAATCGGTGCGGTGGCCGGCCTGTACCCGGCGCTGCGCGCCGCCCGGCTCCTGCCCACCGAAGCCCTGCGCGCTCTCTAGCGGCAGCGATGCCAGGTCGAAATCCGCGGCGACGACCGTCGCGTCGTCGACGACACACGCCGCGGGGAAGGCCTTGACGCCGAACGCGGTCGACACGGGGCCGCCGCCGGGTTCCAGAATCACCCGCGCCACCAGGGCCATGCGGTCGGCCAGCGGCGCGGGATCCCCGGGACCACCGGCGATGACGACGAGCACCCGCCGCCGCCCGCCGGGGAAGCCGGCGGCCCGCTGCGCGAACGCGGGAGCGAACTGTTCACACGGCGCGCACCCGGTGGTGAAGAAGCCCACGAGGGTGTACCCGCTCAGGCCGGCCGTGGTGACCGGTTCCCGGTCGGTCGCCCGCGCCGCGAACTCGCCGACGCGCGTACCGGGAAGGGGTAGTGGCGGTGCGCCGGCGGGGCGCTCCGGGCGCGCGCTCGTCGCGTTCACGCGCCGCAGCAGGCGCAGTACGAGCACGAGGTTGAGGACGGAGAGCGCCGCGAGGACGGTCACGGAAAAGGTGGAAGCCATGGTCGCTCCGTTCGGGTCGGATGGGCGTCAGCGTGGCAACGGGGAGAACAGCTGGACGATGTCGTCGAGGCGGACGACGACCAGCGCCAGGCCGGTGCCGAGCAGCAGCGCCGGCGCGGCATCGGCGGCCGGCGGCAGCGGCGCGGCACCGAGCAGCGCGGCGAGCGCCGCCGACCATGCCGCCAGGCTCAGCAGCGCGTTGCGGATCACCTCGGTGGTTCCCATCGGCTTGCTGGACTCGCCGAAACACCGGCAGGCGACGGAGACACCACGCCGGACGATCCACCCGACGGCTCCGGCGAAGAACGCCAAGACGCAGCCCGCGAGTACCAGCCCGGCCGCCTGCGTGGGCGGCAGCACCAACAGGACGAGGGCGGCACCCTCGGCGGCCGCCAACGCGGTACCGACGGCGGGGACCGAGCGCTGCGGCACCACCGCGAGGGTGCGTACCCAGTCGAGGAACCCGGCCCGGTCCCGTGCCTTCGTGGCGAGGGACACCAGCAGGATGAGGGCCAGCACGGTCCGGACGGTGAGTACCAGGAGCCCGGTCATCACGAGCCGTCGCCGGGCTCGACGCGACCACCGAGATGGCTCGCCAGAAACTCCTCCTGCACCGCCTGGAAGGCCAGGCCGTTCGCGAGCCGGCCGAACCCGTGCCCCTCATCCTCGAACAGCAGGTACTGGTGCGGAATGTCGTTGTCCCGCAATGCCCGGACGAGTTGCTCGGCCTCGGTCACGGGTACCCGGGGGTCGTTGCGGCCGTAGGCGAGCAGCAACGGGATCCGGATGTCGGCGACCCGGGACAGCGGCGAACGGGCCCACAGCAGGTCCGCGTCGGCATCCGGGTCCCCGACCCGGCGTCGCAGCTGGTCCCGCACGTGCGGCCAGTACTCCGGTACCGACTCGATGAACGTCTTCAGGTTCACCGGCGCCGCGGCCGCGATGGCGCAACGGAAAAGGTCCGGCGTGAAGGCCGCACCCACCAGCGCGGCGTACCCGCCGTACGACGAACCGCAGATGGCCACCCGGTCCGGATCGGTGTGGCCCTGCGCCACGACCCACCCCAGCGCGTCCACCAGATCGTCCTGCATCCGGCCGCCCCATTCGCGGTCGCCGGCGAGAGTGAAGCTCCGGCCGTACCCGGCGGAACCGCGGAAGTTGACCTCGACGCACAGGTACCCGCGGTTGGCCAGCCACTGCGACTCGCCCCGGAAGCCCCACCGGTTGCGGTCCCACGGGCCGCCGTGCACGTTGAGGACAGTGGGCAGGTGGCGTGCCTCGCCGGGCGGGAACGTGAGGTATCCCGTGATGGTGAGCCCGTCCCGCGCGGTGAAGGAGAACGGCCGCACCCGGGCGCAGCGGTACCGGGTCAACTCTGGCTGGTGGCTGAACAGCGTCTCCAGCACGCCACTGTCCCGGTGGTACAGGCGGAACAGCGTCGGCCCGTCGTCGACCACGTCCTGCAGCAGCCACATCCGGTGGCCCAGGTCGCGGCCGAGCGGGCTGACGTCGCCGCGGCTGTGCGCGCGGATCGTGGCGAGGTCGGCCGCGGTGTCCTCGGCCAGCGGCACCAGCGCGACCCGTTCCCGGTCCACCACCACCAGGTCCACCTCGCCCGTGGTGGGGTGCAGCGTCGCCCCGGTCACGTCATACGTCGGCTCGCCGTAGAGCACCTCGACCGCACCGGTGGCGGTGGACAGCCGCAGCAGCCGCGCGGCCTCGGCGTCCAGCGGCGAGAGCAGCAGCAGGTCCTTGCCGTCACTGGTGAAGCCGAGAAGCTGTGACCCCACCGCGTCCTCGTACCCGAGGGTGAGCAGGGGCCGCCACGCGCTGCGCTCGTCGTCCCGCACCACGACGGTGAACCCGCCGTCGTCGTCCGGCGCTTCGGCGGCGCGTACCACCAGATCCGGATCGGTGACCCAGCCGGTCAGCCCCGGCTCGGTAGCGACCCGCTCGCGACGACCGTCGCGCAGGTCGAGCCGGTACAGGTCGTTGCGGGTCGGCGAGTCGAGGTTCATCTCGACGAGTACGTGATGCGGTGCCCGCCACGCCATGCCCACGATGTGCACGCGCACACCGTCGAACGGCGTCAGGTCGCGGGTGTCCCCATTGGACAGATCGACCGCGATCAGATGCTGGTTCTCGTCACCGTCGCGGTCGGTGAGGTAGAGCAGGTGCCGGCCGTCCCGCGCCCACAGGTACTCGTTGATGGGCTGGCCCCGCAGGTCCGTCAGCGGCTGGAAGTCGCGCTCGTCGAGGCTGCCGACCCACACGTTCATCGCCTTTGCGCGCGGTGCCAGGAAGGCGAGGTGGGTGCCGGACGGGGACAGCGAGGGGTTCATCCGCGCGGGCAGGCCGAACAGCAGCCCGCGCGGGATGAGCCGGACGTCATTCACCGGGATCCCCTCTCAGCCCGGCCGGGCCGGCAGCGGTGCGACCGGGACATCGACATACGCCGACGCCTGGGTGAGGAACATCTCCGCGTACTCCCCGCCGCGTGCCAACAGCTCATTGTGCGTACCCTCCTCGCCGAGCTCGCCGCCGGCGAGCAGGACTATCCGGTCGGCCTGGCGGACCGTGGAGAACCGGTGGGACACGTAGACCGTGCTGCGCTGCCGGGCCAGCTCGCGCAGCCGGTCGAACAGCTCCCGCTCGCTGACCGGGTCGAGGGCCGAGGTCGGTTCGTCGAAGACCAGGATCCGCGCGTCGCGCATGAACGCCCGGCTCAGCGCGATCTTCTGCCACTCGCCGCCGGACAGCTCGCTCCCCTTGTCGAACCACTTGCCCAGTGGCGTCTCGTATCCACGGGGCAGCCCCGACACCAGCTCGTGCGCGCCACCCTTGACAGCCGCCTCCTCGGTACGCCGGCGGTCCTCAATGGACGCCACGTCGCCGAGCGCGATGTTCTCCGCCGCGGTGGCCTGGTACATGACGTAGTCCTGGAAGGTGGCCGAGATCCTCGCCCGCAGCTCGTCCGGATCGAGGTCCCGCAGGTCGACGCCGTCCAGCAGGATCCGGCCCTCCGTCGGGTCGTACAGCCGGCACACCAGCTTGACGAGCGTGGACTTTCCGGCACCGTTGCGGCCGACCACGGCGATCGTCTGTCCAGGAAGGACCTCGAAGCTGACGTCCCGCAGCGCCGGCGTCTCGGCACCCGGGTAGCGGAAGCTCACGTGCTCGAAGACGATGTGGCCGAGCAGCGGGTCCGGCAGCGGCGCCGGCCGCTCCGGACGCTCGATCGCCGGCCGGGTGCCGAGCATCCGGTACAGGTTGTTCAGGTACAGATGGTTCTCGTACATGCCGTTGACTTCGGCGAACAGCGTCTGCGCGGCGACCTGGAGGGTGGCGGTGGCCGTCGTGTACATGACGAGGTCACCGATGGACAGCCGGCCGGACACCGCTTCCAGAGCCACGTAGCAATACGTCAGAGAGGTGACCACGATGGTGAGCATGCCCAGCAGGGTGGCGGCCGTACTGCGCGAGGTGATCTGGCGGCGCAGGCGCCGGTAGAACACGTCGGCGAGCGCGCGGAACCGGCCGGAGAAGTAGCCGCCGAGGCCGAAGAGCTTGACCTCCTTGGCGAACGTGTCGGTCGTCACGAGCCGGCTGAGGTACTGCATGCGCCGGCGCAGCGGCGACGACCACATCGTCACCAGGAACCCCATCTTGCCGAAGCGGGTATCGGCGAGGAACGCCGGCACCGGCGCGGCCAGCGCGGCCAGGGCCACCCACGGGTTGAGCGCGACCAGCAGGGCCACCAGGCTGCCGAAGGTGACCAGACCCTGCAGCAGGCCGTAGAAGCTCTCAATCATGTTGACCGGGCGCATCGCGGCGTCGTCCTGGGCCTGCCGGATCAGGTCGTACGAGCCCGCGTCCTCGAAGAACTCCAGGTCGAGGCGGCTCGCGTGATCCATCACCTGGAGCTGAACCTCCTGCGCGACCCGCTGCTGCAACAGCTGGCTGGTCACGTTGCGCGCGGCGCTCACCGACGCGTTCATCAGCAGGATCAGGAACTGGATCGCGACCGCGCCGATGATCGCGCCGGTGGCCGTGGTCCGCAGCTCCAGTCCCGCGATCGGCCCGATGACGCCGGCGTCCCGGCCGTGCGCCGCGTGTACGGCGATCGCGTTGGAGACCGAGTTGATCAATAGCCGGGCGGTCACCGCGGTGGCGGCGGGGACGATCGCGACCAGCACGGTGCTCAGCGCGAGACCGACGGTCAGCCGCGGGCTCGCCCGCCAGGCCAATCTCAGCACGCGCGGCATCGCCACGGCCGCCGCGGCCAGCGACCGGCCGGCGCGCCGCAGCTTCGATCCCGTCGGGGGTGGCTGCGCGCGCGGGGGTGGCGTTTCTCCGATGTCGACCGAGCCGCTGATGCCGCTCATCGGATCCGTCGCCGGCGTGGCCTTCAGCTGAAAGCTCGGCACGTGTCTGACTCCCCCGCTGCTGTGGTGTGACCGGCGACCACGCATCGATGGCCGCCGGTCACGTGTGATGGTCAGGACCGCGTCAGGAAGCCCTCCCGCAGCAGTTGGCGGATCAGCACCAACCGCCCGGCGTCGTCCAACACACCGGGGATGTCCGTACCGGTGAACTCGTCGGCCTTGATCATGAAGGTCAGCTCGTCCTCGACGAACTCCGGCAGGTCCATCGTCTTGCCGTGGAACTCCAGATGGACCTGCTCTTCGCTCTTCGACAGCCGCCACACCAGATCGGTGCGCACCCGGACCTTCGTGTCCAGCTCGACCGTGTCCGTCGATTCGAGGTCGAGCAGGTGTCCCGCCAGGACAGGTGCCCGCCGCCGCGACATCACACTCGCCGCCAGGTCGATCGCCTCACCCACCGCCACCTTGCCGGCGAACGCGTCGAACAGCTCGGTCAGCTGCCCGACGGCCGCCCGGCGCGGCTCCTCCCGCGTCACGAACCCGACGGGCAGGGCCGTGCGGTACCTGACATCCTTAGCGACGACCTGCTCGACCGCGGTACGCAGCACGTGCGCCCACGTCATCGGGCTGATGCCTATCGTCAGGTGCAGCGAGGCACTCTCGTTGGCGGTCGCCGCGTGCACGGTGCCACGCGGCAGATACACCATGTCGCCCGGCCGGAGCACGAAGTCCATCACGGGATCTCCGGCGCCCTCGGGCGGGAGCAGGTAACCCTGCTCGTGCAAGGGAAGCGGGGTCTGGGTGGGGTGGAGTGTCCACCGCTTCGACCCGTACAGCTGCAGCACGAACACGTCATGCGGGTCGTG
>JBBWZQ010000279.1:0-12163 GCA_039649115.1 Micromonosporaceae bacterium | reverse complement strand
CCCGCGGCGCCGCCCTTATCACACTCAATGTCCAATCTTGGCAGGCTTCGCGATCGTGGTCGTCTAGACCCGCTGGGGCCAGTACAAATGACCACGATCCACTGCCATCACCGCACGGAGGCCTTTGCAGGGCACGAGCCGAGGTGGCACACCAGGTATGACGGCGTGGCCGGGCTTGCCACAGGCACCGCAACACACACCCTTGTTGAGGGTCCATTTGAGAAAACGGCGGTAGAGCTTCGTCGGGTCGGCCACGGCGAGGTCGGCGACCGCAAGGCTCATGAGATCCGCCAGGTGCCGAGCCAGGGTGAGGCTGCCGCCACCGTACGCTCCGGCCAGCATCTGCCGTGCCGTCGCACACGGCCATGGGTCGCCGTCCGTCGCACACGTCCACTGTGGACGCCGTACCTGGTGCGCGACGCTCATCGGGTACGGCTTCCGGCCAGTCCCGGCCGCCGGCGCGGCAGACAGTCATACCGGGCGAACACGGCCGAGGCGGCGTTGCGCCGGCTGCACGGCTCGGTCTCGCCGCACCGCGGGCACCGGCCGTCCCGACCCCGCACCACATGCCGGTCGATCTGCTGCTGTGCCTCTTCCAGCCGAGCCAGCGCGCTCCTCGCGAGATAGGTCGTCATGGACGCAGCCTGTCCGGGCTCGTGTCAGGTACCAATGCCGAGCCATCATCGTCGACTGTGGACGGCGCTATTCCGCTTGGAATGGACCGCGCGACCGCGGTGGCGGGAGAATGGCTCACACACGCGAGGAGCGGAAACCGTGAACCGTGGTGACGAGCGGCGATGCGCGCGGTGTCGCGCCGTGCTCCGTCGTGGAAACGCGAGTACTCTTTGCGAGCCGTGCTCACGTGCATCCGGGTCCGAGCCCGTCATTGTCCTGCCTGTCGATTTCTACGATCGACCGGAGATCGTGGCAGCGCTGGCGGCCTATGACTTCGGCTCGTTCTTCAAGGCCGCTCGCGCGGAACTGCACATGTCGCAGGAGCAGTTCGGACACCTCGTCGATCTCGGACAGAGCCGGGTGTGCAAGGTCGAGAACGGCGGCCAGCGACTGCGCGACATCGCCACCGTCGCCAGACTCGCCTCCATCCTGCGAACACCCGCCGACCGGCTGGGTTTCACCGCCGATCTGGATACCCTCGAATGGGATGACACGGATCGGGTGGTGAGCTGGATGCAGCGGCGGGATTTTATCGCGACGGTCACGGCCATCGCTCTCGCCGCGGCCGGCGGCACACCCGTGCACGATCGACTCAACGCGCTCCTGCCAGGAACCGACATGGACCTGCCCAGCCGGCTCGGCATGGCGGATGTCGAACAGATCGAGGCAACGACGGCAGTCTTCCGCGACTGGCGCTATCAAGGAGCGGTCGGACTGTCCCGACCGGCGATCGACGCGCAACTGAGGTGGGTCATCGCCCTCGGCAGGAATGCCGTCGCGGCGTCGGACGCCGTGCGACGGCGACTCCTTGTCGCCACGTCCGACCTCGCCGCCGTCGCGGGGTCCATCAACTACGACGCCGAGCGGCACGAGGAGGCCCGGCGCCTGTGGCTGATCGCGCTCAGCGCCGCGCGCGAGGCGGGCAAGACGGATCTCGTCAGCTCGATCCTGCTCAGGATGGGTGGGCAGGCATTGCACATCCGTCGATCCGATGAGGCCCTCAGCCTGCTCCGACTCGCATACGCTGCCGCAGCCGACGGCGATCCGACCACCTCGGAACTTGCGCTGTCCGAGATCTCCGCCTACCAAGCCACGAGTCATGCCGGCGGCGGCCGGGTCCAGCCACATCTTCGTGCCGTCAGCAAGGCGGAGGAGCATTTCGCCAATGCCTGTGAGTATGAAATCCCACCGTGGCGACGGCACTTCGACGATGCCGAACTGACTGCCATCCGCGGCCACTCCTACTATGTCCTCGCCCGCAAGGTGCCCGCGGCTGCCGCGCAAGCAGAGCCTCTGCTACGGGACGCTATCGGGAGGTTCCACACCGAACACGCGCTGGGTAGGACGCTCAACATGGTCAGCCTGTCGGGGACGTACCTCCTGCGCGGGGATGAGATCGAGGAGGGGGTGCGGGTCGGGTGCGCGGCGCTGGACGCCGCCGGTACCCTCAACACCCCGCGCGTCCGGTCGCGGCTGCACGAACTCGACCGGGTAACCGTTGCCTACGCCGAGGAGCCTGTGGTCGCCGACTTCCGCGATCGGCTACGGCTCGCCCTCGCCGGCACGGCGTAATCACCAATCCTGAACGCCGTGTCGCTCTAGGCTCTCGCCCGCTGCGGCGAGTACCAGCGACCGCGGTCCGCTCGGCCGCGAGCCACCGGCAGCCTCCTAGCCGGCGTGCGGTGGGGTTGCGCCGGCGGCGCAGTCCAGGCTCAGCTGGGCGTGGAACTCGGCGCCGGTCGCCGTTGCCGCCAGCCAGGCGCGGCCGCCGTGGCCGGCGACGATGGCGCGCACGATGACTTGAGTACGTCCGGCCGGCCGTCGGTCTCCCCGACCGTCACACCGGCCACCCCGGCGAGCGCGCGCCGGGCCCGGTCCACCTGGTCGGCCGGTACCGCGACCGGCCGAACAGGCGCGCGTGGTAGCGCAGGTACTCCCGTCCGGTCTGCTGCCCGGGGTACCCCGAACTCTCCGGCAGCACGCCCACCCGCCGTCGGATGTCCACGGGCCTCGTGGCCGGGATGCCGGCCACCGAGAAGGTCCCACCCGTCGGGGTGAGCACCGTGGTGAGCAGGCGGATGGTCGTGGTCTTGCCCGAGCCGTTCGCGCCGAGCAGGCCGACGATGTCGCCCTGCCGGGCCGTGAGGCTCAGGTCGCGGACGGCGGTGCGCGCACCGAACCGCTTCGTGAGCCCCTGGGCTTCGATCGTCACGTTCGCCATGGCATTCAGGCAGGCAGCGCGTGATTAGAAGGCGATTAGACGGTCCGCGATCGCCTGGCCCTGCCGCCGAAGCGCAGGTACAGGGAGGGCGTGACGAGCAGGTTCAGCAGCGTGGAGGTGACCAGGCCACCGATGATCACCATGGCCATCGGGTGCTCGATCTCATGGCCGGGAATGCCACCGGCGACCGCCAGCGGGACGAGAGCCAACCCGGCCGCCAGCGATGTCATCAGGATCGGCGACAGCCGTTCCTTGGCGCCGCGCAGGACGAGGTCCCGGCCGAAGGGTTCACCCTCCTCCCGTTCGAGGTGCTGGAAGTGGTTGATCATGAGGATTCCGTTGCGCGTGGCGATGCCCAGCACGGTGAAGAAGCCCACCAGGGAGCCGATCGACAGGATGCCGCCGGACAGGTACGCGGCGAGGAGGCCGCCGACCAGGGCCATGGGCAGCGTGAGCAGGACGAGGAGCGCCAGCCGCCAACTGTTGAACGCGTTGACGAGCAGGAGGAAGATCCCCAGCAACGCCACGCCCGCGAGCAGCCGCAGCCGGCCCTGCGCGGCCTGCGCCTCCTGGTACTCCCCGATGAACTGCGGGTGGTAGCCCGCCGGGAAGTTGACCGTCGCGAGGCGGCGCTTGACCTCGGCGGCGACCGCGCCCAGGGCATGGCCCTTGGCCACGTTGGCGGCCACGTCGATGCGGCGCGAGCCATTCTCGCGCAGGATCTGGTTGGGCGTCGGCACCATCTTGACGTCGGCCAGGGCGCCCAGCGGCACCTTGCGGCCGTCCGCCGTGTCCAGCAGGAGATCCTTGACGCTCTCGATGCTGAACCTGGCCTCCGGCACGCTCCACACGTGCACCTCGGTGTTCTTGCCGTTGCGCCAGATGTCGCCCGCCTCCTCGCTGGCGATGAACGCGGCGGCGGTGCGGCGCACGTCACCCGGCTTGATCCCGTACGTGGACGCCTTGGCGAGATCGACCTCGACCTGCATCTGCGGGATGGTGGTCTGCAGCGTCACGTGCTGCTCGACGATGCCGTTGATGCCCGACAGGAGGTTGAGGACCTCGTCGCCCTTCCGGCGCAGGACGCCGAGATCGTCGCCGTAGATCCGGATGACGATCGCCTCGCTGGATCCGGTCAACACCTCCTCGGTGCGCTCCTTCAGGTAGGTCTGCACATCCCGCTGCAGCCCCGGATAGCCCTCGACCACCTTCTTGACCGCGGCCACCGTCTTGTCGTAGTCGACCTTCGGATCGATGCTGATCCAGTTCTCCCCGGCGTTCATGCCGACGATCTCGTCGGCCAGGGTGCCCTGCCCGATGTGCGAGCCGAAGGTGCGTACCCCGGGTATCGCACGCAGCTCCCGGCTGACCTGTCGGGTGATGCGCAACATCTCCTCCCGGGAGGTGCCGGGCTGGGCGATCCAGTGGATCAGGAAGTCCCGCTCCTTGAACGCCGGGAACAGGTTCTGTCCCAGCAGTGGCGCGACGGCGATCCCGCCCGCCATCACCAGCGCGACGGTCGCGTAGGCGGCCGCAGGTCGCGAGATGATGCGCGGCAGGAACACCATGTAGGCGCGCTGGAGCGCGCGCACCAGGGGCGAGCCGCGCCGCTCGATCCGCGCGTGGCTCAGGATTATCAGGGCGAGCGCCGGGATGACGGTCAGCGCGACCACCAGCGAAGCCAGGATGGCCAGCGCGTACGCGAGCGCCAGGGGCCGGAAGAACGAGCCGGTCAGGCCACCGAGCAGGAACACCGGAACGGTGGAGACCAGGATGATCATCGTGGCCTGCACGATCGGCCCGCGCACCTCGATGGACGCTTCGAGGATGATCGACGCGTTGGACCTGGTACTCCCCGCGAGCCGGTGCTGGCGGATGCGGCGCACGATGTTCTCGACGTCGATGATGGCGTCGTCGACGAGCACGCCCAGCGAGATCACCAGACCCGCCAGGATCATGGTATTGATGGTCGCTTTGGAGTAGTACAGCACGAGTCCGGCCGCGACCAGGGACAGCGGGATCGTGATCGTGCTGATCAGCGCGACCCGCCACTCGAAGAGGAAGAGGATCAGGATCAGCACGACGAGGATGAACCCGATGACCATCGACCGGGCGAGGTTGTCGAACGCCGTCTGGATGAAGGTGGCCGGCCGGAAGATCTCGGTGTTCATCGTGTAGCTCTGCATGCCGGGCTGGAAGTCCCTGATCGCCGCCTCGACGCCCCGGGTGACCTCCAGCGTGTTGCCCCAGGGCAGCTTCTCGACGACCAGCATGATCCCCGGACCGTCGTTGATGACCGCGTCACCGCCGAGCAACGACGACGGCATGAGCTCTTCCGATATCCGGGCGACGTCTCGCAGGGAGACCGGCTTGGCGCCCTTCGGCACCTGGATGGGGATCGAGGCGAGCTGGTCCGGGGTCAGGTTGGGCAGCTGGTGCTGCACCTGGAACCGCTGGTTGGACGTGTCCACCCAGCCGCCGGTACCGATCTCCCACCCGCCCCGGAACTTGAGCTGGCCCACGTCGACGGCGTCGCCCGCGGCGTCCAGCACCTGGGCGAGCGTGACGCCGTGCTGCTTCATCAGCTCGGGGTCGACCTGGATCTGCTTGGTGGCCCAGCGGTCACCCCAGATCGCCACGTTCGCCACACCGGGTACCCGCATCAGGCGGGGGCGCAGCGTCCAGTAGGCGGCCAGCGCCATCTGGATCGCGGCCCCGTCGGACCTGTCCGCCTGGGACATGCCGATCTTCATGACCCGGCTGGTCGCCGACAGCGGCTGGATCATGAACGGTGAGTTGGCCCAGCGGGGCAGCCTCGGCGAGATCGAGGTGAGGCGCTCCTGGATCAGCAGCCGGACCTTCATGAGGTCCACTCCCGGCTTGAAGATCATGACGATCGACGAGAGCTGGGAGACCGACTTGGAGCGCATGTCGTCCAGCCCCTCGATGCCGGCCAGGCCCTGCTCCATGGGTACGGAGACCAACTCCTCGACGTCTCGCGCGGACATGCCGCTGCACAGCGTCTGGACCTCCACCTGGGGTGGCGCGAACTCGGGGTACGCGTCGATGGGCATGTTCTTGACCTGCAGAACGCCGAAGCACATCAACATCGAGGCCCCGATGACCACGAGGAACCGGAGCTTCAGACTCGTTCCAATGATCCAGCGCATCATGGCGTACGGTCCCTACTCTGTGACGTTCCCGATGCCGAGCTCGGTGCCGTAAAGTTCGACCACGCCGATGGACACGATCGTCGTTCCCGCCGCCGGCGCCTGGGACAGCACCGCCTGGTCCCCCTTGGCGCCCCGCACGACCGTCACCACGACCTTCTCGCGCAGGTAGGTCAACGGCTGCGGAACCGTGTAGACCCAGGTGCCGCCGTCCGGGGCGTAGAGCACCGCGGAGTACGGCACGACGGTCACCGGTGTGGCGGGACCCGTGGACGGCCCGGGCGCGGCCACCACCGGTACCGACCCGGCGATGGTGACGGTCCGGATGCCCAGCCGCGTCGCGGCGTGCCCGGTCAAGGTGATCTGCTTGAGGTCCGTGCCGGGAACGTCCTGGACCTTGGCATCAGCCGCCGTGTCCACACCGGTGCCGGAACCGTTGTCCGGTCCCGAGCAACCCGCCAGACCCAGCCCGATCGCAACCAATCCGGCCACTATCCATCGACGTGTGTGCATCAACTACTCCTCAGCTCCGGAGCGGGCCGTGGCCGGGCCGCGAACCGCAGGTACAGGGCGGGCAGGATGAACAGGTTCAGCAGCGCCGTCGTGACGAGGCCGCCCACCACGATCAGGGCCAGCGGGCCCACGATCTCCAGGCCGGAGGCGCCGCCGCCGTAGACTGCCAGCGGGAACAGGGCCAGCCCCCCGGCGAGCAGCCCGGTCACGGTGGGCACGAACCGCTGCCGTGAGCCCAGCGCCACCAGGTCGGCGTCCAGCGCCGCGCCCTCATCCTCCAGCCGCTGGTAGAGCCGGACCTGCAGGAGGCCACCCCGGACGCCCAGGGCCAGCACGGTGAGCAGGCCGAGCAGGGCGACGGCGGACACGCTGCCTCGGACGGCCAGGGCCAGCAGCAGGCCTCCGACCAGCGTCAACGGCAGGAGCAGGAAGTACAGCAACGCGAGCCGCCAGCTGCTGAAGGTCGCCTGGAGCATGAAGAAGACGAGGATCGCGATGCCGATGACGGCCACCCACAGCCGGAACCCGCCACCCGCCTGCGTCTGGGTCTCGCCGAGCACCTCCAGGTGGTGCTCCTGGGGGAACGCGACCTGGCGCAGCCGGTTCTTCACGTCGGCCGTCACCGCGCCGACACCGCGGCCGCGCACGTTGGCGACGACGTCGATCGCACGGGACACCTGGTCGTGCAGGATGACCTCCGCCTTCGGCACCACCCGTACGTTGGCCACGTCGGCCAGGCGCACCTGCGTCGGCCCGTTCCCGGGGCCGCCGACCGGCGCGTCGATGCGCAGGTCCCTGATGGTGTCCACGTTCTGCCGCAGCGAGGGCACACCCCACACCACGACCTCGTACACCTTCTGGTTCTCGAAGAGGTTGCCCGCGATGGTGGCGGCCACCAGGGTGGCGGCGGCGCGGCGCACATCGCCGGGCTTGAGGCCCCACTTGGCGGCCTTGTCGACCGACACCTCGATCTCGACCGTCGGCGCGACCTGGGCCGAGACCACGTGCGGCCGGTTCACCCCGCGGATGCCCGAGATGATCCCCAGCACCTCCTGCGCCTTGGCGTTGAGGACGCCGTAGTCGTTGCCGTAGACGCGCACCACCAGGTCGTCCGAGGTGCTCTTGGTCACCACCTCGCGGACCCGCTTGTCCGTGTACGTGACCAGGTCGCTCTGCATGCCCGGGTAGCCGTTGAGCACCCGCCGCACGGCGGCCAGGGTCTTGTCGTAGTTGGCCTTCGGGTCGACGCTCAGCCACACTTCGCCGGCGTTGACACCGACGATCTGGTCCCCGGCGATGGCCCGCCCGACGTGGGCACCGACGTCGCGGACGCCGGACAGGGACCGCAGCTCGCCGGTGAGCGTCCCGGTGATCCGGTTCATCTCCGGCAGGGACGTACCCGGCGGCGCCTCCCAGCTGATCAGCAGGTCCCGCTCCTTGAGCGTCGGCGACAGCGGCCGGCCGGTGAGGAACGGCACTGCGAGCAGGCCGGCCACCACGAGCAGGGCGACGATCGCGTAGGACATGACGGGCCGGCGCAGCAGGCCGGGCAGCACCGAGGCGTACCCGCGCGCCAGCGCCCGGGCGGGTGCCGACTCGCGGTGCCGCAGGGACGTGCCGGACAGCAGGAGTGTGGCCAGCACCGGGGCGATCGTCAGCGCGATCACCAGGGAGACCACCGTGGCCGCCAGGAATGCCTGCGCGACCGGGGTGAGGAACGCGCCGCGGACCCCGTCGAGCAGGAACACCGGCGCCACCGAGGCCGCGGCGATCAGCGCCGCCACGACCAGCGGACCACGCATCTCCAGTACGGCCGCGTGGATGGCCCCGGACCCGTCCCCGGTGCGCTCCCGCAGCCGTTGCCGGACGTTGTCCACGCCGACGACGGCATCGTCCACCACAATGGCGAGCGCCATCACCAACCCCGCCAGGGACATCATGTTCAGGCCGACCCCGAACAGGGACAGCACGAGCATCGTCACCGCGATGGACGCCCCGATCGTCACGATGCTGACCAGTGCCGCACGCCAGTCGAAGAGCAGGGCACCGAGCACGAGCAGCAGCAGGATGCCGCCGATGATCAGCATCACGGTGAGGTTGCGGACCATCGTCTCGACGAAGGTCGCCGGCCGGTACACCGTGGTGTCCACCTGGAGGCCGGGCAGGGCGGGGCGCAGCTCGTCGAGCGCGGCCTCCACGTTGCGGGTCACGTCCGTGACCTTGGTACCGGGGAACCGCTCCACCACGAGCATCAGGCTGGGCGCGTCCTGGACGACCGCGTCGCCAATCAGGATCTGGTGGTCCTCGACGATGGACGCGACGTCGGCCAGGTGCAGTTGCCTGTCCTCCGCGCCCTCGATGGTCACCTTGCCGAGGTCTGCCGCGTTCTTGATCGGCTGGTTGTGCTGGATCTCGATCCGCTGGTTGGCGGTGTCGATGAAGCCGCCGAGCCCGGGCGTGGACGCCTCGACGAAGGTCAGCGGCGAGACCCACAGCGCGTTCGCCGAGGTACGCAGCACCTGGTCGAGCGTGACGCTGTGCTGCATCAGCTTGGTCGGATCGACCTGTACCTGCAGTTGCCGGTCCCGGAACCCCCAGATCCCGACGTTCGCCACGCCAGGCACGCTGAGCAGCCGCGGCACGATCGTCCAGCGGGACATCAGCGACATGTCGATCAGCGAGAGCTGTTTCGCGGAGAGCCCGATCATCATGAGCCGGCCGGTCGACGAGAGCGGCTGCACCACCAGTGGCGGCCTGGACGAGGCTGCGGGCAGCGCGGGTGCCATGGTGAGGCGCTCCTGCACCACCTGCCGCGCCCGGATCGGGTCGGTACCTGGCTGGAAGGTCATCTCCATCGAGGACAGCCCCGGTATGGTGTGGGACTCCAGCTTCGCCAGCCACGGGATGCCGTTGAAGAACTCGTTCTCCATCGGGTTGGTGATCAGGTTCTCCACCTCTTCGGCGGACAACCCGAGCGCTTCGACCTGAACGTCCACCCGCACCGGTCCGAACTCCGGCAGCGCCTCCACGGATGACCGCCGCAGTTGCACGAAGCCGAGGGCGATCAGGGCCACCGCCACGGCTAGCACCAGGCGCCGGTACTTCTGGCTGGAGCCGACGATCCATCGCATCATGGCCGGACACCTTTCCGTGCGAGACTTCCGGTGGCTACGCCATGCAGATAAATGTCGCAAACGCTCCTCACCCCCGATTCATCGTGGGTTCACAACGCGCTCACAGCGCGCCGACGAGTACTGTGTGACATAGTTGACAGGGGATTCCGCGATCGGCAGGAGTTGCGAACACACAATCGCGGGCAATAAATCATGGAATCGAAATTAAGCCCAGATCAACCGCAACCAACTGGCATTCGGTCATAGCGGCTCTCGATCACGCAAAAATGGCGACGTGTCTGCGACGTTCCCCTACACAGACGCTGTTCGAATGCCGTTCGATCGGTTCTAATGAGGCTCTAAAGCTGCCTGCGTACGGCACAGCCACTCGTGATCGCCGGATCCGGGTGACATCCGGTACGTCTGCGTGACACACCAACGTACGAGGGGGCGTTGTGGAGTTACGGTTACTGGGTCCTGTCGAGGCATGGGCCAGGGGGGAACAAATAGACCTCGGACCTCGCAAACAGCGTTTCGCACTCGCGGTTCTCGCACTCCACGTGAACCAACCGGTGACGGTCGACCGCCTCGTCGATCTGATCTGGCTGGACACGCCGCCACGCACGGCCCGCCACGCGGTACAGGTGTGCGTCTCACGACTGCGCGCAACGCTGGGCGAGACCGCCGACGGGACCATTCGGATCATTACCCGCGGAGCGACGTACACGCTTCAGGCCGATCCCATGTGCATTGACGTATTTCGTTTCCGTGCGCTTGTCCACGACGCCCGCGACGAGCCGATGGACGGCGCCGGAGTCGCGACGCTGCGACGGGCTCTCGCCTTGTGGCACGGGCCGCCGCTCGCCGACGTGGCCAACCCGACCGACCAGCTGTGTCGCGGCCTGGAGGAGGCCCGGTTGGCCGCGGCAGAGGAGTGGCTCGACGCGGAGCTGCGCCTGGGCCGGCACAGTGTGGTCATCGACCAGCTCGTCGAGTTGGCCGCGCAGCACCCCGACCGCCAGCGGCTGGTCGCCCTGCTCATGCTGGCGCTGTACCGCCACGGCCGCGCGCCCGAGGCACTGCGCACCTACCATCTCGCACGGGTCCGGCTGGTGGACGAGTTCGGGCTCGATCCGCACGTGGAGCTCCAGCAGCTGGAGAGGGCCATCCTGCGCGCCGATCCCGTGCTCGACCTGCCCCAGCGGGCACTGCGCCCGGCCCGTCCCGATCTCCTTCCGGCACGGGGCTGCCGGCCCGGGCCGTTCGCCACCCCGCACCCCGGGCCAGGCCTGCTCCTCCCGCACGCCGCGCTGTCCGGTGGCTGACCGACTGCCTACCACCCAGCGCGGTCCGGGTACCGGCCGGGCCGCTAGCGTCACCTGCGTGACCGAGGACCTCCCCGCACCCGGCCCCGCCGACCCTGGCCCGCTGCAGCCGCGCATCCAGCGGGCGCTGGCCACCTGCCTGGGCAGGCACCGCGCCAGCCTGGCGGCGATGGACGCGGCCCTCGTACCCGTCGCCGACGCCCTCGCGGAGTTCGTGCTGGGCGGCGGCAAGCGGCTGCGCCCGGCGTTCGCCTACTGGGGCTTCGTCGGCGCCGGCGGCCCGGACTCGGCGGAGCTGATCGCCGCGCTCGCCGCGCTGGAACTGGTGCACGCGAGCGCGCTCATCCACGACGACGTGATCGACGCGTCCGACACCCGTCGCGGCGAGCCGTCGGTACACCGTCGCTTCGCCGACCTGCACGCGGCTCGCGCCTGGTCCGGCGACCCGCTCGCCTTCGGCCGGGCCAGCGCCATCCTGCTCGGCGACCTGTGCCTGGTCTGGTCGGAAGAGCTGCTGTTCGGCAGCGGGATGGACCGTGCCGGCCTGGCCCGGGCCCGGTCGGTCTTCGACGACATGCGCACCGAGGTGGTGGTCGGCCAGTACCTCGACGTGCACGCCCAGGTCAGCGAGAACACGTCGATGGAGCGGGCGGGCAAGGTCGCCCGGTACAAGTCGGCGAAGTACACGGTGGAGCGGCCGCTGCTGCTGGGTGCCGCGCTGGCCGGTGCCGCCGAGCCGGTACGGGCGGCCTACAGCGGGTACGGGCTGCCGCTGGGCGAGGCGTTCCAGCTGCGCGACGACATCCTCGGCGTGTACGGCGACCCGGCGCGCACGGGCAAACCGGCTGGGGACGACCTGCGCGAGGGCAAGAGGACGTTCCTCGTGGCGGCAGCGGCCTCGGCGGCGAACCCGGGCGGGCGCGCGACCCTGCTGGCCGGGCTCGGCGACCCGGAGCTGGACGAGGCCGGGGTGGTCGAGCTGCGGGCGATCATCACCGGTACCGGCGCGCTGGCCCGCACCGAGCGGCGGATCGCCGACCTGACCCGACAGGCGCTGGACGCGCTGGACGGCGTCGAGTTGGACCCGGAGGCGGCCGGGGTACTGGTCGAACTCGCGCGGGCCGCGACCCAGCGCGCAGACTGAGG
>JBBWZQ010000257.1:0-15175 GCA_039649115.1 Micromonosporaceae bacterium | reverse complement strand
CGGCCGGGGCCTGGTCGGGAGGGTTTCGGTGCGGCGGCCGAACGGGGGGTGATCCGGTGGATGTGGGAAAACCCGGGTGGTAGTGGTTTCTCCCAGGGGCGGCGTAGGTCTTCGGTGAGGTCGCGGGCCAGGCGTAGCTGGGTGTAGGCGGCCAGGGTCAGCCAGGTCCACCGGTCGGCGTGGTCAGGGTGGCGTACCCGGGGCCGGGTCCAGTCCACTGTGTGCTTGAGGATCCGGAAGGTGTGTTCCAGGTCGAAGCGGCGCAGGAAGGCGTGGAACAGGCGCAGCACGTCCAGGTCGGCCGGCTCGGGGTGGGAGTGCCACAGCCACACCGGTTTCGGGGTCGGGTCGCCGGGTAGCCGGTCGATCCGGACCAGCATCAGGCTGCCGGCCACGATCGGCAACGGGCCGGGATGAGTTGCCCAGCCGGCGCGGCGTTGCAGCTGCGGGTGGTGGTGGCCACGCGGTGAGCGCCACTGGCCGTAGCGCGCGTGCACGCTGGTCACCTTCCGCGCCGGGGCCGGCCAGGTCGTCGAGTCGTCCAGCGTCATCGCCGGGCCGTGGCGGCCCGGCCGGCCGGGACCGGCGCAGGCCAGCGCCGCGGCGTGGAACACCCGGTCGCTGCGCACCCGGCCCAGTAGCCGCACCGGTAGCTCGCGCAGCAGGAACGCCAGGCGGATCACGTCGTAGTCGCCGGTAGCTACGCGCAACCGGGCCACGGCGCAGTCGCCTCATGAGGCTGCCGCCTGCTGACTGGCGGACTCCGCCCGCTCGCCGGATGGACCGGATCCGGTCGTGCTGATGGGAAATCGCTGGCGGTCGGGGCAGATTTCGAACGATGCTCGGTGGCGTGCCTGAGATTTTCTTCGATGAATGGATCGCCCAGCGGTACGAAGTTCTGTGGCCGGAGTTGTTCGAGCCTACGGCGATCGAGCCGGCCGTGCGCTTCCTCGCGGAACTCGCGGGAACCGGTCCGGCCCTTGAATTTGGCATTGGTACGGGGCGCATCGCGCTGCCGCTGCAGCGTCGCGGCATAGCGGTGCAGGGGATTGAGCTGTCTGCCGCGATGGCGGCGCGCCTGCGTGCGCAGCAGGGTGGCTCGGACGTCGAGGTGACCATCGGAGATTTCGCCCGTACCTTGGTGGGCGGGAGGTTTCGCCTCGTCTACCTGTTGCGCAACACGATCACGAACCTGACGACACAGAACGAACAGGTCGAGGCGTTTCGCAACGCCGCAGCCCACCTGGAGCCGGAAGGTTGCTTCGTCGTCGAGAACTATGTTCCCGAGCTTCAACGCCTGCCACCGGGCCAGACTACGCACGTCTTCACCGCGACGCCGACGCACCTCGGCTTCGAGGAGTACGACGTCGCGACGCAGATCGCATATTCTCATCACTACTGGACGCTCGACGGCCAGCTCAAGACCTTCTCGTCGCCGCACCGCTTTGTGTGGCCGTCTGAACTGGACCTGATGGCGCGGTTGGCCGGCATGGGCCTACGCGAGCGGTGGAGTGATTGGAACCGGGAGCCTTTCACGAGCGAGAGCCGTGGCCACATATCCGTGTGGGTCAAGCCGCCGAAGTGACTGCCTTGACGACCACGACCCTCCCTGGCCTCACCGCACGTGCAGATGCCACCTCACAAGTGGCCATGACCAGCGCTCGTGCCCTCACCGACATTGCGCTCGGTTTACTCGGACAGCAACCAACCCCTTGGCGTCTGTTGTCGGGGTGCCGGTGCATGTGGTCAGCCGCCGGCCTGGCCACGCCGATGTGCGGACGACGTTGAACCTGTACGCGCATGTGATCGAGGATGCGGAATGCGTTCGGCCGCGCAATGGAAAGCGTTCACCGCCGGTTGCGGCTCTTCAGGTTTGTGGTATGGCCTTCGGGTGGACAACAGGCTTGCCGAACACTTCGTTGAGCAGATCGCCGTGATCTACGCGGAGGTCAGACCCGGA
Source organism: Micromonosporaceae bacterium (assembly GCA_039649115.1). GTDB lineage: Bacteria > Actinomycetota > Actinomycetes > Mycobacteriales > Micromonosporaceae > DATEJJ01. Next base: position 13,215 of record JBBWZQ010000257.1, on the reverse strand, counting down.
CGTTCAGTCACGGGTCGTGTGGCGGCCCGTTTGCCGCAGTCGCAGCAGCGCTCCGGCGACCGCGATGATCAGCGGCGCGGGTAGGAAGCCGATCACTACGCCACCCACCGCCTGGCACAGCGCGCCGTCGGCCACGGCGCCGACCGCGCTGCCGGTGGCGAACGCGGTCGCGACCCAGGCGAACGACTCCGCCGCGGTGCCTGGCGCGGCGACCTGGTCGGCCGTGATGAACACTGCGGTCAGTGCGGCTGGCAGCAGCAGGCCGCTGATCGCCAGCGCCGCCGCCATCCCCGCGGGCTGGCTGGCCAGTAGCGGCGGCAGGTAGCCGGCGGCCAGCAGGCCGAGGGTGACCGGCAGGCCGCGGCGCGGGTCAAGCGGCGGACGGTGGATCGAGATCAGGCCGCCGAGCAGCGCTCCGGCCGCCTGGGCGGCGAGCAGCCAGCCGGCCAGGGTGCGGGAACCGTGGGCGTCGGCGTACCTGGCGACCGCGACGGCGGTACCTCCGACGGCTGCGCCGATCATCAGCGTCGCCGCCAGCAGCAGCCGCAGTTGGCCTGAGCGCAGCGCGCCGGCCCAGTGCCGCGGTGCCGGGTCCCCGCGCCACCGGCGTACCACCGGGGCGGTGGCGAACAGGATGGTTCCGGCGAGCTGGCCCGCGGCGGTCGCGACGAGGCCGCCGCGGGCGCCGTCGAGGCCGTAGCCGGCGAGCGCGAGCAGTGGACCGACGATGAAGATCAATTCTTGGAGGGCAACATCCAGGGTGTACGCGGTGTGCAGCAGCTGCTCACCGATGAGGTCGCGCCACAGCACCCGCAGGCACGACTCGAACGGCGGTGCCCCGACGCCGGCCGCGACGACCGCGGCCACCGCGACCGCGGGTACCGGGCGCAGCGCGGTGAGCGCGAAGCCGGTGGTGGACAGCGCCACCGCGGCCCACAGCACCGGAGGCTGCCGCCACCGGTCGGCGGCCCGAGCCAGCAACGGCTGTCCGATGGCGGTGCCCGCGGTGTAGCCGCCGACGAGCGCTCCGGCCATCGCGATGCTCATCGTCTGGCGGGCGAAAAGCAGCAGTGCCAACGGTGCCGAGGCGAGCGGGAGCCGTCCCACCTGGCTGGCCAGGAGCACCCGCACGGCCTGCGGTGCGCGCAGCACCGCCACCGCGCCTCGCCCGCTGATCACCACCGCACCGCGCCGGCCGGCCCGACTTCATCCGGGGGCCCGGTCTGCACCGCCGAGCCGGTGCCGGCGGTCCGCACCGCGTCCGAGATGTCGGCGAGCAGGGCAGCTTTCGCCGACGGGTCCAGGAAGCTGGCGCGTACGGCGTTGGCGGCCAACTCGGCCGCGCCCGGCCGGTCCAGCCCGGCCAACCCGGCGACGCACAGGCACTCGTTGGTCAGATCGGTGCCGAACATCGGCGGATCGTCGGTGTTGACGGTCACGGTCAGCCCGACGGCGAGCATCGCCCGCACCGGATGCGCCGACATCTCGGCGACCACGCGGGTGCGCACGTTGGACGTCGGACACACCTCCGCCACAATACCGTGGTCCGAGAAAGTGTCGATCGCGGAGCGAAGCGGATAGAACAAGGCTTGCGCGCGCAAGCCCTCGTTGTAGAGACCATAAACCGTGCCGAGGCAACACAATCCGAGTAGGCCGAGCCGTCCGCGTACGGCCACCTCCCGGATGACCAGAACCTGAAAGCCGTAGAGGAAGACCACGTAGAACACAAGGATCCACGGCAGGAACATCTGTGTGATGGGCGTACCACCGCTGATGACCTCCGCCAACACCAGCGCGAGCACCGTCAACAGCAGAACCGACTTCCATCGCTGTTTCACCATCGGGTCCATGTCGGCGCTGCCTAACACGATTGAGGCGAGAGCGGATCCAACCAGTCTCGACGGGTGTACTGCCGGAGCAGGTGCACCACCACGAGTAGCGTCCGGGCGGCCGTGACGACTTGCCGGTTCGGGTACGCATTCGCATGCCACCAGTCGAGCCGATAGCCAACAGCAGCGGGTAGCCCGCAAGGTAAGAAACGCACCGACGAACGTCGCGACGTACCGGCGAGGATGCAACCTTCGGAGGGCCGTGGGTTGCTCGGAGGCGGTGCGTGGTGACCAGTCCGGCTGGCTCTGTTGCGTTGCGAGATCAGCGGACAGGCTGAGCCCGGCTGGCCCAGGTGGTCAGATCGCTTGGGCGAGCTCGGTGCAGGCCGCGGCGACCCGCGGCGCGGGCCGGGCGTCGACTCCGAGCTCGTAGTGGCCGCGGCGCAGATTCTGCACGACGGCGTGGCCGGCGATCACGGTCTGCGCGTTGCGATCGGTTTGTCGGCCGCGCATCGGCCGCAGCCGCCGCTTGAGCTGGCCGTGATCGGCTTCGATCCGATTGTTTGCGTACCGCTCGACGTGGCGCCACGCCGAGGCAATCAGCTCAGCGAGCACGCTGGGACAGACCGCAGCGGCGTCCGTGACCACCTCGCTGGGGATGACCTTCAGCGTCCGTAGCGCCCGGGTGAGGAATCGGCGAGCCGCCACGGCGTCTCGGCGGACCGAGACCAGGACATCGATGACCTGGCCCTGCTGGTCGACGGCACGGTAGACGTAGCACCATCGGCCGTTGACCTTCACCTGCCTTGATCTTCCGATCGGTCAACGCAACGGACCCACGGCAGGTCCTCTCCGCCTATCGACGCTGTCCCGGCCGCGCGCAGGGCGGCCGGTAGGGGAAACCAACGAAGTACCTGTCCCAGGTGGAGCGATCGATCGACAGGTCGGCGACAGCGCATATCCAGCCGGCGACACGGGCCGGGTCGGTCTCCCACAGCCGGGCCGTCCAGTCCTCCCCGCCGCTGGCTACGGTGTGCCCGTCCGGGCTGAACGCCACCGCGTCGACCGGCTTGTCATACCCGGTCAGCACGGCGCGCTGGGTCGGGCGGCGCGGGTCGGTGACGGCGTACAACCGCACCGTGCGGTCCGAGCTGGCGGCGGCGAGGGTTCGCCCGTCGGGGCTGAACTGGACCGACTTGACGCCATCGGTATAGCCGGTCACGGTGGCCAGGGAACGCGGGCGGGACAGGTCGGTCACGTCCCACAGTCGAACCGTGCGGTCCTCGGCGCCGCTGGCCAAGGTACGGCCGTCCGGGCTGAACGCCACCGACGAGACCGCGTCGTCATGCCCGGCCAGGACCGCCCTAGGCGCCGGGTGGCGGCCGCCGGCCAGGTCCCACAGCCGGATCGTACGGTCGGTGCCGGCCGCCAGCACGCGGCCATCGGGCCGGAACGCCACCGAGCGTGCCGGCCCGGCGAGACCGCCGAGGGTGGCCGACAGCGCGGCCCCGCGTCCACCCCTGCGGTCCCAGAGCCGGACGGCACCGTCCTGGCCGGCGGTGGCCAGGGTGCCTCCGTCCGGGCTGAACGCCAGGTCCTCGACCGAGTCGGGGTGAACGGTCGGCGGGTTCGCTTCGCGCCGCGAGACCACGTCCCACCACCGTACGGTTCCGTCATTGCCGGCCGATGCGAGGGTACGGCCGTCCGGGCTGAACGCCACGGCGTTGACCGGCCCGGTGTGTCCTCGCAGGACGGCCAGCTCGCGTGGATGGTCCCGGTCGGCCACCGCCCACAGCCGCACCGTGCGGTCGTAGCTGCCGGTCGCCACCATGCGTCCGTCCGGGCTGAACGCCACCGCGTACACGGAGCTGTCGTGGCCGGACAGCCACGGCCCGGGCAGGTGCCACAGCCGGGTGGTGTGGTCCGCGCTGCCACTGACCACCGTGCCACCGTCCGGGGTGACGGCCACCGACGTCACTTCCGCGACGTGTCCAGAAAGGACGCGGAGTTCGCGGGGGTGTGCCCGGTCGGCGACATCCCACAGCCGCACGCTGGCGTCGGCGCCACCCGAGACCAGGATCCGGCCGGTCGGGCCGAAGGCCAGCGCCCGCACCGCGTCGGTGTGTCCAGTGAGGACGGACAGCGGGAGCGGGCGGCCCGGCGTGCCGGTGTCCCACAGCCGCACGTTCGCGTCCCCGTCCGCCGTGGCCGTGGTCCGCCCGTCCGGACTGCGCGCGACGGCCGGCCGGCCGCCCGCCGACGGCAACAGCCGTACCGTCCAGCGACCGGCGGCGCCGAGCGGGCGGCCCGCGGGTCCGCAGTCCCCCGCGCTGTCGCCGCCCGCACAGAACACCAGCGCGCCACCCGCGCCGCCCGCGAGGTCGCGTACGTGACGAGGATGGTACGGATCCGCGATGTCCCACAGGCGCACGGCGCGGTCGTGCCCGGCGGTGGCCAGCATCCGGCCGTCCGGACTGACCGCGACCGCCTGGATGCCGTCCGCGGTGACCAGTTGGGTGGCGTACGGAGCGGCGAATGTGCTCAGCAGGGCGCCGCGGGTCTCGGTCGTGTGGGCCAGCCGGTACGCTGCCAGGCTGAGCTGCGCCGCGATTGCCGGGCTGGTGACGCGCATCGCGGCCGCCGCGTCGGCCGCCCGCTGCGCGGTGGCGATGTCCCGCTGGCGGGCGGCGAGTTGCTGCAGTCGCAGCGCGTACCCACCGGCCACGGTGGCGAGTACGAACAGGACACTCAGGACGGCGACGAGCTGGCGCAGCCGGCGAGCCCGGCGGCGGGCCGCGGCCTGCTCGGCCTGCCAAGCCGCCCGGCCGGCGGCGAGGAACTCGCGCTCCAGAGTGGACAGACCGCGGTCGGCGGCCGCGGCCCAGCCGTCCACCACGGCGAGGCGGGTACCGCGGTACAACGCGCCGGGATCGCGGCGCAGTGCCGCCCATTCCTTCGCCGCCTCGGTCAGCTGGCGGTGGATGCGCAAACCGTCGCGGTCTTCCGCGAGCCAGTCGGCGAGCCGGGGCCAGCACCGGATCAGGGCCTCATGGGTGATCTCCACGTGCTCCCGGTCGACGGTGAGCAGCCGGGCGGCGACCAGACGGCCCACCACCTCCATGTCCGCCGGCTCCAGTTCGTCGCGAGCCACCCGGCGCATGGTGTCCTCGGTCCCCTCACCCGGCTCGGTCAACCGTAGGAACAGGTTCCTGACCACGCGCTGCTGGTCCGGCGGCAGGTTCCGGCACAGCGACTCGGCAGTCCGCGCCAGCGCGCCGTCGATGCCGCCGGCCGCCTGGAATCCGGCGAGCGTGAGGGTATTGCCGCGGCGGCGGCGCCAGGTCTCCAGCAGTGCGTGGGACAGCAGTGGCAGCACGCCCACCTGGCCGTGCGCATCGGCCACCAAGGTGGCCAGCAGGGCACTTTCGAGGGTGTACCCGGCCCGCTGCGCCGGCTCGGCGATCGCCCGGCGCAGTTCGTCGGTGGTCATCGGACCGACCACCACCTGGGCTTCGCCCAAAAGCTCGACCAGATCCGGGTAGCCGGTGAGGTGCGCGTAGAAGTCCGCCCGGACGCCGAGCACCACCCGGCAGCCGCTGTTCTCCGCCCGCGCGGCGGTGACCAGTGCCTCGACGAACCGTTCCCGCGCGCCCGCGTCACGGCACAGCGTGAACAGTTCCTCGAACTGGTCGACCACGAGGAGGAGGTCGTCCCCGGCCTGACGCACGATCCGGTGCAGGCCGCGCGGATCCGCGCGGATCTCGGCGTGCAGGGCTCCGGGCGTGGCACCGGTCAGCCGAGCCAGCCCGACCGCGCATTCCTCCAGCGGGTGGGCGCCGGGTGTGATCAGGAGGACGTGCTCCGACCGCGGGATCAGACCGGCCCGCAGCAGGGATGACTTCCCGGCCCCGGAGGCGCCGAGGAGCACCACGAACCGCTGCCGGTTCAGCCGCACGACGAGCGCGTCGACCAGCCGCTCCCGACCGAAGAAGCGGTCGGCGTCCGCGGCCTGGAACGCCGCCAACCCGACGTACGGCGGGTGCGGGTCGCCGTCCCCGGTGGGCGGCGGTCGGTCCGCAGCCAGTTCCGCAGCCAGTTCCGCGGCCACCTCGTGCCAGCGCCGCTGCCACGCCTGCGCGTCGCCGTCGCAGGCGCGGACGTACGCCAGGGTCACCGCGAGGCTGGGCAACTTCCGTCCGGCGGCCGCCTCGGACAGCGCCGCCAGCGAGTAGTGCGCCCGCTGGGCGAGCGATCGGTACGGCGGCCTGCCTGCCTTCGCCCGCAACAGGCGCAGATCGGCGGCGAACCGCACGAGCGGGCCATCCTCCGCCTCCAGCGGACGCTCTTTCCGTGGCATGGTCTTCCCCCCGTCGACCACCATCGATTCTGCACACGACACGGCCCGCCTCTTCGCCCCGGCGCTGTCAGATCGAGGACGCCGCGTTGTTCAGTAGTTGTTTGTTCACCGCCGCCGCACCGACACCGAACAGACCGGATCTGCTAGCGATGGACGGGCAAGTCACCACGTCCATTGCCACAGGCAGGCGCTGAGGGCGCCGGCCGGAAAGCGAGTGAACTCATGGTGCGAATCGTCGGAATGCTCGGCGACCGACTCCTGGCCACGCTCTGCCCGCGGGTCGAGGTGCACGCGGGCCCGATCTGCGACCCGAACGCGTACTGCCGGAACTGCGGCTACCAGGGCAGCATGCAGATGAACCAGTGGTACCAGATCTGGTCCAACTGCAAGGAGTACTACGGGCCGTGCCTGGTGAACAACAACGGCTGCGCGGTGAAGTAGCTGACATGGCGACCACAGTGAATGCGCTACTCGACCGGGTCATGAGTCTCGTCGTACCGAGGGTCGGGGTCGTCGCCGGCTGCCCGACCGAGCGGTACTACGAGGAGTGCTACTGCAACTGGACCTCGAACCTCGTGTACTACCGCTGGTGCACGGTCCAATCGACGTGCGACGTCAAATGTGAGCCGTGCTTCGCATCGCAGATCCGCTGCCTCTGATGTGGTACGCCCTGGTCGCCGGCCGGTGCCTGGTCGGGCTCGTCTTCCTGGCCGCGGCGGTCGGCAAGCTGCCCGGCCGGGTCGGGTTCGGCGAGTTCGCCGGGTCGATCCGGCTGCCGCTGCCGCTGCCGCCCGGCCTGGCACGGCCGGCGGCCGGGGCGTTCGTGGCGGGCGAGGCGATGGTCGCGCCGCTACTGGTGGCCGCGCCGCTCGCCGGCTTCGCCCTGGCCGGAGCCCTGTTGCTGCTGGCCACTGCGGCCATCGGCGCGACTGTCCACAGTGGCCGGCGCGTACCGTGCCGGTGCTTCGGCGCGGCCGGCGCCACGATGGGCTACCGGCACCTGGTGCGCAACGGAGTTCTGCTCGCCGTGGTGGCCGGCGGGCTCACCGGCCAGGCGATGACGACCGGGTCAGCGGCCGCCGCCGGCGCGATGATCGCGGCGGGCGCCGGACTGATCGGTGCCCTGATATTCATCAAGTTCGACGAAGTCGTCGATCTGTTCTCCGGAACGGGCTAGGAGCGAACGTGTCCTATGTTCTCGCCGCGGTCGTGCTCATCGGCGCCGTGGCCACGCTGAATCTGGTGCTGACCTGCGGCGTCATCCGGCGGCTGCGGCAGCACACCGAGCTTATCGGCGGCAGCCGGCCGGCCACCGCACCCGAGGTCATGCTGGGCGTCGGTGAGATCCCGGCCGAGTTCGTCGCCCTCACCACGGACGGCGAACCGGTGTCGCGCGACCTGCTCGCCGGCGAACAGCTCATCGGGTTCTTCTCCCCGCACTGCGCACCGTGCCGGGAGCAGGCGCCGCGGTTCGCCGAACGGGCCGCGGCGATGCCGGGCGGTCGCGGCCGGGTGCTGGCGGTACTGGTCGGGGACGAGCGGGACGTCGCCGATCTGCGCGCCGAACTCGAACCCGTCGCCCGGGTCGTGCTGGAACAGGGAACCGGGCCGGGAACCGCCGGCGCCGCGTTCGGAGTCCGCGGGTTCCCGGCGATCTGCCGGCTCAACAGCGCCGGCCGGGTCAGCGTGGCCGGCTTCCGGCTGCCCGGCGAGCTGTCCGTCAGCCGTACATCGTGACCCGCGGACCCGCGACCCGCGACCCCGGCCGGCTCGGCGCCGCCACCGAACACGCCGGCCAGCTGCGCGCCGCCGCCATGCTGGCCTGGCGCGCCGGACCCGCCGCGCTGCTCAGCCAGCTCGGCGCCAGCGTGCTGGCGGGCGTCCTGCCGGTACTGACCGCCTGGGCCACCAAACTGATCCTGGACGGGCTCAACCGGCGGTCGGCCGGCGGCACAGTCCTCGTGCTGGCCGTCCTGCTCGGCGTGCTGGGCGTGGTGAGCGCCGCGGTGAACCTCGCCGGGCGGTACGCCCAGAACCAATTGGGCCGGTCGGTCACCATGGCCGCCGACGGCGGGCTCTACCGGGCGCTCAACCGGTTCGTAGGGCTGGTGAGGTTCGAAGACCCGCAGTTCCAGGACCGGTTGCAACTGGCCGGGCAGTCCGGCCGTGGCGCTCCGGGCCAGTTGGTGCGTGCCGGGCTCAGCCTGGGCCAGGGGGCGATCACCATGGCCGGCTTCCTCGGCACGCTGGTGGCCATCGGCCCGTGGATGGCCGCGGTGGTGGTCGCGGCGGCGGTACCGACGCTGCGTGCCGAGTTCGCGATCAGCCGCCGCCGGGCGGACCTGATGTGGCGCACCGGACACGCGATGCGGCGGGAGATCTTCTACGCCCACCTGCTCAGCGACGTTCGAGCGGCGATGGAGGTGCGGCTGTTCGGGCTGGGCGAGTTCTTCCGGCTGCGGATGATGCGCGAGCTGTCCGCGATCCACGACGCCAACCGCCGGCTGGACCGGCGGGAACTGCTCACCCAGGGAGCGCTGAGCACGCTCGGCGCGCTGACCACCGGCGCCGGCCTGGTATGGGCGATCGCCGCAGCGCGCTCCGGGGCGCTGACCGTCGGCGACGTGTCGGTCTTCGTGGCCGCCGTCGCGGGTACCCAGGCCGCGCTCACCACGATGGTCCGCGACACCGCCGTCGGGTACCACAACCTGCTCATGTTCGGTCACTACCGCGCCGTGGTGCAGGCCGGTCCGGATCTGCCGGTGCCGCCGGCACCCGCGGCGGTACGCCCGCTGCGGCACGCGATCGAGCTCCACGACGTATGGTTCCGCTACTCCGCAGGGCATCCGTGGGTGCTGCGCGGGGTGGACCTGGCGATCCCGTGCGGCACCGCGGTCGCGCTGGTGGGTGGCAACGGTGCCGGCAAGAGCACGCTCGTGAAGCTGCTGTGCCGGTTCTACGATCCCACCCGCGGGTCGATCCGGTGGGACGGTCTCGACCTGCGCGACCTGGCCGTCGCCGACCTCCGCGCCCGGATCGGCGCGGTGTTCCAGGACTTCATGACCTACGACCTGAGCGCACGGGAGAACATCGGGGTCGGCGATCTCGCCGCGCTCGACGATCTCGACCGCATCGCCGCCGCCGCCGATCGGGCCCGCGTCGACGCCGTCGTGACGGCACTGCCCCAGGGGTACGAGACGCTGCTGACCCGCACCTTTACCGACCACACCGACCGCACCGACCCGACGACCGGCGTGCTGCTGTCCGGCGGCCAGTGGCAGCGCGTCGCGCTGGCCCGGGCGTTCCTGCGCGACCGGGCGGACCTGCTGGTACTCGACGAGCCCAGCGCCGGGCTGGACGCCGAGGCCGAGTACGACATCCACACCCGGCTGCGGCGCCACCGCGCGGGGCGGACCACCGTGCTCATCTCGCACCGGCTCAGCGCGGTGCGGGACGCCGACCAGATCGTCGTTCTGCGCGACGGCGTGGTCGCCGAACAAGGCAACCACGCCGAGCTGATGGCGCGCGCCGGCCAGTACGCCCGGATGTTCGCCCTGCAGGCGCGCGGATACCGAGCGGACTCCCCGGCGGCGGGCGCCATGGCACCCGCGGGTGGCTAGATGACCGCCCTCGCGTTCCTGGTCGCGCTCGCGTCCGGCGCAGGCGCGGTGCACCTGCTGCGCCGCCGGATCTTCCTGGCCACCGTCCGGGGCATCAGCATGCAGCCCGCTCTCCAGCCGGGCGACCGGCTGATCATGCGACGGGCCACACTGGCCGGCGTGCGGCCGGGCGACGTCGTGGTACTGGAACGCCCGGACGCCGGTACCGCGTGGACCCGCCCGCCGGTCCGGCGGCTCCCGGACGACCGGGAACTGCTGATCAAGCGAGCGGTCGCGGTACCCGGAAACCGGATACCCGCAGCGCTGACAGGGACACAGCTGACCGGGGACCGGGTGCCGCCCGGCTGCCTCGTTGTCCTCGGCGACAACGGCGCGCACAGCTTCGACTCGCGACAGATCGGCTACATCCCGGCCGAGCGCCTGCTTGGCGTCGGGCTCCGGCCGTTGCGCCGCACGAGGTTACCGGTCCGTCGTGCCTCCTCCAGCGGCCGACGCATGCGCGGCCCGAGCGACGGCACCGCATTCCAGACCGGCACGCTGACCCTGGGCGGCGGCGCGGCCACCGGCGCGGACCCAGATCCAGGTCATCCGGCGGTCGAGCCACCCGCGGGGGCGGGCGCCCTGGCCGGACAGGTACCGGGCGACCGGCGCGCCGACGGCCGCGCGGGGGCGGCGGTGCCGTGGCGGGCGTCGGGTACCGAGTGCGAGTTGTACCGGCCGGCCACCGTCATGGCGGCAGGCACCAGCAGCGGCCGCACGACGGTGGCGTCGAGGGCGACGGCGAGGACCAGGCCGAGGGCCTGAGCAGGGACGAACCCGGCGACCAGGAACCCGGCGAACACGACGCACAGCAGCAGCGCGGCGCTGGTGATGATCCGGCCGCTGTGTTGCAGACCGCCGGCCACGGCGCGCTGGTTGTCGCCGGTGGCCAGCCACCATTTCGCTTTCGACACGCTCGATGTCGCTGCGCCGGGCGCCGTCGCCGAGGCACATCGCGCTCTTGTCGCCGACCACGGCCGCAACGTTCAGATCGTCAACGACATCAGCGAAGCCCTGGCCACCGTTCATCGGCGAGGGATTCGATGCGCCTGCGCTGGACACCCTGTTCCTGGCCGCGCCGGTTTCCTTCGACGGCCTGCTCATCCAGTGTGCCGGCCGGGTCGTACGCGCCGCCCCCGGCAAAGACACTGCCGAGGTCCACGACTACCACGACCACGCGGTCCCGATCCTGGCCGCCTCGCTGCCGCGGCGCATGCCCGGCTACCGCACGCTCGGGTTCACCAAGGCCTGACCTGGATCCGTATCACTTGGCCGGTAGGCTGCCCTGATGGCCCGCCGCAAGCCCATCGCAGTCGCCGACCTCGACCAGCTGGTCGCCGCCATCACAGTCGACGCGTACGGCGACGACGAGCCGCAGACCGCGTTCGTCGAGGTGTTCAACCAAGAGGTCCGGCTGCCGGCGGCGGCAACCGTGCTGGGCATGCCCGTCGACGTGGTCGGGTTCGACTACCGCGATGAGCGCCTGGGCATCGTCGTCAGGTGCCGCCGCGACGGCGCCCGGCAGGATCTCGCGATCGTTGATCTGTTCTTCCCGCCGGACACGGTAGCCGCCTGGCTACACGCCGCCTACCGCCGGTGGCTCCGCCTGGACCCGCATCCGTACGACATGCCGGCTGGCTGGCGGCCGTCGTGGCTGCAGGACACGTAGCCTCGGCAGCTACGCGGCGCCGTCTATCGTTTCTGGAGTGTCGGGTTGAGTAAGTACCAGTGCTACGAGTTCCTCGCCGTCGACCGGCCGCCGGATGGCTGACGAGCTGACCCTGTTCGACCTGCCCGAGCCGCAACGGCGGCCGCAGGTACCCCGCAGCGAGCAGGGCCGCGCGGGTATGACATACACCCGCAGCGTCACCGCCGACATCCAGCTACGCTACCGGCCCGCGCTGTGCCAGGCTGCCGTCCGTGTATTCGACACGGTCCCGCTCCTGGTCATCGGGGAGGTCGACGACGCCGAAGACGACCAGGAAACACGACGGCAACTCGGGCGAGACTGGCTGGCGGCGCTGCGGTGGCTCATCGACCCCACCGCCGGGCTGTCGGCACTCATCGAAGCCGACGCCGTGCGCATGCCCGCCACCGACCTCCACTTGAACCCGACCGGGCCAACCGCCTGCCGCACACGCTGGACGGTGACCGTCAAGCTGCGCGATGTCGCCGCGCTCCGCCAGCTCGCCCTGGACGCCTGCCCACCGGACAACACCACGGCACGCGCCGAGATCGACACCAGCCTCGCCGCCGCCTGGCAGTGGGCCGCCGACCCGTACGCGCCGCTGCGCCGCATCCCCGGTATCGCCTGGACCCCAGTCGACGTGGCCGTGCACCACCTGCCCGCCCGTTCCCGGTACAGCAGGTAGTTGTTGGCTCAGGACACGGACCTCGGGTCGCCGCAACACTTCTTGTACTTGCGCTCGGAGCCGCACCAGCACCGCTCGTTACGCCCGGGCGGCCAGACCAGGTGCCGGCCCTGCGCGTACGCCCGCTCCGCGTACGCCAGGCGAACCTTCTCTTCGGCCGGGTCCCCACCCGTCTCGTCCAGGTACGCCGCGAACCCGTCCACCGATCCGAGGATCAGCGTGACCTTCGTCAGACCTTGCTCCTCGGCGATCTTGTGCAGCCGCCGTTCCACCTGCGGCTGGTGACCGAGGATCTCGGGCGGGAACGCCGCCGGCCACCGCGCAGCGGCCCGCCGCTGCTCCTCTCGTTGCCAGACCAGCATGCTGGTGTCCCCGGGCGCCTGACGCTTGCTCGCGCTGGCTGCCTGCTCCAGCAGCCGGACGAAGTCCAGGCGATTGCACTCCGCCTGCTCCGCGATGCGGTCCCACTCGTCGGCCGGCAACCCCAGCCGGCGCCGGCAGTCCTGCCGGCCGAAGAACAGCGGCGCCTGCACCGACGGAGTACCGCCGGGCTCGCCAATCGCCGCCATCTCATCCGCGTTCAGCGCGCCGATCGCCCGGTCGAACCATCGCAGAGCAGCCTCGTCCTCACCCCGCTCCGCCAACAACTCGGCCACCAGCCCGGCCGGGCCCGCATCCGCCGGGCCGTCCTCCAACGCCCGCAGATGCTCCCACGCCTCGGCATCTCGACCCTGCTCGAGACACAGCTCCGCCAGGCTGTACCGGGCGAAGCCGGCATCCTCGCCCCCGACCGCGATCAGCTCACGCCACACCGCGACGGCACGGTCCGGTTCGCCTGCCTGCTTCCACGCCTCGCCGGCCTCCAGAAGGATCTCGCCACGCTCCTCCGGATACCGGACCGCATCCTTCTCAAGCTCAGCAGCCCTATCCCGGGCGGTCAACGTCTTCGGCACGAGCCGTGACCCTACCGGCCGTCACCGCATCGACGCCACCGGCCT
>JBBWZQ010000216.1:0-2801 GCA_039649115.1 Micromonosporaceae bacterium | reverse complement strand
GGCCCGGCGGCGCCGCGGCGCGACGGTTCGCCGCCCTCCGGTCGGGCGGCGCCGCGGTGCGCGCGGCCGTCGCGGCCGAGGTGCCGGCCGCGCTGCGCCAGACCCCGACCTTCGACGGGTACCTGCGCCGGCGGCTGAACTGGTTGACCCGCCATCCGCTCGCGCCGGAGCTCGCGGGCCTTCCGGCCGACGCGCCGGTGCCCGACCGCTCGGTCCTCGCCGCGGTGCGCGCCCCGGCGCTCGTGATCGGCTGTGCGGGCGACGAACTGCACCCGGCCGCGGTCGCCCGGCGCCTGGCCGAGTCGCTGGGCAACGCCACCCTCCACGTGTACGACGAGCCGGGCGTGGTGTGGACCGCCCGCGCCGATCTCCGCAAGCGGGTCGGCGGATTTCTGGCCTAGCGGGGACAGGTAGTGTCCACTCCCATGGGCGTCACGCACCACGGCCGCACGAGCCGCCTGGACCTGCTCGACCCGACGCTGCGCGAATGGCAGTGCACCGTCCTGGCCAGCGACGCCGAGACGGGCATCGTGCTGGACCGCTCGGCCTTCTACCCGGGCGGCGGCGGCCAGCCGCCGGACCATGGGGTGCTGCTCTGGCAGGGCGTACAGACCCGCATCGTGGGCACCCGCAAGGCGGACGACCCGTACCTGCTGCCCGCCGAGGGCGACCCGCTGCCGCCGGCCGGTACCGAGGTGACCGGGGCGGTCGAGGACGAACGGCGCAGCCTGCTCATGCGCACGCATTCCGGCCTGCATGTCCTGTGTGGAGTCGTGTTCCGGGACTTCGGCGCCCTGGTGACCGGCGGCAACATGGAGCCGGGTCAGGCGCGCATGGACTTCAACCTCCCGGAGGTACCACCGGACTTCAAGGCGAGGATCGAGGAGCTGGTCAACGCCGAGGTGGCGGCCGATCGGCGGGTCGACGTGCGGGTCCTGCCGCGCGGTGCGGCACTGTCCATCCCGGACATCATCCGTACCCAGACCAACCTGGTCCCGGCCGAGGAGCAGGAGGTGCGGATCGTGGACATCGTGGGGCTCGACGTGCAGGCCGACGGCGGGACGCACGTCGCGTCCACGAAGCAGATCGGCCACCTGCGGGTGGTCAAGGTGGAGAGCAAGGGCCGGGCCAACCGGCGGGTACGGATGCAGCTCGACGGCTGACCAAATCCCTCGTCGAGCCCGACACGACCCCTCGCAAACGGCGCGGATCTAGATATCCACGCTCTTGGTCGTTAGCCTCAGCCCGTCCGGCCCGACGATGGACGCGCGCCAGCACCCCCGACGTCTCCCCGGGGGCAGGTGCCAGGGGATCGGGTCGCAGCCGAGCGAAAGGGTTTCCTATGAGGAAACGCACAGGAGCAGTACTCAGTATTGCCGCTTTGACGGCGGTCGGTGTCGCCACCTTCGGTGCGCCGGCCTCCGCGGCCAATCGCACCCCGGTCGCGGGCTCGCATGCCAACTGGGCAAGCGCCCCGAACCGGGTGTCCGCCGCCAAGACCAGCCAGAAGATCAACTTCCGGGTGTACCTGCAGATGCGGGACCAGGCCGGCGCCGAGGCAGCGGCCCGGGCGGTTTCGTCCCCGGGCAGCGCGTCGTTCCGGCAGTTCCTCAGCACCTCGCAGGTGCGCCAGCGCTACGCGCCCACCGCCGCCTCCGTCGCGGCGGTCCGGTCCTGGCTGCGCTCGTCCGGCTTCGCCATCTCCTCGGTCGCGGCCAACAACATCTACGTCGAGGCCACCGGCACGATCGCGCAGGCGCAGCAGGCGTTCGGCGTCGATCTGAACCTGTACCGGATCAAGGGCCAGGTGCTGCGCGCCGCCGACCGGGAGCTGACCGTACCGTCGTCGCTGGGCCGGGTCGTCTCCGGCGTCATCGGCGTGGACAACGCGCTCAACCTGGTGCACCCGAACATCCGGGGTGGCCAGGACGACGCCAAGTCGACCCGGGCGGCGTCGGGCCAGGCGCTGGCCAACCCGCAGGCCGCCACCAAGCCGGCCGACGTACCCCCGCCGGACGGGTTCCGCAACGCGCCGCCGACCAGCGCGTACTGGGGACAGAAGCGGGACACCGCCGACCCGGCCTACGGCGGCGGCTTCCCCAACCCGCTGCCGTACGCACCGACCGGGTGGAAGCCCGGGCAGTTGCGCTCCGCGTACGGGCTGTCCGACCTGACGTCTCTCGGCGTCGACGGGCGGGGCACCACGGTGGCCATCGTGGACGCCTTCGCCTCGCCGACCCTGTACCAGGACGCGGCGCAGTACGCGCGCCGCAACGACCCGTCGCACCCGCTGCGGCGCAGCCAGTTCAGCGAGATCGTCTTCCCGCCGACGCCCGAGTTGGAGCCGCCGGACCAGTGTGACGCGGCCGGCTGGTACGGCGAGCAGACGCTGGACGTCGAGGCGGTGCACGCCATGGCACCAGGTGCGCACATCCTGTACGTCGGCGGCTCGGACTGCCTGGATCTGTCGCTGGACAAGGCGGTCAACGAGATCGTGTCCAACAACCGGGCGCAGATCGTGTCCAACTCGTACGGCAACCTCGGCGAGGACGTCCCGGCCGACGAGGTGCAGGCATTCCAGTCGATCGCGGTCCAGGCGGTGCTGCAGGGCATCGGGCTGTACTTCTCCTCCGGTGACTCCGGCGACGAGGTGGCCAACCTCGGCACCCCGTCCGCCGACTTCTCCGCCTCCAGCCCGTGGGTGACCGCGGTCGGCGGCACGAGCATCGGCATCGACGCCAAGGGTCGGCGGGTGGTGGAGACCGGCTGGGAGACCGGGCGCAGCGTGCTGGGCAACGGCG
>JBBWZQ010000167.1:0-11746 GCA_039649115.1 Micromonosporaceae bacterium | reverse complement strand
AGGGCCGCGCCGCCGACGACGGCGAGCAGCGCGTACAGGCCGTCCGCGGTGGCCACGCCGAGCGCCGCGGCCGACCCGACGACGATCGAGGTACGGGCCGCGAGACTGGCCACGAGTACCGCGACCGCGCCGACCGGTACGGCGACTCCGTAGCCGGCCAGCAGTCCGGAGATGAGCGCCTCAGCCATCCTTCGTCACGCCGGAAGCGTGCCAAGGCGCCCCGCACTCCGCCAGCGAATTGCCCGCCAGCGAATTGCCCGCCAGCGAATTGCCGTCAGACGTTGAAGCCCAGGGCGCGCAGCTGCTCCCGGCCGTCATCGGTGATCTTGTCGGGACCCCACGGCGGCATCCACACCCAGTTGATCCGGATGTCGCTCACCAGCCCCCCGCCGGGGCCCGCGCACAGCGCCTGCCGCGCCTGGTCCTCGATGACGTCCGTCAGCGGGCACGCGGCCGACGTGAGGGTCATGTCGACCGTCGCGATGTTCTCGTCGTCCACGTGGATCCCGTATATGAGACCCAGGTCCACGACGTTGATGCCCAGCTCCGGGTCGACGACGTCCTTGAGCGCTTCCTCGATGTCGTCGATCGCGGCCCGTTCGCCGACTGCGTCACTCATGCCGATCCTCCTACTGTTTCCAGTGCCCGCGCGGTCGCGTCCTTGAACGCCATCCAGGGCAGTAGCGCGCACTTCACGCGGGCCGGGTACCTGGCGACGCCGGCGAAGGCGACCCCGTCCTGCAGGACCGCCTCGTCCGGTTCGACCCGGCCCCGGCCGGCCATGAGGGTCTGGAACGCGTCGTGCCTGGTCATCGCGTCGCCGACCGTCGTGCCCCGCACCAGCTCGTACAGCACGCTGGCGGCGGCCTGGCTGATCGAGCAGCCCATGCCGTCGTAGGACACGTCCTCGATCGTGTCGCCGTCGATCCGGACGCGCACGGTCACCTCGTCACCGCAGGTCGGGTTCACGTGGTGCGCCTCGGCCTGGTAGGGCTCGCGCAGGCCCCGACCGTGCGGGTGCTTGTAGTGGTCCAGGATGATCTCCTGGTACAGCTGGTCCAGGCGCATCAGGAGAACACCTTCCGCACGTACTCCAGCCCCGACACGAGCGCGTCGATCTCCTGGTGCGTGGTGTAGAGGTAGAACGACACCCGGGTCATCGCCGGTACCCCGAACCGCACGCAGGTCGGCCGGGCGCAGTGGTGGCCCACCCGGACCTCCACGCCCAGCGAGTCGAGCACCTGACCCACGTCGTGCGGGTGGACGCCGGCCAGGTCGAAGGAGATGGTGCCGCCGCGCCCCTCCGGTACCGTAGGCCCGAAGATCCGCAGTCCCTCCACAGTGGACAGCGCGGCCAGCGCGTACCCGGAAAGCTCCTTCTCGTGCTCGGCGATGGCCGGCATGCCGGCGGCCGAGAGGTAGTCGACAGCCGCGCCCAGCCCGACCGCCTGCGCGATCGGCGGGGTGCCGGCCTCGAACCGGGCCGGCGGCGGCGCGTACGTCGTCTTTCCCAGCGTGACGGTCTCGATCATCGAGCCGCCGGCCAGGAACGGCGGCATCTCGGCCAGCAGCGCGGCGCGGCCCCACAGCGCGCCGATCCCGGTCGGCCCGAGCATCTTGTGCCCGGTGAAGGCGATGAAGTCGGCGCCCAGCGCGGCCACGTCGATCGGCAGGTGCGGTACCGACTGGGAGCAGTCGAGCATGACCAGCGCGCCGACCTGGTGCGCCCGGGCGACGATCTCCGCGGTCGGGTTCACGGTGCCGAGGATGTTGGACATGTGCACGTAGCTGACCAGCTTCGTGCGCTCGTTGACCAGGGTGTCCAGCTCGGACAGGTCCAGCCGGCCCTCCTCGGTGACCGGGAACCAGCGCAGCGTGGCACCGGTGCGCTCGCACAGCAGCTGCCACGGCACGATGTTGGAGTGGTGCTCCATCTCGGAGATCACGATCTCGTCACCGGGGGCCAGCGCGAAGCGGGAGCCGGTGCGGGCGTTGGAGAACGCGTACGCCAGCAGGTTGATCGCCTCGGTCGAGTTCTTGGTGAAGACGACCTCCTCGGGCATCGCGGCCCCGATGAACGCGGCCACCCTGGCCCGCGCTCCCTCGTACGCGACGGTGGACTCGGTACCCAGGACGTGGACGGAGCGGGCCACGTTGGCGTTGTGCAGCCGGTAGTGCTCGTCCATCGCGGCCAGTACCTGGCGCGGTTTCTGGGAGGTGTTGGCGCTGTCCAGGTAGACCAGCGGGTGCCCGTTCACCTCGCGGGACAGGATCGGAAAATCCTCCCGGATCCGCGCGACCGACAGCCGCGCTGCCGCCAGTGTCTCCGTCATGGGTCGCCTCGTTCTCGTATCAGGACGTCGCCGTCAGGTACCGCTCGTACCCCTCGGCTTCCAGCTTCTCCGCCAGTTCCGGGCCGCCCTCCTCGACGATCCGCCCGGCCACGAACACGTGCACGAAGTCGGGCTTCACGTACCGCAGGATGCGCGTGTAGTGAGTGATCAGCAGTACTCCGGTGTCGCCCTGCTCGCGTACCCGGTTCACCCCCTCGGACACCACCCGCAGCGCGTCGATGTCCAGGCCGGAGTCGGTCTCGTCGAGGATGGCGATCTTCGGCTTGAGCAGCTCCAGCTGGACGATCTCGTGCCGCTTCTTCTCGCCGCCGGAGAAGCCCTCGTTGACATTGCGCTGGGCGAAGGCCGGGTCCATGCCGAGCCGGTTCATCCCCTCGGCCAGCTCCTTGCCCCAGGTGCGCAGCTTGGGCGCCTGCCCGTCGATCGCGGTCTTCGCGGTGCGCAGGAAGTTGGCCACCGAGACGCCGGGCACCTCGACCGGGTACTGCATGGCCAGGAACAACCCGGCCCGGGCCCGCTCGTCGACGGTCATCGCGAGCACGTCCTGGCCGTCCAGCAGCACGCTGCCACTGGTGATCTGGTACTTGGGGTGGCCGGCGACGGAGTAGGCGAGGGTCGACTTGCCGGAGCCGTTCGGGCCCATGATGGCGTGCGTCTGGCCCGCCTTCACGATCAGGTTGACCCCGGCCAGGATGGGCTTGAGCTGCCCGTCGGGCAGCTTGACCGAGACCTGCAGGTCACGAATCTCCAACACACTCACGGCTGAACTCCATTGATCGGCGTCAACGAGACGAATACGAAGCCGTCGCGGATCTCGACGGGGTAGACGGGTACCGGTTCGGTGGCGGGCAGGCCGGTCGGCGCTCCGGTGCGCAGGTCGAAGCGCGATCCGTGCAGCCAGCATTCCAGCGTGCAGCCCTCGATCTCACCCTCGGACAGCGGTACCGACGCGTGCGAGCACTCGTCGTGGACCGCGTACACGGCGCCGTCCTCGGCGCGCACGACGGCGACCGGTACGCCCTCGATCTCCGCGCTGATCGCCGTGCCCGGCGCGATGTCCTCCACCGCGCAAATCTTGATCATGTGAGCCTCGCCTCGACCGTCTCGACGAGCCGGTCGTGCAGCTCCGGTACCGGGATCTTGTCGAGCAGCTCCGCGAAGAACCCGCGGACCACCAGCTTGCGCGCCTCCGGCTCGGTGATGCCCCGGCTCATCAGGTAGAACAGCTGCTCGTCGTCGAACCGGCCGGTCGCGCTGGCATGCCCGGCGCCGACCACCTCGCCGGTCTCGATCTCCAGGTTGGGCACCGAGTCGGCCCGCGCGCCTTCGGTGAGCACCAGGTTGCGGTTGACCTCGTAGGTGTCGGTGCCGGTCGCCTCGGCGCGGATCAGCACGTCGCCGACCCAGACCGTGTGCGCGTCCGCGCCCTGCAGCGCGCCGCGGTAGGCGACGAAGCTGCGGCAGTCGGGTACCGAGTGGTCCACCAGCAGCCGGTGCTCCAGGTGCTGGCCGGCATCGGCGAAGTACAGCCCGTACAGCTCGGCCTCGCCGCCGCGGCCGGTGTAGTCCACGCTGACGTACTGCCGGACCAGATCCCCGCCGAGCGCCACCTGGACGTGCACCAGCCTGGCGTCGCGGCCGAGCCGGAAGCGCAGGTGCTGCGCCTGTACCGCGTCGCGGGCCCAGTCCGCGACGGTCACCAGCGTGAGCCGGGCCCCGTCACCGACCAGCACCTCGACGTTGTCGGCGAGCGTCGCGCTGCCCGTGTGCTCCAGCACCAGCGTCGCCTCGGCCAGCGCGCCCACCTCGACGAAGGTGTGCCCGAACGCCAGCTCGCCGGCGCCGACCAGCTTGACGGTCGCCGGGGGCGCCACCGCGCCACGCGCGACCGACACCACCAGCGCCTCGGTGGCCCGGCCCCAGGCCAGCGCGCTGATCCGGTCGAACGGCGTGAGTACCGTGCCGAGCCGCCGGTCCGACTTGTCCACAGTGGACACGGACACGCCGGCGGGCAGGTCGCCGTACTCGTGCTTCGGCGCCCCCCCGGTGCTGGGCTCCCCGTCGGCGAGGCCGCGCAGCCGGCGCAGCGGGGTGAACCGCCACTCCTCTTCCCGGCCGGTGAGCGTGGGGAAGTCCGCGACGTCGTACGAGCGCAGTGCCTGAGACTTGGTCTTCGGAGGGCGTGCCGTCGTTGGCGCAGTCATGTCCGGTGAGTTCTCCATAGGTGGTGGGGTTAGCCGACAGAGCCTTCCATCTGGAGCTCGATCAGGCGGTTCAGCTCCAGGGCGTACTCCATCGGCAGTTCCTTGGCGATCGGCTCGATGAAACCGCGCACGATCATCGCCATCGCCTCGTCCTCGGTCATGCCCCGGCTCATCAGGTAGAAGAGCTGGTCCTCGCTCACCTTCGAGACCGTCGCCTCGTGCCCCATCGACACGTCGTCCTCGCGGATGTCCACGTACGGGTACGTGTCGGAGCGGGAGATCGCGTCGACCAGCAGCGCGTCGCACTTGACCGTGGAGCGGGAGTGGTGCGAGCCCTCCTGCACCTGCACCAGGCCCCGGTAGCTGGTGCGGCCACCGGCGCGGGCGATCGACTTGGAGATGATCGTGGAGGACGTGTGCGGGGCGGCGTGCACCATCTTGGCGCCCGCGTCCTGGTGCTGGCCGTCGCCGGCCATCGCGACGCTGAGCACCTCGCCCTTGGCGTGCTCGCCGACCATGTACACGGACGGGTACTTCATCGTGACCTTGGAGCCGATGTTGCCGTCGATCCACTCCATCGTGCCGCCCTCGTGGCAGACGGCCCGCTTGGTGACCAGGTTGTACACGTTGTTCGACCAGTTCTGGATCGTCGTGTACCGGCACCGCGCGTTCTTCTTCACGACGATCTCGACGACCGCGGAGTGCAGCGAGTCGGACGAGTAGATCGGGGCGGTACAGCCCTCGACGTAGTGCACGTACGCGCCCTCGTCCACGATGATCAGGGTCCGCTCGAACTGGCCCATGTTCTCCGTGTTGATCCGGAAGTATGCCTGGAGCGGGATCTCCACGTTGACGCCCTTGGGCACGTAGATGAACGAGCCGCCGGACCAGACCGAGGTGTTCAGCGCCGCGAACTTGTTGTCGCCGACCGGGATCACCGTGCCGAAGTACTCCCGGAACAGGTCCTCGTGCTCGCGCAGCCCGGTGTCGGTGTCCAGGAAGATGACGCCCTGCTCCGCCAGATCCTCCCGGATCTTGTGGTAGACGACTTCCGATTCGTACTGGGCGGCCACGCCGGCGACCAGGCGCTGCTTCTCCGCCTCGGGGATGCCCAGCCGGTCGTACGTGTTCTTGATGTCCGCGGGCAGGTCGTCCCAGCTGGCGGCCTGCTTCTCGGTCGAGCGGACGAAGTACTTGATGTTGTCGAAGTCGATGCCGCTGAGGTCGGCGCCCCAGGCCGGCATGGGCTTGCGGCCGAACAGCCGCAGGCCCTTCAGCCGCAGGTCGAGCATCCAACCCGGCTCGTTCTTCTTGGCCGAGATGTCCCGCACCACTGCCTCGTTGAGCCCGCGCTGCGCGACGGCTCCGGCGGCGTCGGAGTCGGCCCAGCCGTACTCGTAGCCACCCAGGCCAGCGAGCTGGTCCTTGGTGGTGGCGAAGGTCTGTTCGGTCATCAGGCCGTCCTCACAGTCTCAGCGGTATGTGCCTGTATGCGCCGCGGGTCGGGAATGTGCGTGGTGCACACCCCGTCGCCGTGCGCGATGGTCGCCAGGCGCTGCACATGGGTGCCCACCAGGCGGGAGATCACCAGGGTCTCGGCCTCGCACAGCTGCGGGAACTCGGCGGCGACGTGCGCCACCGGGCAGTGGTGCTGGCAGAGCTGGCCGCCGGTCGCGATGGCCGACGCGGTGGCGGCGTAACCCTCCGCGGTCAACGCCGAGGCGAGCGCCTCGGCCCGCGTCATCGGATCATCACCCGCGTTCTCCAGCTTCGTCCGGCAGTGCGCCTCCAGCGCGGCCACCCGCGCCAGGGCGAAGTCGACCACGGCCTGCTGGCCGCCCCGGGCGGCGATCCAGCGCAGCGCGGCGGCGGCGAGATCATCATAGGTGTGCGTACCGCGGCGCAGCCGCGCCTGGTCGGTCAGCTGGAACACCCGCGCCGGTCGCCCGCGTCCCCGCTGCCCGCGTACCCGCTGCTCCCGGCTTGTCACGTCGCCGTCGGCGGACATGGCGTCGAGATGGCGCCGGATCGCGGCCGGGGACACGCCGAGCGCCTCGGCGAGGTCGTTCGCGGTCGCCTCGCCGTGGCCCAGCAGGTGCTCGGCGAGACGGTCCCGGGTACGGTGATCGGAGGCCACGCCGGCCTCGCCGATCTCCGTGGGGTTTTTCACAACACCAACGTTACGTATTTCCTCGGGGTCGCGCAAACCCGCCAGGCGGTGATCCGTACCATGTTCCGGGTGCGTCTCGGCAGTCTTCCCACCGACCCGCAAGCGTTCCGCCGGGTAACCCTGGTGTCGCTGGCAGCCAACGTCGTCATCGTGATCACCGGTGGCGTGGTGCGGCTGACCGACTCCGGCCTGGGCTGCCCAACCTGGCCCCGCTGCACCGGCGCCTCCTACGTCACGACGCCGGCCGCCGGCTACCACGGAATCATCGAGTTCGGCAACCGCAGCCTGACCTACGTGCTGGTCGCGCTCGCCGCCGGCGCGCTGCTGCTGGCGAGGCGGCCGGGCAACCGGACCCGGCGGCGGGTCAGGTACGCGTGGCTGAGCCTCGCGACGATACCGGTGCAGGCGGTCGTGGGCGGGCTGACCGTACTCACCCACCTCAATCCCTGGGTGGTCTCGGCGCACTTCCTGCTGTCCATGGCCGTGATCGCGGTGACCTACGCGCTGTACGCAGCCGCCGTCTCCCCGGACGGGCCCCGGCGACCGGTGGTCGCGGCACCGCTGCGCGGGCTGGCGTGGACCGTGCTGGGGACCAGCCTGGCGGTCCTGGCCGCCGGCACGGTGGTGACCGGCAGCGGGCCGCATGCCGGCGACCACGGCGCGCGGCGCACCGGGCTCGACGCGGGCACGGTGGCCCAACTGCACACCGACGCCGTCATGCTGCTCGTCGGGCTGTCCCTCGCGCTCTGGTTCGCGCTGCGCGGGGCGAACGCGCCGCACCGGGCGGTACGCGCCGCGGCCGTGCTCGTCGGCGTGGAGCTCGCGCAGGGCGTGATCGGCTTCGTCCAGTACTTCACCCACGTGCCCGCGCTGCTGGTGGGGCTGCACATGGCCGGCGCCTGCGCGGTCTGGCTGGCGACCCTGGCGATCTTCCCGGCGCTATCGGCGACGGTCGGCGCCGCCCCCGACCCGCTCCAGCCGCACGGCGACCGCGTCCGCGAACCGGCCGGCGGCCCCGAGCGCGAAGCCGAGGTACAGGGACGGCTCGGTCAGCTCCAGCTCAAGCAGTAGCGGCCGACCCGCCTCGTCATCGACCAGGTCGACCCGCGCGTACAGCAGGTCGGCGAGGTCCATCCGGACCCACCCGGTCAACGCGCGCAGCACCGTGTCGGCGGCGTCGCGCTGCGCCGGGGTCGGCTCCACCGGTTCGATCTGCTCGGGCTTGAACAGGCCGTCGACGCCGGCGTACGGGCCGTCCAGCATCGCGCCCTTGCGCACCGCGTGGCTGTACCGGCCACCGAGGAAGATCAGCGCGGTCTCCCCGTCCCGGTCCACCGCGGGCATGTACGGCTGGACGAGCACCGCCCGGCCGGCGGCCTGCAGCCGGCGCGTGT
Source organism: Micromonosporaceae bacterium (assembly GCA_039649115.1). GTDB lineage: Bacteria > Actinomycetota > Actinomycetes > Mycobacteriales > Micromonosporaceae > DATEJJ01. The sequence continues at coordinate 3,624 of JBBWZQ010000167.1, read as the reverse complement.
GCGCCTGGGCCTGCGCCCGCTGCGACGGGCGGGTGGCGTCGTACCGCCCGGCGTCCACGCTGCCGGCGCCCACCGCCGGCTTGATGACCCACTCGCCGGAGCGCGGCGCCCGCCAGGACTCGTCCGGTGCCAGCCATCGGGTGGCCACGACCGGCGCCCCGGTGGCGGCGAGCCGCAGGAGGTAGTGCTTGTCGGTGTTGCGGGCAACCAGCTCGGCGGGGTTCGCGAGCCTGGGCACGCCGCGCGCCCAGGCCAGGAACTCGTCCCGCCGCGGCGGGTAGTCCCAGGTCGACCGGAGGATCGCCAGATCGAATCCGGACCAGCAGACGCCTGGGTCGTCCCAGACGGCCGGTTCGGCGTCGATGCCCCGCCCCGCCATGGCCGCGAGCGCGAGCCGGTCGTCGGCGTCCAGGTCCGGCAGCGTCGAGCAGGTGACGAGAGCGACCCGGGGCCGTTGGCCCCGGGTCGTCGTGGACAGGGAATGTGTCACCGGCTGGGGTGGATCACCGGGCGAAGCTGCGGCGCGACATGGACCGCCAGAGATCGTTGCTGGGCCGCATCAGCTCGATCAGTTCCCGCTCCCACTCGTTCTGCACTTCGACGCCCGCGTTCTCGCAGGCCCGGCGGGCCACATCGGTGCCCTCGGCGAACTGGTCGGACCAGGTGCCGTCCTCCCCCACGAGGACGATGCGCGCACCTCTGCGGCCGACGTACTCGATGACCGCCTTTGCCCCGCCGTGCCCAGCGGCGAAGGACTTGATGCCGGCGACCAGGTCCGCCGCGGGAGCGATGGGCTCGGCCGTCAGCGTCGTATCGGAACCATCTGCCATGTCCGCAGCCTAAGCACGACCGCGTCGAGCCGCGGGCCAACCGCGTGCAGTCTGTGACGCGTGTTACTCGGCGCCGACCTCCGCCCCGCGCGGCGCAAGACCGACTTATCCGAAAGTAACAGCCAATGGTATCGGCCAATACCAGGGCAAATCTCCGTCGTTATCGAATCAGTTACAAGTGTGCCGACAATTCAGGCGTGTCGCGGTCCAAAGTGGACGGAATGCATCTACTGGATGAGCGCGTCCACGGCGATGGTCACGAAGAGTAACGTCAGGTAGGTCGTCGACCAGTGGAAGAGCCGCATCGGCTTGAGTGGCTCCCCGCGGCTGGCCCGCCGGCCCACCCGGTGCGCCTCGATCAGCAGCAGCGCCCCCACGACGACCGCGACGGCGCCGTAGAGCGGGGTCATGCCCATCGGCCACAGCGCCACCGACGCGGCCACGGTGAGCCAGCTGAACGCGACGGTCTCGACCCCGACCCGGCGCATCGACGCGACGACCGGGAGCATCGGGATGCCGGCCCTGGCGTAGTCGTCGCGGAACTTCACCGCGAGCGCGTAGAAATGCGGCATCTGCCAGAAGAACACGACCCCGAACAGCAGCAGCGCGCGCGGCGCGAGCCCACCGGTGACGGCGGCCCAGCCGATCAGCACCGGCATGGCGCCGCAGACCCCGCCCCAGAAGGTGCTCTGCGGGGTGGTGCGCTTGAGCCACATCGTGTAGACGAGGTCGTAGTACGCGATCGCGGCGGCGGTCAGCGCGGTGGCGAGCCAGTTGGTGAACGCGGCCATGAGGCCGACCGAGACCACGGCCAGCACGAGACCGAAGACGAGGGCCGCTCGCGGCGACACGGTGTGGGTGGGCAGCGGGCGCCGCGAGGTCCGCCGCATCACCTGGTCGATGTCCCGGTCGATGTAGCAGTTCAGCGCGTTGGCGGCGCCCGCGGCCAGCGCGCCGCCGACCAGGACCACGAGGGTGAGCCCGATGCCGGAGAACCGTTCGCGGGCCAGGAACATGGCCGGCACCGTCGTGATGAGCAGGAGCTCGATGATGCGCGGCTTGGTCAGCGCGAGGTACGCGAGGACCACCGCGGGTAGCCGCCGGCGTTCGGCGTGGGCCGCCAGTGCCGCCACCGGAATGGGCTGCGCGGTGAGCGGAGCGACCGGCCTCGCCAGCCCCGGCTCGATGATCACGGGCGCGGTTGCCTCAGCGAGCGTACGCAATGCTCCGGACTCCTTCGCAGGGTGATCGGGACCCGGCCCGGCGGATGACGGTAGTCAGCGTACGCGGCAGGCCGGCCGGACCTGCCGCGGCCCGGCCGGCGTGCCGGGCGTCACACCGGAGAGTGCGCCTTCAGGAAGTCGAGGATGGCGGTGCGCACCTTCGCCGCGTCCGGTTCCGCCTTCGCCAGCAGCGCGACCCCGTGCTGGTCCCCGCTGCCCAGCAGCAGCTTCTTCGTGTCACCGGGGGTGGCCGCGTACAGCGAGCGGGCGGCGTCGGCGTACGTGGACTCACCGGAACCGGCGATGTACAGGGTCGGGACCGAGAGCTTCCGCACCGCCCCGCCCGCGTCCAGGCCGTCGTAGCTGACCGGTGCGGACAGGCTGACCACGCCGGCGACCGGCGGGCTGACCTTGGTCGCCGCGACGAGCGACGCGTTGCCGCCCATGGACGCGCCGATCAGTACCACGCTCATCACGCCGTGCCCGTGCATGTAGGCCGCGGCGGCCACCACGTTGTCGTCCCGCCTGTCGCCGTTCGCGAGCGGGCCGCTGACGCCGGATCCGGCGAAGTCGAAGACGAGCACGTGGTACCCGGCGGCCACCAGCTGGCGGGCGAACGGCAGCCACTGGCAGGTGTCACTGTTCGCCTGGTGCGCCAGCACCACGCCCTTCGTGCCGGTACCCAGTTCGATGCCGCCCAGGTAGACCGCGGCCGCGTCCAGGAAGCCGACCTGCCTGCCACCCGCCCAGGCCGCCTTGCACTGCGCGCCCACCGTCGGCTGCACGGTCGGCATGGTGCGCGGCGGGCCACCCTGCTGCCCGGGGCCGGGTGGCCGCGGGCTCGGTGGCGTGTTCGCGGAGGTGTCGCAGGCCGCGGTGCCGGCCGCGACCGCGGCCACCACCAGCGCGGTCGCGATCCTGCACAGGAACTTCACTGATCCTCCTCGTCGAAGACTCGTTCGCGGTCCGGTGGAAGCGCTCCCATCCGCGGCAGTCTATGGGGCGGTCCGCACTTGCGCGAGAGTCGGCCAGCCGGCGTTCGCCGATGGGACACGGTGGCGAAACCGTCCTGTCGCAGACTGTAGGACAGCACGCGGGCAACCGGGCGTTGTCCGGGGGATCACGCGTCGCACGCGCGGCCGATGGGTAGTGTCCTGAGTGATAGGTCCCGCGACATGACAGGGGAGCAGTGCCCGTGACCGACACCAAACTGGACTGGTCCGAAATCGACCAACGGGCCGTCGACACCGTCCGCGTCCTCGCCATGGACGCCGTCGAGAAAGCCGGCAACGGGCATCCCGGCACCGCCATGAGTCTCGCCCCGCTGGCGTACCTGCTGTTCCACAAGGTGATGCGGCACGACCCGACGGACCCGCTCTGGCCGGGCCGCGACCGCTTCGTGCTCTCCGCCGGGCACAGCAGCCTGACCCTCTACATCCAGCTGTACCTGTCCGGCTACGGTCTCAGCCTCGAAGACCTGCAGGCACTGCGGCAGTGGGGGTCGCTCACCCCCGGCCACCCCGAGCACGGCCACACCCGGGGCGTGGAGACCACGACCGGCCCGCTGGGGC
>JBBWZQ010000141.1:0-3054 GCA_039649115.1 Micromonosporaceae bacterium | reverse complement strand
GAGATCGAGGCGACCTTGCCCGTCGCCGTCGCGCTGGACAGCGCCGACCAGGTGATGTTCGCGATCTGGCCGGCCTTGAGCTTGGTCGCGTCGGACTCGGCGAAGCTGGCCGACGCCTGCATCCTGGTCAGGTCGGCGATCTGCGCGAAGCCGGATGACGACGAAGACGACGACGATGACGACGCGCTGCTGCTCGTCGAATTCCCGCCGGTGGCGTTGCCCCCCGAGGAGGAACTGGACGACGAGCTGCCCGAGGAGGAGTTGCCGACCGAACCGTTGACCGCGGTCACCGTACCGGCCATCGGCGCCGTCAGGACCGTGCCGTCGACCGCCCGCTGGTCCGAGTCGACCGTGGCCTGGGCGGAGGTGACCTGCGCCTTGGCGTTGGAGATGGTCGCGGCGTCGGAGGTCGAGGAGGCCTGCGCCCGGGTCAGCGCGTCCTGCGCCGCCTGCAGGTTCGCCTGCGCGGTGGCCAGCGTCTCCTTGGCCGCCGCCGGATCGACCTTCGCCAGCACCTGGCCCTTCTTGACCAGATCGCCGACCTCGACGTCGACCTCGGTGACGGTGCCACCGGTGACGAAGTTGGCATTGGCGGTGCTCGCGCTGGCGACGGTGCCGGACGCGGAGACGGTCGAGGTGACCGCGCCGGTGGTGACCGTGGTGGTGCGCAGGTTGGCGGTGCCGGTGCTGGGCGTGCTCGACACGGCCACGGTCTGGTACGCCCAGCCGCCGCCGGCGAGCAGCAGCGCGCCGAGGGCCACGTTCACCACGAGAGCCGGTCGGTTGGTTGGCAGTCGGTGGCGGAAGCGCATGGCGCGAATCCTGACGGTCCGTGCTCGGAGCCAACCCCAGGTTCCCTCGGAGTCAGCTCGGAGTTGTCAGCTCGGAGTTGTCAGCTCGGATTTTCCGGACCCGACCGGGAGCAGGACCCGGAAGCGGGCCCCCGCGCCGGGTGCCGTCCACAACTCCACCCGGCCGCCGTGTGCGGTGACGATCGCGGCCACGATCGACAGGCCCAGCCCGGCGCCGCCGCCGGTGCCGCCGTTGCCGCGTGCCCGGCTCTGGTCCACGCGGTACAGCCGCTCGAACACGCGCGTCGCGTCCACGGTGGACATGCCCGGGCCGCTGTCCGCCACCTCGATCGCGGCGAACGGCTGCCCGGGCGGGCGCTCCCGGCCGACCGCCGCCACCGGTGCGGGTCCGCCCTGCGGTACCTCGCCGACGCGCACCACCACCTGGGCGTCGTCCGGCGTGTACTGCAGCGCGTTGGTCAGCAGGTTCGTCACCACCTGCCGGATCCGCGGCTCGTCGGCCAGTACGGTCACCGGCTCCAGCGAACCGAACCCGTCCAGCAGCACGAAGCGGGTGGGTACCCGGACGTGCGCGTCGCGTACCGTGCCCGCGGCCACCTCCAGCAGGTCGACCGGGTGGCGCAGCAGCGGGCGCTCCTCGTCCATCCGGGCGAGCAGGAGCAGGTCGCTGACGAGCAGGCGCATCCGGCCCACCTCGGCCTCGATGCGACCCATCGCCTCGTCCAGTTCGGGGCCGGGCGGTGCGCCGCCGCGCCGGTACAGCTCGGCGAAGCCCTGGATGGACGTCAGCGGGGTACGCAACTCGTGCGAGGCGTCGGCGAGGAACTGCCGCATCCGCCGCTCCGAGGCGGTACGGACGTCCAGCGCCGCCTCGATCCGCACCAGCATCGCGTTCAGCGCCGTGCCCAGCCGCCCCGACTCGGTGTGCGGATCGGCGTCCGCCACCCGCCGGGACAGGTCGCCGCCGGCGATGGCGGCGGCCGCCTCCTCCATCCGGGTCAGCGGGCGCAGCCCGATCCGCACCACGGTCGCGGCGGCGAGCGCGATGAGCAGCAGCACCAGCGCGCTGACCATCACGTCGATGACGAGCAGCTGGCTTTCCACGCCCTGGATGTACCCGAGCGAGACCGCGAACACGTAGTAACCGGTGCCGGACTGGTCGGTGGTGACGACCACCCGCCAGCTGCCACCCGCCGTACCGTCCACAGTGTACGGATGCTGCGTGTCCGCGTGCCGCCGCAGGTCCGCCGCGGCACCCATGGACGGCACGTCGGACGTGGCGGCGACCGGGGAGGGCAGCCGCGTCCCCGCCGTGTCGTAGCGCAGGAAGAGGGTCGTCGGTCCGATGTCGGGCGTGCCCGGGCGGCCCGTCGACGGGTCGCCGGGCGGGTACCGCTGTGCCCGGCCGAAGATGCGCATCCGGTCGTCCACCTGGCCGATGAGCTGCTTGTGCAGCAGGGTCATGCCGGCGACGTCGGTGATGACGAGGCCGACCGCGACCAGCGCGGCGATGGCCATCACCAACCGGGTCCGCAGCGTCCACTCCCGCCAGCGTCCCAGCCGGGGCCGGCGCGGCCGGCGCCGCTCAGACATCGCCCGCGCGGGGCAGGCGCAGCGCGTACCCGACGCCGCGAACCGTGTGGATCAGGTGTGGTGCGCTCTGGTCTACCTTCTTGCGCAGGTAGTACACATAGGACTCCACGATCCGGCCGTCCCCACCGAAGTCGTACCGCCACACGCGGTCGAGGATCTGCGCCTTGCTGACCACCCGGCCGGCGTTGGTCAGCAGGTACCGCAGCAGGTTGAACTCGGTCGGCGACAGGTCCACCAGCCGGCCGGCCCGGCGCACCTCGTGCGCGTCCTCGTCCATCTCCAGGTCCGCGTACCGCAGCAGCGAACTGCCGCCCAGCCCGTCGTCCGGCTGGCCACGGCGCAGCACGGCCCGGATGCGCAGCACCACCTCTTCGAGGCTGAACGGCTTGGACACGTAGTCGTCGCCGCCGGCGGTGAGGCCGGAGATCCGGTCCTCGACCGAGTCGCGGGCGGTGAGGAACAGCACCCGCACCGTCCGGCCGGCCGCGCGCAACTGCCGGGCCACCTCGAAGCCGTCGATGTCCGGCAGCATCACGTCGAGCACCATCAGGTCCGGCTGGAACGCCTGGGCCAGCACGAGCGCCTCGTGCCCGCCGGTGGCCACCCGCACGTCCAGGCCGACCAGGCGCAGCGTCGCGGCGAGCAGCGC